>JASFQI010000274.1:0-6778 GCA_050115555.1 Desulfobacteraceae bacterium
TCTCTGCCGAAGCAGGGTTTCAACTTCCGACTTGGCTTCTTCGATCTGATCCTTGGAGGCCGCTGAGAGACAAATAATATGGACCATTCCGGGCAATCGGCTGCCGTGCAGCTTGCGCACAAAGGTCGTGTGGGGAACAAAGACCGTGTCGTCCTGGTCCCTGCCTCGTGGATCGCTGCCTTTGGCGGCCAACGTGCCGATCACCCGAAAGGGGACATTGTTGATTCGAATGGCACGGCCGATCACCTGCGTGCCCGGATCAAAGAGATTCTCCTTGACCGACGTACCCAGAACGGCCACATTGGCTGCCCTGCGGATATGCTGCGATGTCAGGAATTCGCCTTCCTGCATTGGCCAGTCGCGAATCAATGGATAGTCGGCGGTCGTACCGGAAACGTTCGTGTTCCAGTTATTGTCACCCGCCACCAACTGGGCGCTCCGGGCGGTGATATGCGTTACTCTAAGGACCGATGGGCACTCTTTCATAATGGCCTCGGCGTCCTTTATCCTTAAAGTTGCCTTGCTGCCGAAGCCGGCCCGGACACCGCCTTTTCGGCTTGATCCAGGATAGACCATCAGCATGTTTGCGCCCAGACTTTGAATCTGTTGCTGGATATCGGCACTGGCACCACGGCCCACATTGATCATGATAATTACCGCGCCGATACCGATGATGATGCCCAGCATGGTCAGCAGGCTTCTGGTCTTGTATGCGATCAGTCCTCGAACCGCCAAATGAAGGACGGTGATCAATATCCGCATCTATCCAATTTCCTCTTTTTCGATCCTTCCGTCGCGCAGGATGATTCTGCGCCGCGCCGTCCTTGCCACCTCGGCGTCGTGGGTGACCAGGACGATGGTCATGTTTTTTTTATTCAGCGTATGCAACAGGCGCAAAATATCCTTTCCGGTCGCCGTGTCCAGATTGCCTGTAGGTTCGTCAGCCAGGATCAAGGCCGGATCATTCACCAATGCTCTGGCGATGGCGACACGTTGCTGCTGTCCGCCGGATAACTGGCGAGGCAAGTGGTTGGCTCGATGGGGTATACCCACCATCTCCAGGCAGGACATGGCTTTTTCCCGATAGCCGGATAGCGGCGGCCTGCGATAAATCATGGGCAGGGCCACATTCTCGACGGCACTACAACGAGGCAACAAATTGAAGCTTTGAAAAACGAATCCGATGCGCTGATTTCTGATTTCGGCCATCTGGCTTTCGGTCAGCGAGGATACGTCCCTGCCTTCGAAAGTGTAACGGCCTTCGCTCAGGGAATCCAACAGGCCGGCAATGTGCATCAGGGTCGATTTACCGGAGCCGGAGGATCCCATGATGGCGGTGAATTCACCGGCGTCGACCTGCAGGCTCACACCTTTGAGGGCCATCACCGTTTCTGCTTCCATGCGATAGTGCTTTCTTATCTCTTCCAATTGAATAACGGGAATGCCCATTTTGGTTGTCCCTTACGGCTTCAGCCTCGAAAAAAGGGAAGCAGAAGGTTTATCGTCTTGAATCTGTGCGAATGCCTTTCCGACGATCACCAAGTCACCTTCAACTAGGCCGTTTCCGATGAGTTGGGTTTCGGTTTCATCGGTGATTCCGATAACGACATCCACCGCCTCAGGTGCATGCTCCCGGAGCAGATAGACGCGGGCATGCCGCTGCTTGTTTGAGGCGTGATGTTTAATGGATTCGATCAGCCGTTCCCTGAAGATCTTGAATCTGGTCAATTGGTTCTGATCGAGGATCTGGGCGAGTTCCTTCAAAACCAGAGTGAAGAAAGCGTGCCATGCGATATTTAGATCTCTGCTTTCCTCAGGCATGGCATATGCACTTCTCAGCTTCTGGCGGGCGTTTCCGATAGATTTTGCCAGTTCATCCGACTGGCTCGAATTGAGTTTTAGGGCGGCCACTGCTTTTTTATACAGATCTCCTTCTCGTACCGGTCGTTGTTCCCGGGCTTTCGGCACACCGGTGGAGCTGGCCTCCGGTTTATAGCGCAGTGCCGCATTCGGCAGGATCAGGGTGTCGGTTACGGTGGACACCAGGATGGCTGCATTGGCGGTCATGCCCGGCCTCAACATAAGATGGCTGTTATCCACATCGGCGACGACCTTGTACGTAATCACGTCATTTATATTGGTGGCTGAGTTGCGGATTTGCCGGACGACGGCGGTAAACGTTTTGTCCGGATAGGCGTCCACATTGAATTCAACATCCTGCCCGGCTTCAATACGGCTGACATCGGCTTCGCTGACGTCTATTTCGACCTGCATGCGTTTGAGGTCTTCGGCAATCGAAAATAGCAGAGGAGATTGCAGCGTGGCCGCAACGGTCTGCCCCTCGTCCACATTGCGATGGATGACAACGCCATCGATGGGGGATTTGATTGTGCAGTAATCCAGTCTGGTATTGGCCAAGTCGAGGCCTGCCTGTTTTTCCGCCACGTCGGCCGAGGCATTTCGTTTTTGAACCAGCGCACGTTCCAGTTGGGCTTTGGCGGTTTCAATCTGGGCTTCGGCCACGCGGACACCGCCGATTGCCTGGTCACGCCGGGCCAGGGCGGTATCTCTTTCCGCTTTGGGCACGATCCCTCGCTCGGCAAGGGTGTTGAAGCGGCTGTAGATGCGTTCGGCATCCTCAAGGGTGGCTCGGGCGGCAAATAGTTGGGCCTGGGTACCCTGACAAGCACTTTTCGCAATGGTCACGGCATTGTGAGCTTCAAGTTGTTCCATCTTGGCTTTTTCCAGTTGGGCTCGGGCCTGATCGACCTGACCGGCATAAACGGACGAATCGATAAGCGCCAGTATCTGGTCCTCTTTGACTTCAGAGTTGTAGTCCACCAGAATACTGCGAATATTTCCGGAAACCTGGCTGCCCACCTCCACCGTCTTGACCGGGGCTAACCGACCCGTGGAGACGACCGTTGCTTTGAGATCCCCTCTGCGGATGGGAACGGTTCGATAGACCCCCCGATCCGTGCGGCTTCCGGTTTGAAGCACGAAGATACTCCCCAGAACAAGGAGGATAGCGCCGGCCCATACCCACCATTTGATCCGCCTCATTTCAATGCGCCTCCCTTACGGGTCGATCCTTGATCAAACAGGTGATGGCGGGCGTTTTCCGACATGCGGGCCAGAAGATCGTCAAGAGAGCGTTTCTCCTCATCGGTGAAACCGGCGGTCAGAATATCCGTCCAGGCACGGATGGTTTGCTCAAGCATCGGCATGAGCTCCCGCCCCTTGTCGGTCAGGGATATTTGGTATGCGCGTTTGTCGTCCGGGTTTTTCGTCCGCTGAATATAGCCTTCACGGACAAGCGGCTTGATAGTTTTGGCGATCGTGGCCCTGTCAAGATGTGAAAGGAGCCGAATGTGCTCCTGGTTGATGCCGTCCCTTATTTCCAAGGCTCTTAATATGCGCATTTGCCCGGATCTGATATGGGTCTGGCTCAATTTTCGATCAAAGTACATTTGGCTGCAGCGGCCGATAAAAGAAATAAACCGAACGAGTGTAGACTGGTTGGCGATGGACATATTGCCTGCCCCTAAAATAGTTGGATAGCCAACTAATTAATTCAAGTTAGTTGGATTGTCAACTATTTTTTATGCCTTAAGAATGGATTGATAAGCCGAGGGGAAGGGATCTCCTCGCCTATATGTCGCTTGGGTAGGTGATTTTCCTCTCCGTAACCCAGCGGCTCCGTGTGAAATCCTCTTGCCTTCTGGCTTTCGACTTGTTCCAGGTTTCCAATGTGGCCAAGGCGATGGTGGCAAGTCCAAGGTATCCAGAAAAACCTAAAGGGACGCTGGTAAAAAACATTGGTTTCTTCCGCAGTGTGTGCGGCACGTCCTCCTCCCTGCCTTGAGGAAGATTCCTGAAGAAGGCCGTTTCCGTCGCGAAAAAGCAGGGAGTCGAAGAGAAACGGCTTGAATAATGAAACCTGCTGAAGTAGCCTCCTTCAGATGGCCCCAAGTTTTCAACACCGCCTTGCGTGTTTCACAATGCAAGCCCCCGGCGCGGACGGGGGCTCTGTCCCATCAATTGGAGCCATGGATTGGATGAAAAAGACGCGATATCCATTCGTTGTATTCTTTCTTGTTTTTGTTTTCTTTTCGGTTTCCACTTCCGCGTTTTCCAAAGATCCATGCTCGCTGATCGCAGTCACGCCCGTCGTCAAAGAGTATGCCATCAACGTAGTAAAACCCGCCCTGGATTCGGATAGCAAAAAGGACAGATTATCCCAGCTATTGAAGGTATCAGAGATCATAAGGGATGCAGAACGTGGGATTCACACGAACGCTATCAAACCAAGCACGTTTATCCTTTACGATAAATTGGAAAAACTGAGCCTTGGATTCCTATGCACATGGCGTCTTTCTTCGGAACAAAAACAAATCCTAAAGGCATGGCATCAAAAATTTATGCAATCAAACCCGGCAGATGTGTTTTTCGCGCCTTCTGCAGAGGATATTATCCAAACAAAAGCGGCCTTTGGATGTTCACATTATGCCCGATCCTTTATCGCAATCGTCAAGGCCCTTCATTTGATCCAGAATCCTGGGGATATCCGCTATGCCATTACCAGTAAGGCGGATAATTACAATGAGGCTCTTGATAAAAATGACAAGGAATGTACCATCAATGGCCATCAATTCGTGATCGTGAAGATCGATTCCGCCTGGATCGCCCTCAATACCTCCAAAAGCGAATGGACTCCATTGCCGGATGGATTCAGACCCGGTTCCGTTGTCCCTCCGAAAAATATTTCCATTCGATTTGCTTCCTATCCAGAAGTGACCTTTCTGTTCAGAAAGATAGGAAAAGACCATCATGATGATTGCAGTGATCAATCATTGACGGCTCTCATGAATCTCTATCGTTCAGGCGATGCGAATAATCCCGATTTTTTGTGGGAAAGGTACTCGGATACAAATCATTGATACCCGATGAGAAGAGGCGCGTGGGCCGGGTGTCCTTCATTCGAGCTCTTGCCCGGACGTCCAGTTCGGGCCTGGGCGCGCTGAACTCAATGGGGATGTGGTTGGGGTCAAAGGGAGTAAATGGAATGGATAAACCCGTGATCGATCACCCCGGAGACCCAGACATGGTTGATGCCCGTATACTTCACGTCCATAGGTTCCACTCATCTCCCTACTTCAGCGATTGACTGAGTATATCAGGTTTCAGCATCGCCCCCTGATAAAATCTCCTCCTTTTCTGATCCTCTTTTGCCAAAGGCCCCGGCGTGTCGACTCCTTTGACATGCGCCGATTTTTCCGATTGGTTCCCCCGGCATCCTGTGGTAAGGGCTGTAGGAAATCGATACACCGAAAAGGAGATCACATTCCATGAGAGAGAGCCTTTTTGACGTCCTTCGGGACGAAAACCTGAATCGGATTCGGATCCACTATGACTGGCGCACGGACCGCGCCACGCTTTACACGGCCCGGGAGTGGGCCGACGATATTCAGTGGCGGGACTTCAACCGGACCTTCACCACGTACAGCGTGCTCACCCCGAACGCGGTGTACCGCAACGACGAGGAGAGCCGGGCGCTTTTTGAGAAGCACGGCCTGTCCGAATACCTGGAGCGGGTGATCGGGCTCATGCGAAAGGGCCGGCACATGCTCCTGGAAGGGTTTTACTGGAAGAAAAAGGACATCCGTTTCATCAACAGCATTCACAGTGTGAAGCTCGGCATCCACAACCGGAGCCAGATCGTGGTCATGGGCGGCATCCGCCGCCACGAACCGAAAGAGGCGGAGTTCGACGTCCTGATCGACGGCATGAACCTGGGTCGGGGCATGAGCTTCAAGAACGTGGCCGCACACGTGCCCTGCGGTGGGTGTAAGATCACGGTCCATGCCCCACCTGTAGATCTCGAAGACCTGGACGAGGTGGGGTTCCTGGCCTATGCGAACGACCGGACCCGGAATGCCACGGGACCGGACATGAACTACCCGGCCGAGCTGGCCGACGTGGTGCGGGAGCATTTCTCGTATGGGTTTGCCGGGGGCACCAAGGGCCACCTCGGCCCCACGGGCCGGCCTACGGCCTGGGGGACCTACCACGCCATGAAGCAGGCGGTGCGGTTCCTGGAGGGCACGGACTCCCTGGCGGGAAAGGGGATCGCCGTACAGGGGCTCGGGGCGGTGGGTGTCCACCTGGCCGAGTACTACCTGGCCGAGGGGGCGTTTCTCGCGGTGACCGATGTGGACCCGAATGTGGTGGAAGCCTTCCGCGCGGACCATCCGGATGCGCCGATCCAGGCCGTGGACCCGGACGCCATCTACTTCGTGGACGCCGATCTCTTTTCCCCTTGTGCCGTGGGGGGAATCCTCACGCCGGAGCGCATCCCCCGGATGCGGTTCAAGATCATTGCCGGGCCGGCCAACAATCAGCTTCGCGCGTCGAGCCAGGAGGAGGAGTACGAAATGGCCCGCCTGCTGGACCAGGCCGGGATCCTGTTCGTGCTCGACTGGTGGCAAAATATCGGCGGCGTGATGACCGGGTACGAGGAGTACACTCACATGGAGAAGGCGGACATGGAGGCCCTCATGGCGAGGATCGAGCGCATCTGCCGGGACGAGACCCGACGGCTCCTGGAGAAGGCCCGGGAGGCGGGCGTGACGCCCACGGAGATGGCCTATCGCCTCGTGGAAGAGACCATTTATGGGGAATAGGGCCGTAGCTCGCTGCTCGGGGTTCACGTCTCGGGGGTGCAGATAAAGAAGGCAGGAGGAGAGCGCATGGCGTGGGAGACGATCGAGTACGAGGT
>JASFQI010000275.1:0-6755 GCA_050115555.1 Desulfobacteraceae bacterium
GGAGCCCAAAAGGCTGATCCGCGGGAATTGCCGGGGGAAAAACGGAGTCACTGCCATGATTCGGAGGATCGTATCCGGAGGACAGACCGGCGCGGATCGTGCCGCCCTGGATGAGGCCGTTCGCGCGCGCGTTTCACACGGCGGCTGGGTTCCCCGAGGCCGAAGAGCCGAGGACGGGCCCATTCCACGCCGGTACCGCCTGAAGGAAACGCCCACGGGCAGGTATGCCGATCGGACCGAGCGCAATGTTCAGGAAGGGGACGGCACCCTCATTGTATCCAGAGGCGCACTGACTGGAGGATCCCTGCTCACCCAGGGCCTGGCACGAAAACATCGAAAGCCTTGCCTTCACGTGGACCTTGGGGGGGAGCGGGACGTTCTGGAGGCGGCCCGAACCGTGCGGGCGTGGATTCTGGATCACAGAATCCAGGTTCTGAACGTGGCAGGGCCGAGGGCAAGCAACGATCCCCGGATTTATGACCTGACCCGCGCCCTGCTTCGGGTGGTGATCTCTTCGGAACGGGAAGAGGAACGCATGGATTCGGGGAAGGGGTAAGCCCTGGCGTTTCTTTTATGGCTCAGGTCCTGACGTAGCGATCCCCTGAAATGCGAACACTTCCTTTTTCCTGAAGACGGGCCAGGTGCTTTTCGATCATCTGCCGCTCCCAGAACCGGAGGATGCGCGCCCGGACCGGGAACGACCCGTAGATGATCGCACGATCGACAATCTCGTCCAGGGTCTGCGGGCGATCCAGGACAGCCATGAGACGCTCTTCGCGGCGGTCGAACGCGGAAAGGAACCGGTCGAATCGTTCCTCGAGACCATCGCGCAAAATACCCTCGTGGGATGAAACGGCCGTTGTCATCCCAAAGGCCCTCACTTTTTGAACGCTCTGAATGAACCGGTGGATATCTCCCTCGTCGTTCCCATACCAAGGGCCGAAACGCGTGAAATCGATGTCCGTTGTCACCATGACCCCGTTCTCGGGGATGTGGAAGACGTAGTGGTCGTCCGAATGGCCCGGGGCGTATACAGGGACCAGGGTCTGTGAGCCCAGGAAAAACGTGTCCCCTTCGCCATACGTGTTGGATGCAGCAAACTCCCGGAATCCGAGGTCCCTGTGCATGTAATCGGTCCACTCCTCGCGAAGGGGGGGGATGATGAATCGCTCGGCCATCCGCTTCAGATCGCCGATGGAATCGCGACCCTCCCGCGGGACCCACACCCTGGACGAGGGGAATTGCCGGGTCCCGGAACAGTGGTCCGGGTGGGCATGGGATAGAAACACCAGGTCCGGGGCATACTCCCGCTCGATACGGGCCAGGGTCTCGTCCCCGCAGCCTGTGTCGATGAGGACGCGGGTACGGTCCAGGATCAACACGGAGTTCGAAAACGGAAAACGCCCGTTTTTCGGGCCCGGAATCAGGTATACACCCTTGCAGATCCGTTCCATGGAGGCGTCACGAGGAAGAGCGCACGGCGCACGGATTGATCAGGCACCCGATGTGCTCGATGTCCACCACGACCTCGTCGCCGTCCTGCAGGTAGACAGACGGGTCCCGAAACGCGCCCACGCCGTGGGGTGTGCCTGTGAGGATCACGTCTCCGGGCTGAAGAGTGAAGTGGCGGGAAAGGTAGCTGAGGAGACGGGGCAGACGAAAGATCATCTGATCGGTTCGGCTTTCCTGCATGGTGCGCCCGTTGACCCGGCAGGCAATGGCGAGATCGTGTGGATCGGGGATCTCTTCCGCTGTGACGACCCAGGGCCCCAGCGGACAGAAGGTGTCCAGGGACTTGCCGCGAACCCATTGGCCGTCGCCGAACTGAAGGTCCCGAGCGCTCACGTCGTTGCCACAAGTGTATCCAAAGACCGCGTCCAAAGCCTCACTCTCGGAAATGCGACAGGCGGTGCGACCGATCACCACCGCCAGTTCCGCTTCGAAGTCTACCTTTTGAGTCACCTCCGGGTCCCACGAAATGGGGTCCTGGTGAGCGGCAAGCGCATTGGGGAACTTAGCAAACACCAAAGGGGATTCGGGGACACTCCCCTTGCTTTCACGAACATGGTCCATGTAGTTCAGACCAATGGCCACGATTTTCGACGGCCGGGTCACGGCAGGCAGGAAACGCACCTGCTCGAGGGGAACCGGGGCCCCGATCGCTTCCGGAAGCCGTGAAGCCCCTATGGCGTCGATCAGGTCGCCCTGGAAGTCGCACGGAAAGCAGACATCCCCTTCGATTTTTGCAAGTGTCAGCTTTCCTTCGTGCTCGATCTGCGCGATTTTCATCGGGTCACTGGTCCTCCTTGGGGCATCTGCTGAGGGCATTCTGTGAAAATACTTCGCTTGCGCATTCCTCAAGCTTACTGACGGGGGATTCAATCATTCCTTTTCTTTTTTATCCCACAGCAAAATGGAACGGTCAAGCACAGCCAGCCACCCTCCGGGCGGTTCCCATGGAGCTTAGACCGCCGAACCTATCAAACGCCCGGGCCTTTTTCGGAGGATTCGTATAACTCCGGGACCAGGGAGATCTGACCCTGTCGTTTCAGAGGGTTGGATCGTTCCAGATAGTATTTGATCGGTTTTACTGGGGAAGCGATTCTGAGATAAACCAAGTCCCTGGAGCAAGGGTCTTGCAAACCATTTCTGGAGCCCCTATGATCGTTTCAGTATGATTTTTTCCGTACCGCATGAGAACCGGTAAGGAGGGCGGACGATGGCAAGGAACGAATTCTGTGGAAGGCGCCTGTTCTGGGCGGGTGTCCTTTTCGCGTTGTGCATGATCGCTGCACCGATATCGGCGCAGGAGCGTCCCGAGGCACTCCGTGGGCTGGCGGTCGAAGACGGGTATGTTCCGTCCTCCTTCAAGGAGGTCGGCAAGTTCCTGCGCATCGTGGGGAAGGGAAGGGTGGTGGTGCTGCACCGGTCGACCGGCAAGGCCTTTTACGCGTCCGAGGAGGACCCGGTCCACGAGAACGACGCGGTGTACACTCTGGGAACAGCGCGATGCCGGATCACGTTTCACGACCGAAACGTCGTGACCATGGCCCCGCGATCCGATCTGATCATTGAAGAAATCACCCAGGACCTGGGAGAACGGAAAAAGAAATCCCTCTTCGAAACCACGAGCGGCAGGGTGGTGTTTTATGCTATTCGGCTGTTCAGCTTTCGAGACGTTCAGATGAAGGTGAAGACCCCTACTGCCACAGTGGGTGTGCGCGGCACCAAGTTCGGGACCGAGATTAAGGAGATGCCTTTTTTAGGTGGCACGTTCGATGGGAATTACCGCGTGGCTTCTCTCGAGCCTGTGATGATCGCCGAAGGACCGGCCCGCCCGCTGATGGTGAACATCTTTGTCTCTCAGGGAACGGTGAGGGTCACGTCCCTCGTGGACAGTGGAACTCAGATGGTCGGAGAGAACGAGTGGATCGGCGCCGGCCCCCGCGGCCTGGACCCCGTGATCTACGATCCGGACCGGGTAGGTATCTTCATGGACGGCGTGGAGGGTCCGCTGACGAACGGAAGGGAGACAGGTGTGTCTTCCGGCCCGGGAGTAGAAGGCCAAGGGGTCAAGCATCGGAATGAGCAGGAGGAAGAAGCCAGGCGGCTCGAGCAGTTCATGGACATCAAGCAGAGGGAGATGGAGGAGGGCATCGTTTCAGAGCCTTCTCATCATCCTCCTTCTTCCCCGCCTAGCGGGGGTTGCTCCTGTCCGTAGGGCTCGGAAATTGAAATCCGGTGAGGGGTTATGGAGTGTGCGTAAAGCACGACCTCGCTGCACCAAAGGGTTTTCTACGCCGAATGAACGAACCGGCAAAAGGAAATGTGGAACGGAATGGAGTTGCATCTCGATAAGCTGAACTGGTTCCACGGTCGCAAGGGGCCGCTTCTTCTGATCATCATGGACGGTGTGGGCGTGGGGCCGGAGAACGACGCCAACGCGCTTTATCTCGCGCACACACCCACCCTGGACGCCCTTTTTCAAGGGGACCTCTACACCGAGCTCCAGGCACACGGAACGGCCGTGGGACTCCCCACGGACGACGACATGGGCAACAGCGAGGTGGGGCATAACGCCCTGGGTGCGGGACGCGTTTTCGCCCAGGGTGCCCGCCTGGTCAACGAGGCCATAGAGTCGCGGAGGATATTCCGGAGTGAAGCGTGGAGGGACATTGCGGACCGGGCGCGGTCCGGGGGCACGGTGCACTTTATGGGGCTGCTCTCGGACGGCAATGTGCACTCCCACATTCACCACCTTTACAGTATGGTGAACCAATGTGCGGATTCCGGCTTCGAGCGGGTGAGGGTTCATGCCCTGCTGGACGGCCGGGATGTGGGCGAGCGCTCGGCCCTGGATTACGTCATTCCCACGCAGGACCTCCTCCAGAGGATTTCCACGGGGCACGCATTCGACTACGCGATCGCATCGGGCGGCGGGCGCATGCGGGTCACCATGGATCGCTACTATGCGGACTGGGACATCGTCCAAAGGGGGTGGGAAGCCCACGTTCACGGAAAGGCCCGGCAGTTTCGAAGTGCCGAGGAGGCCATTCGAACGTTTTACCGGGAGGACCCGGAGATGACGGACCAGTACATGGACGCGTTCGTGGTCGTGAACGGGAAGGGAGATCCCCTGGGCCCGATTCGCGACGGGGACGCCGTGGTCCTGTTCAATTTTCGAGGGGACCGGGCCATTGAGATCTCCGAGGCCTTTACGTTGGACGAGTTCAAGGGATTTGATCGAGGGGATCGGCCCGACGCCCTTTTCGCCGGGATGATGCAGTATGACGGGGATACGGGCATGCCCCCGCGTTTTCTTGTCGAGCCTCCGGTCATCGAAAAGACCGTGAGTGAGTACCTCTGCGCTGCAGGTGTTTCCATGTTCGCGATCTCCGAGACCCAGAAGTTCGGTCACGTGACCTACTTCTGGAACGGCAACCGATCCGGGTACATCGACCGGTCTTTGGAGACCTATGTGGAGATTCCTTCGGACCGGATCGAGTTCGACCGGGCCCCTCGCATGAAGGCCCATGAAATCAAGGAGCGAGCCGCAGCCATGCTGCGGGAGGGGGCCTACCGGTTCGGACGCCTGAACTTTGCAAACGGCGACATGGTGGGCCACACGGGTTCGATGGAAGCGGCCGTGGTGGCGGCGGAAACCGTGGATCAATGCGTGGGGGATCTCCTTGCCGTTATGCAGGAACTGGAAGGCATCGCCGTAGTCACCGCGGATCACGGGAACCTGGACGTGATGTTCACGCAGGGTCGGGAGGGAGAAAAAATCGTCAAGACCGCTCATACCCTGAACCCGGTGCCGTTTGCCATCTTCGATCCATTGTATGGAAAGGAGTACGGCATGGCTTCCCTGGAGCGGGCCGGGCTTTCCAATGTGGCCGCCACGCTGTTGAACCTCCTGGGGTTCGAAAAGCCCGAGGAATTCGATCCATCCCTGATTGAGCCCCGGTAATTCATGGGGATCGGTTTTTTTCAAAAGCCGGTGAAGCGCGGTTTTCGAACGCCTTGCTTCGCGCAGGAGGTCCCGAATCCCGTTCGAACCGGTCTTTTCAGTATCAGAGGCAGTTCTCGTATTGGCAGAGAAAGTCCTCGATGATCCCCTCCTTTGAAAACGCCTCCGGCCTTCGCGCTTTTCGATTCTTGCCTGGAATCGACACCTGGACGAGTTGCGTCTTGAGCTCGCTTTGGCGCACGATTTGGGGAAACGCGAAGGTTTTTTCGTGGTATCTCACCTCGCGGATGGTGTAGAAAAACTCCCTTTCATCGTCTCTCAGCACAGAGAGCGTCACCTGATAGGGCTCGCGCTCGATCTCGGCCTTGACGTTCGGGCGAATCTGCTCCAGCTCCCGCTGAAGGCTTCGAAAGGCTGGAAGCACGGTGTGTTCGAAAAAATCGTCCAAACGCTTTGCGCGTGCCGACTTGCTCTGCTCCCCTGTTTTTGCCTCTTTCGCGGAGCCCTTGCTTTTTGCGATGTCTCGCAGCCGCGATCGCCAGGACGTCATGTCTGTTCTCCTTTTCCTGCAGCGGGTTCCCCTGAGTTCGCGCCAGCTTCTTCAGTATTTGGCTCCGACTGGGGGAAAAGGTTCGACCCGCCCACGGCGGAGGGATCGGCCTGCAGCCCTTTCTGCAGGCTTTAGCACATGAAAATCATGATCACACAGAACGGAAGGGCCGTGGTGATCACCGCGGTCTGAAGTGCGAGCAAGCCCCCGGCGACCAGAAGAACGGCGCCAACGGTTCCTTCGGTGAGGGCCCGGAAGATTCGCTGCCCCACCGGAGGCTCCGGGTCCCCGCCGGACGTGAGGATGTTAATGACTCAGACCCGCGTTCACCTGCTGGACCCCGAGCCCCAGGGAGGTGGCCACACCGAACAGCGTGCCGAAGACGGCGAGAATTTCCACGAGGTTCCCCAAGGTGCCGTAGATGCCCGAAAAGCATTTCTGGACGGGCACTAGCCGAGGAGCTCCAGCAGTTTGCCTGCCAGCTCAGCGGCTTGGTAGGGTTTTTGAATGAATCCGTCGCATCCCCGTCTCAGGATGCTCGAGGCCTGTTCGTTCAGACTGTATCCGCTGGAGAGGAGTATCTTTATCGATGGAGCGATTTCCTTGATTCGATCGAAGGTCTCACCACCGCTCATTCCCGGCATGATCATGTCGAGAAGAACGGCATCGATTCGGCCTTTATGGCCTTGAACCACTGCGATTGCCTCTTCCCCGCTCGTCGCAGGAAGTGGGGCG
>JASFQI010000276.1:0-6724 GCA_050115555.1 Desulfobacteraceae bacterium
TCGAAGTCGACGCGTTCTGCCTGGTGGAGGTCCACGATCTCACCGAGCTGAAAGCGCCCCTGTACGCCGCGGATCTCGGCCATGGGGGGGGCTTTGGGGGTCATGGAGGCGCACCCCGAGAGGCCCGCAGCGGCCAAGGCCGCAGCCAGCAGGCCGATATGGAACAATCGATGGGTCATCGCTTTCATGTGAAACGTCTTTCAAAATCAATCTCGGGCGAGGCCCGAGAAAGCCGACATAACCGGGTTGAGGTCGGACAAATGCCTTGACTCGTTTCTTTCGTATCACTTACCCTGACGAGGTGCAAGCTTGGAGAACAAGAGGCTTGCACCCAAGAGGCAACCCTGGGCCGGGCCCATTCGCGGACCAGGGTGTCCTGAGAGGGAATATCTTGGATACCGACACCCCGCTTGTCCACGTCCTGAAGGACTATCCCAAGGAAGTCATCCTCCGCGATGGAAGCGGGGTCACCCTGAGGCCCCTGAGAGAGGATGACGAGCCGCTGCTGCATCGCATGCTGAGCCGCCTGCCCGACGAGGATCGCTGGTTCCTGGGCCTGGGAGATCGCGTGGCGGAGTACGCAAAAAAATGGGCCCAAAACCCCGACCCGGATCGTGTCATCTCCATAGTGGCTGTGCTCGAGGGAGACATGATCGCCGTGGCTGCGCTGGTGCGTGGTCGACCCGGAGCGGAGGGTCATGTGGGAAGGATCCTGATTTCGGTAGCCCCGGCCTTCAGGGAAAGACGCCTTGGGACCTGGATGCTCCTGGACCTGGTCAATGCGGCCATGTCCATGGGACTGGAAAGGCTCGTTATGTATTTGGTCGAGGGCCGGGATGAATCCATCATGCGCGGTGTGGAAAAGCTTCGTTTCGTCAAGGAAGCGGTGCTGGAGGCGTTTATCAAGGACTCGAACGGTGCGTTCCACGACCTGGCGATCATGGTCAAGCGCATTCCCCGCGAGTGGGCCGGGCACTAACACGGAAGCGCGGGACGAAATTCTGATGAAATGAATCAGGAACCCATTTCCTACCGGGGTCTGGATCCCGAATCCCTTCGGCGCGACGTGCCCACCGGACCCGGCGTCTACCTTTTCAAGGACGCGGCGGGGCGCATCCTCTACGTGGGCAAGGCCAAGAACCTTCGAAAGAGGGTCTTGAGCTACTGCAAGCCGGTGGCCGACTTGCCGCCGAAAACGCGCCTGATGGTTCAAAAGGCGCGGTCTCTGGATACCCTGCTTACGGACACGGAGAACGAGGCGTTCATCCTCGAAGACACGTTGATCAAGAGGCATATGCCCCGATACAACGTGGTGCTTCGGGATGATAAACGCTACCCCTGCCTTCGTCTGGATCTGCGTCGACCCTACCCCAGGCTCCAGGTCGTTCGGAGGATCCAGAAGGACGGGGCACTGTATTTCGGGCCCTTTTCATCCGCGGGTTCCGTTCGAACGACGCTCAAGTTGATCGAAACGATCTTTCCCCTGCGCAAATGCCGGGGAAATCAGCCGCCCAGGCGATCCCGTCCCTGCCTGAATTTCCAGCTGAACCGATGCCTCGGTCCCTGCACCCAGGATGTGCCCCCCGAGACCTACCGGGATCTCGTTGAGCAGGTGAGGCTCTTCCTGGAGGGGCGAAACCGGGAGCTCCTCGTACGCCTGGGAAAGGACATGAAGGCGGCGTCCGAAGGCCTCCAATTCGAGAAGGCCGCTCGAATCCGGGATCAGATTCGGGCCGTGGAACGGACCATCGAGCGGCAGCACGTGGTGTCCCGGTCCATGGAGGACCGGGATGCGATCGGTGTGGCCTTTAAGGATGGTGTATTCCAAGTGGTCAATCTTCACGTCCGCAACGGCGCCCTGGCCGGGAGTCGAGGCTACCTCTTCAGGGAGCGCGCGGCATCCCCCTCTGAGGTCCTGGAGGCGTTCATCAAGCAGTATTATGCCCGGGAGACGTTTATCCCGGCAAGCATACTGATTTCTCACCCGGTGGACGATCGGGCATCCATCGAGGCTTGGATATCAGAGCTTGCCGGCCGGAAGGTCACCCTCCACCGGCCTGTGCGGGGGGAGAAACGCCGGCTCGTGTCCATGGCCGAGACCAATGCGGAGAATCTCCTTCGCGCGCAGGCGGCCGCGCGGGAGGACGTCATGGAGCAGCTGCGCAATGTGCTTCGACTGGAAGAGCGGCCGAGCACGGTCGAGGGGATGGACATCTCGAACTTTCAAGGAAGCAAGGCCGTAGGCACCGTGGTACGATTTCGAGAGGGGCGGCCGGATCGGAGCGGATATCGCAACTACCGGATTCACCAGGTGGAAGGGATCGACGACTACGCCATGATGGCGGAGATGACCGCTCGCCGTCTGCCCAAAGGGCATTGGCCGGATGTGCTCCTGGTGGACGGGGGCCGGGGCCATCTGGCCGTGGTCAAGCGGGTGGTGGATGAGGTGGCGGGGCAGGAAGGCCCTGCTCTGGCAGCCCTTGCAAAAAGGGACGACCACCTCGGGGAACAGGCGGACAAGGTGTTCGTCCCGGGAAGAAAAAATCCTCTTTCCCTGGCCCCTGATCATCCGGTGCTTCTTTTCCTCATGCAGGTGAGGGACGAAACCCATCGACGGGCAGTGGCATACCATCGAAGGCTTCGAGGAAAGGCCATGAAGGCATCGGCACTGGACGGCGTGCCGGGGGTCGGTCCCAAGAGGAAAAAGCTCCTGCTGACCCGCTTCGGCAGCGTCAAGGCTCTGGCAGGGGCCGCTCCAGAAAAGATAGCTGAAGTTCCCGGAATCACCCTGGGAACCGCCCGTGCAATTCTGGAGGCTGTGGGGAACGGGCCTCCCTCCGGAATAGGATAGCGCTTGACAAGGAAAAAACTGATGTGGTAATGTGCATCGACCTTTCGTCGGTTCGTTGCCTTTTCCACTCCCAAATCACCCACCGGGACGCTAGATTGAGATAAGGGAAGCCATTGGCCGCCAAAAAGATTACCATCATGTTCCTGTCCGAAGGGGCCAGGAAAGTACGCCAGATCAAGGTCCCTAGATTCCTCATCACGTTTTTTCTGTTGGTCGTCCTGTGTGCCGCCTTCTCCATGAGCTGGTTGGTACGCGACTACCGCGAGGTCAAGCAAGACGTGCCCGAACTGGAACGCCTTCGCAAGGAGAACAGCCAGCAGAAAATTCAGCTTCTTGCCCTTTCCCAGAAAATTCAACAGATTAGCGGCACGATGAAGGATCTGCGGGAGTTTGATCAGAAGCTCAAGATGATGGTGAACCTGGATGATGGAGAAGAGAGCAGGCCGTTTATTGGCATCGGCGGATCCGATGCGTCGGTCTTCAATCCTGATTATACCGTGGAAAAGGCCCACAAGAACCTGGTGCGTCTCATGCATCAGTCCCTGGACAGCTTGGAAGAAGAGGCGGCGATTCGGACCGGGGAGAAAAAAGAGCTTTATAAGTACCTGGAAAATCAGAAGGCCATGCTCCGGTGCACCCCGTCCCTGTGGCCCACCAAAGGCTGGGTCAGCTCGGGATTCGGTTCACGCATCTCCCCCTTTACCAACAAGAAGGAGTTTCACCAGGGGCTCGACATCTGTACACGAAAAGGGACCCCGATCATTGCGCCGGCGGACGGGGTGGTTACGGGTGTGGGGTCTAATTATGGGTACGGGAAGATTCTCACCATTAAGCACGGCTACGGCTTGAAAACGCGATACGCCCACTTGAATACCATCCTGGTCAAGAAGGGGGAGTATGTCAAACGCGGGCAGGAGATCGCCAAAGTCGGGACCACAGGACGTACCACGGGTCCCCACCTCCACTACGAGGTCCATCTCAAGAACGTTCCCGTCAACCCCATGCGGTACATCATCAACTGATTTCCTTCCAGAAACGGTTATTCTTCGTATCCTGAGGTGCGGGTCCTGAGTCTATCCTTGGGGCGCTGAGACCAAATCCCTCATTTCACGCGTAAAGCCGTGGGGTTCGAAAAAGCAAGACTCTGAGATTACTATGTTTCTTGGAGTTTGACGGTTTTGCGAGAAAAGGGGATTTTCGGGTCCATCGTGTTTCGGTTGCGTCTCTGTCTCGCCGAGTTTTTTGTGGGGCCATTTCGCATTCTATCGGTCCCACAAACACCCGGGAAACTTCACCGGACAGCGACTCGATTCCTCTCCAGCAGGAAAACGAGATCGCGTTCGAATCATCGGTTTGACGCTTTTCTTTTTTCCCGTTTCATGTAAACTAAATGGTTATTTGATCTTTGGGTTCCCGGGTGTGCGACGGCGGAGGGCTATCAAAGCCGACCCGAAACCGAAGTCCGCATCGGGGAACGTTCAACGTGCGCTTTGAAAGGAATCGAGTTCATCCCATGCTTGGAAGAATTGTCAAAGGCCTGTTTGGAAGCAAGAACGAGCGGGAGCTGAAACGCCTGGACCCGCTCGTCCAGCAAATCAACGAACTGGAGCCCGGTCTCCAGGCACTTTCGGACGAGGAGCTTCGCGCCAAGACGGACGAGTTTCGAGCCCGCTTCGCAGGGGGTGAGACACTGGAGGACCTGCTTCCAGAGGCCTTTGCGGTGGTACGGGAAACCTCTGTACGCGTTCTCGGGATGCGCCATTTTGATGTGCAGCTCATCGGCGGAGTCGTACTTCACCAGGGGAAGATCGCCGAGATGAAGACCGGTGAAGGAAAGACCCTGGCTGCAACCCTTCCCCTCTACCTGAACGCCCTGACCGGCAGGGGGGTACACCTGGTGACCGTGAACGACTACCTCGCCCGCCGGGACGCCGAGTGGATGGGCGGGATCTACGAGTTTCTGGGCCTGTCCGTGGGAGTGATCGTGCACGGCATGGAGGAGGAGGCCCGAAAGCAGGCGTATGCGTGCGACATCACGTACGGGACGAACAACGAGTTCGGGTTCGATTACCTTCGAGACAACATGAAATACGATGCCTCGGAGCTCGTGCAGCGCGAGTACTTCTACGCGATCGTGGACGAGGTGGACAGCATCCTGATCGACGAGGCGCGCACCCCGTTGATCATCAGCGGCCCCATGGAGCACAGCGACAACGAGATTTTCATGAAAGTCAAGCCCCTCGTGATTCGCCTGAAGGAGAAGCAGGGGAAAGAGGTGCGAGGGATCCTGAAGGAAGTCCGATCCATGCTCGACGAGGAGGACCCCGGGGACGGCACCATCGAAAAGCTGGTGCAGGTCAAGCGGGGAGACCCCAAGAATCCGGTGTTCCTGGACATGGTCGCCAAGAACCCTTCCTTGAAAAAGCACATCGACCGGACCGAGAGCATGTTGAGTGCACAAAAGATGCTCCCCGATCTGGACCAGGAGCTCTACTGTGTCATCGACGAACGAGGCAACTCCGTGGATCTCACGGACAAGGGCATTCAACTCCTGTCGGGGACCGATTTGGGAGAGTTCTCGCTCCCGGACATGGACCTGGAAGCGCATGAGATTCGGGAAGACGACCAACTGAGCCAATCGGAAAAGGCCCAGAAGCTCCAGGAACTGGAGGAGCGGTACATGAACGCCTCGGAGCTTCTCCACGCCACGCAGCAGCTCATCAAGGCCTATTGGCTCTTTGAAAAGGATGTCCACTACGTGATCAAGGACGGTCAGATCATGATCGTGGACGAGTTCACCGGGCGCATGATGCCGGGTAGGCGCTGGAGCGACGGCCTGCACCAGGCCGTGGAGGCCAAGGAGGGGGTCAAGGTGGCGGGAGAGAACCAGACCCTGGCCAGCGTCACGTTCCAGAATTTCTTTCGCATGTACGAAAAGCTCGCCGGCATGACCGGCACGGCGGACACGGAAGCGGCGGAGTTCAACAACATCTACAAGCTCGACGTGGCCGTGGTGCCCACGAACCAGCCCATGATCCGAAAGGATTATGCGGATGTGATCTACAAGACCGAGCGGGAAAAGTTCAAGGCGGCGGTCGAGGAGATCCGGGAGCTTTACGAAAATGGCCAGCCCGTGCTCGTGGGCACCATTTCCATCGAGAAATCGGAGATGCTGAGCAAGATGCTCAAGCGGGCGGGGGTTCCACACTCCGTCCTCAACGCCAAGCACCACGAGAAGGAGGCGGAGATCATTGCCGATGCCGGTCATCAGAAGACTGTGACTATTTCCACGAACATGGCGGGCCGCGGTACGGACATCGTGCTCGGCGAGGGGGTGACCGAGCTCGGAGGCTTGCACATCCTGGGCACGGAGCGTCACGAGAGCCGCCGGATCGACAACCAGCTTCGGGGCCGTTCCGGGCGGCAGGGCGACCCGGGCTCCTCGCGTTTCTACCTCTCGCTCGAGGACGACCTGTTGCGGATCTTCGGGTCGGACCGGATCGCCTCCATTATGGATCGTTTCGGCATGGAAGAAGGCCAGCCCATTGAGGCGGGAATGATCTCCAAGGCCATCGAGAATGCGCAGAAAAAGGTGGAGGCCCACAACTTCGACATTCGGAAGCATCTCCTCGAATACGACGACGTGATGAACAAGCACAGGGAGATCATTTACACCCTGCGCAGGGACGTCATGCTGGGTGAAAAGCTCGAGGAGATTATCCTCGAGATGATGGAGGAGAAGCTCCAGGACCTCCTGGAGCGGTACACCGACCCGAAGACGTTTCCCGAGGACTGGGACATGCAGGGTCTGAGGGAGAGCGTGTCCCGCCTTTTCGGGTTCGTTCCCAGGGTCACCGCCGATGAGTTGGGAGA
>JASFQI010000277.1:0-6718 GCA_050115555.1 Desulfobacteraceae bacterium
CAGAAGACCCTTCCGCCTCCTACCTTCTTTATCCGTGGAGATTGTCGATCCACCTCATGGCTTCGACGGCTCTGATCCTCCCCAGGTAGCGCTGTGTGGTGAACAAGTTCGCATGCCGCAAGATCCGTTTCATCATGATCTCAAGACTTTTTCCGCACAGTAAATCTGCCGGCATTGACAATCCGCAGGCGGAATTCTATGATTCCTCACACTCCCATTATTACTTTCTCAAAACTCGCTTTGATTCGGTTCATATGCGCACCGGAGGTCCCTTCGATGAGTCGGACACGTACGCTGCTGCCGTTTTTCCTTTGTCTGGTATTGATCAGCCTTCTCTTCATAGCCGCTCCTTCAGCACGGGCTGGCGAAGCAAGGCTACCCGAAAAGCGGCCTGATGCCTTGAAGGACCTGGATATTCGGGACACGTATGTGCCGGCTGGCGGCTTTTCCCGGGCCGGATTGGTACATGCCCTTCAGGGGACGCTTGTGGTGGTGCACCGGGCCGATCAGCGGGCCTTCCTCGCCTCCAAGGGGGATCCCATTCATGAAAACGATGAGCTCTTCACCTTAGCGGATTCAAGGTGCCGCATCCGCTTCTCAAGCGACGATGTGGTGAACATGGCCCCTGACACACATTTTTCCGTGGAGACCTTTATCGATCGTCCTGAGCGGGGTCAAAAGACCTCGCTCTTTGGTATGATCAAAGGCAAGGCCATGTTTTACGCCCTTCGACTTTTCCGGTACAAGCAGACGCGCTTTAAGGTGAAAACGCCTACCGCCGTCGTGGGCGTGCGAGGGACCCAGTTCGGAGTGCACGTCTTCCGGCTTGAGGAAGAGCGTGCGGAGACCCGCGGGGTCTTGGTTGCAAACCGAGAAGGGAGTCATCCTTTCTCCCTTACCCAAGCAGGCTCAGGCAGTGGCTCGAGAACAGGCACCATCGTGGCGTGTGGAGACGGCCAGCTGGATGTCATGGATCCTCTAACCGGCCGGCGCTTTGCTCAGGTGAACCCGAATGAGGACTTCAATACGGCCACGGGTCAGAAGACGTTTGATCCCCGAAATCGAACGCTCAACCAGATATCCGCAGAAGCGGAAGTGCATGAGGAAGGGACCTCCAATGGGGAAAATGGAACCGGGATGGAGGATTCCGCAGGCGGGGGCACGGGTGACGATACCGAAGGCGATGGAGAAGATGAGGCCGGGGATCCGTTAGGGGATTCAGAGGGGGACTCTGGCATCGGGGCCTCGGCTGATGTCATGGAGGGAATCATCAACACCACGAGTCTTGAAGTGCACGAGGAGGTGACCGGAGGCGGTGACATTTCTCAGGGAATGACCCTTGGGCGAGTTTACGGATTCAATTTCTTCATCACGAACAACACCTATGGGCTGGCCTGGTTTTCTCCCGGACCTCCCACAAAGACCCCCTTCTATGAATCGAACAAGCCGGGACAGGACGGACCTACCTCCCGAACCGGCGGACCCGAGGCACTCGTGGGCTACGAGTACTTTCAAGGGGATGACGGCGGCTCAGACTACCAAGTTGTCCTGCAGGAAGAGGATGCACCTCTGACGAAGGCCACGGTGAATCAGTTCGACTGGGGAACGGGCGGCGACATTTCATTGGCTTCCCCCCACACCTTCCAGTACATCAAGGCGAACTCCTACACGGATGAAAACGGCCACGAATACATGGAATGGGGCTGGTGGGAGGATACCTCTGGAACGGAAATCGGAAAAATAGGTGATGACGGGGTCAATGATTACTACGCGGCAAGCGGCAAGATCTGGCATATCGAAGGAGACATTACCCATCCAGACTACATTGACTATTTACAGTCCCAGGGGGCTCACTACACCTATACGGGGGAAGCCAAAGGGGTCTATGTCAACAGCTCCGCTGCTGATGTGCATGAGCTTTCAGGCGGGTTCTCCTGCGATGTCGATTTCGGGAGCCGCCAGGTGTCTGATTTTTCGATCGATGCGTCCGGCGCGGGCCACACGGTCCATATTAACAATGGGACCGGTATGATTGATCATGATTCGACCTTTGATATCGAGTCCTATAGTGGAGACATTGATGGTTCGGCCCTCGATACCTCCGAGGATGCAGCAGGCGCTGCCTTTGTGGGGGGGAAAGCCCAGGGTATCGGCGGAGTTTGGAGAGCCTGGGATGGCGGGGACCAGTGGGCGGGAGGCGAATTCCATGGGAAAAGATAGCTCTTTATCAGGGGCGGTCTGATAGGGAGTGTTCAGGAAGAACCGCAATCCCCGGCACCAATCGAGGGCCACTTTTGATAAGGAAGGGCCTTCGCCCCGTCCCTGAAAACGGGAGCATAAGGCCCTTTCACCACCTACCTTCTTTATCCGTAAAGATTGTAGATCCACCTCACGGCTTCCACATTGCTTACCCTCGACGAGGCCGAGCAAGATCTGATCGACGGCTTTCAATGTTGAAATCGGGATCACTCCATTCGCGTTTTTCAAGCGTTAAGAAATGAAGCCCTGATCCTCCTCCTCGCAGATCTTTTGGATACAATCTCGAACATCCAAAGCGCTGTATTTCATGAATAATTCAAGAAAAGAAATAGTCAGTAACGGGCCGAAAGTTCAGGATGATTTATGTATGGGTAATTCGAAGCAGGTTTTGCGCCATGAGAGGATAGAAAATGAAGTCATAACCGAGGATCCATCATTATCAGAGAAGGCAAACACGATTCCTGCCAAGCCGCCTTCCTGATCTCTAGTGTTATGGTCGAATAGTGTAAAGGGTTTCCCATTTATGGTTTTCAGTTACTCGTCTCTTTGTGGTGTTGAAATTCCTCTTTTTCTAACTATCTGAAATAGTTAAGGCTATGCTCCCCTAGATTTCGGCACAAATTTCGCAGATCCACAAACAAGCCTTTGATGCTTCAGCCTCGAGGTGAATCAGGTTAGTCGTTTTTGTGAGAAGTAGATGAGGACGTATATCCAACCCTCAAAGGGAATGGGGAGCGAAAATTGAAAAAGTTATGGGGAATATTGACCATTGTGCTGTTTTTGTCCTATCCCATGTGTGCGCTTGCAGGGTATCTCGGCTACGATTATATGGACATGGATTATTCAGGGCCCATTCAGGGAAACTATTATGCGGATTATGATGCAACAATCAATTATGGCTTTCTCGGGCATGGTGTGTCTTATGAAGAAATATTCTGTGTTGAAGATGCAGATGGAAATTCAAACAAGGTCTATTATGATTTTTTCACCATAGACAACTCGTTAGAAGACTACGGACTTGACTCCACACTAATCGACTACGTATTTGCAGCTACATGGTTCGCCCACTGGTTTACACTGAAGGATACTGACGAAAACAAGGCAGTCGCACAAACCGCAATCTGGCAACTGATGGGATTTGACCCTGGTGGAGACTATACGGTTGAAGCTGGTGCCTTGATCGAGCAATATAATGCCGCGAGTGACCAGACGGCTTATTTGAACGATTGGTTGCTTGCCGTAAGTCCGAGTGACTATTCTGATGATCCTTGTATCTTACAAGGGGAAGCTTCTCAAAATTATCTGGTTCCGAACCCTGCTCCCGAACCCGCGACCATGTTGCTTCTCGGGGCCGGCATGATTGGCCTTGCCGGATTGGGTAGAAAAAAGCTTCACAAGAAAGATTGATTTCCTTAAACGGTCTTCATCCTGAGAGCGGGGCCTCTAGGGGCTCCGCCTATTTTTTCCCCCTGATCGCAGTCATCTTTAAATTCATAGCGGATCCGTCTGTTGTGCAGCAATCCTTTCGATTTTTGACGGTCTCGCAAAAACCCGCTCGACCGCTGTTGGCTGTGCTGTAGCGTATTGGAATCGCTAGAGGCAAATCTCTAGGTCACGGACTTTTTGCGACTCCATCACTTTTCACCTCCCCTGATTTCAGTGTTCGATAATAAAGTTTGGGCGGCTGGCAGGAATCAGAGGCAACACCCATGCTCACCAGGATCATCAGTGGCGGTCAAACCGGTGCCGACCAGGCAGGCCTCGACGCGGCCATAGCGCTCGGTATCCCCCATGGCGGCTGGATTCCAGAGGGGCGGCTCACAGAAGCCGGGCCCCTGCCGGAGAGGTACAACCTCACCGAGATGACCACGAAGGACTACCTCAAGCGTACGAAACAGAATGTCCTCGATTCCGACGGCACGGTGATCTTCTCACACGGAGACCTCAAAGGCGGATCCAAGCGCACCGCAGACTTCGCGACCGAGCTCTGCAAGTCGTTCCTGCACATCGACCTGAATAGCACGCTGCCTTCCGAGTCCGGAGAGGTGCTTGCGGCCTGGATTCAGTCCCATGACATCAGCGTACTCAATGTGGCCGGCTCGCGTGCCAGCAAGGACCCTGGAATCTACGACCGTGTGCGGATTGTGATGCAGATTGCACTCGAAGCCCTGCTGGAACAGTAAACACGGGCACGCGTACCACCTGGATAGACAGGATACGGATTAGTGGCCATCGCTTATACGTTCGCAGATAGGGCTACACGAGTCTCGCCGTGGATGAATGAAGCCCCCCGATTTCTGGACGCGCACAGTGTGGAAGAGCTCGGACCAACTTCGAAGAGATTGAAATAATTTTGGGATCCAGGCTTCAGCCTGGGGGACTCTATATCTTACTTTGCGATAAGTCACATGACCTTGCGAACTCTGCAAGCGATGGCTCTGAGCTCGGGGTAGCCCGTTACAGGATCATTGGGGGAATACTCGGTCAGTATATTGCCGTTCTGCTCTCGTTCCCATCCATGTATCAATCCCAAAACCCCGGGAAGAATATCAGGGGTAACCGAAGCCTTCACTGTTATTTTGTTTTTCACTGTCTCGATAAGAATGTATGATCCATCCACTATGCCATAGGCCTCTGCTGTGCTGGGATGGATTTCCGCCGCCGCCTCCGGCGCCAAACGTCGCAATGACTGTATGTTCCGGTGCTGCCACCCCGTAAAGTAAGGCACCCTGGTCCCGGGAAGCAGGGTTAAGGGGTATTTTTCTCCGATTTCAGGCCTGGCCTGCGGGCTGTGGACAGGGGCTTTATAGGATGGCAGGGGTTCGTAACCGGCCTCTCCCAGGGTATTCGAATAGAGCTCAATCTTCCCAGAAGGGGTCCGGATCTGTTTGGGGGCGTCGATATCATAGCAACGCTTGCCGAACCACAACCCCTCCGGCTGATCCAGCAGTTGTTCAAGGGTTATTTTGCTGGGCTCCAGCATCATCGATACTACCTCTTCATCGCTGTTCCAGAGGAAATAATCCCCATAACCCATTCTGCGTCCCAGCTCGGAGAATATTTTCCAGTTGGGCCAGGATTCTCCAAGAGGCTCGATCAGCCTTTTGTTCAGCATGACATAGGGCATGCCGAACACCAAGCCGTAGTTGTAGGCAATGCAAAGCTTTTCCGCATAGGTGCATGCCGGGAGAAAAACATCGGCCAGTTGAGCGGTTTCAGTCATGAAAAGATCGTTCACCACCATGAAATCGAGTTTTTCAAAGGCCTCTTTGGTCTTGAGGGAATCCGGCCAGGCCGCGGCCGGGTTTGCTCCTGCCGTCAACAGCGCCTTTACGGGATAAGGCTTTTCATTCAAAATGGCGTCGTGAAGGACCATCTGCTGCCCGTATGGCACAGGGCGTCCCCAGAGAGAATGGAACAACGGCCACTCATCAGCCCCAAGGGGTTTCTCCTCCACAGGCACTCTGAGATCCGTCAGGCGCATCAGGGGGTTTGTGCACCATGCCCCCGGCTTGTCGTAATTTCCCGTGATGGCCTGAAGGATGGCCAAAGCCCTGTTTGTCTGCAGCCCGTTGTTGTACTGATCGATGGCTGCAATGGCCTGGATAATAGATGCGGATTTGGCCCCCGCATACACCCGAGAGATCATGTAGATGTCCGATACCGAAACCCCGCACAAGGGTGCGACCTTTTCGGGGGTATATCCCTTAACGTGCTGCGAGAGCTCTTCAAAACCGGTGCAGTATTTATTGACAAAGTCCATGTCGCAAAGCCCCTCGGTAATGATTACATGGGTCATGGCGAGGGCTAGGGCTGCATCCGTTCCCGGCCTCACGGGGACATAGATGCCGTGCTTGGCAAGCGGAATTTTCCTGGGGTCAATGACAATGAGTCTGGTTCCATTCTTAACGGAATTTTTGAGCCTGAAGGACAGTGCCGGCTCCGTAGCATCCGGGTTGTGACCCCAGAGAACGACGCATTCGGCATTGTCCGGGTCTTCCAGAGGGTAGGTTCCGAATGTCAACTGGCGGGATAAAATACGAGACTTAAAACAGTGACCCTCTATGGAAAAGAAGTTGGGACTCCCGAAAACGCCCCGCAGCCTTTGAAAAAAGGCAGAAATCTCAATGTCTTCGGCTCCCAAAGAGCCTACCGCAAAGGCCACCGCTCTCGCGCCATGGCGGGTTTTTATCTCCATGAGCTTTTCAGCTACTCTGTCCAGTGCGTCGTCCCATGAGACCCTGGACCAGGTTCCGTGTGGTGTTTTCACCATGGGGTGAAGGATCCGATCCGGAGAGTACACATACTCGGGCATGTTTGCGCCTCGAGGGCAAATGGCCCCCTTGCTGCAGGGATGCTCTTTCATGCCTTCAACCTGCACCAGTTTACCCTCCCTGATATGGGCATGGATACCGCAGACCTGAAAGCACATCATGCAGACGCTCTTGACAACCTGATG
>JASFQI010000278.1:0-6712 GCA_050115555.1 Desulfobacteraceae bacterium
CTGATGCTGTAACCTCATCTTCCTGTACGTCCGCAATGACGCGGAACATCCTTGGAGAGGGCAACGGGGCTCTCGACATCGTGCGGAGGTTCGAATATGTCTGAAACCCATCCTTTGGCCGAAAAACACATTCTTATTGTAGATGACGAGCCCGACATTCTGGAGACGTTGAAGGTTTTGCTGGACATGTGCCATCTCGAGTTCGCCTCCAGCTTCGAAGAAGCGCGGGACAAGCTGGAGACGCACTACTTCGACATCGCAATCCTGGACATCATGGGAGTCCAGGGGTACGACCTGCTCAAGCTGGCATTGGACAAGGACGTGCTCTGTGTCATGCTGACGGCCAATGCCATGACCCCCGAGGATCTGGAAAGGAGCTACCAGGAGGGTGCAGCCTCGTTTCTTCCCAAGGAAAAGATGGCCGAAATCGACGTGTTTCTGACCGACGTCCTGGAGGCCAAGAAACGGGGCAAGAGCCTCTGGTGGCGGTGGTTTGATCGACTGGCCGACTACTTCGAGCACAAGTTCGGGCCGGACTGGCAGGAGAAACACCGTATCACCGTGAAGTAGTGATCCTTCCCCGTTTCATACAGACCCGTTCACCTGTGTGTGCTCTCGAGAAATGGAGGTTGTCATGGCCGCAGACATGGTGCTTTTAAATGGTAAGGTGATCACTGTGGACCCGAATTTTACCATTCAGGAAGCCGTTGCCGTGAAAAACGGCCGAATCGAAGCGGTGGGAACGACCCGGGAGATTCAATCCCACGTGGGGTCGGGCACCCGCGTCCTGGACCTCCGAGGCAAATCCGTTCTCCCGGGAATCAATGAGACCCACATGCATGCGCCTTTTTTCGGGGCGAGCCGCCCTCCGATCTCCCTGGACCTGACCTATCCGGCGGTTCAATCCATCCAGGACATGATGGAAGCCCTTCGAGGAAAAGTCGCGGAGACGCCGCCTGGGGAATGGATTCGCGGTTTCGGGTGGGACCAGAGCTCCCTGGAGGAGTGTCGCAACGATCCGTCCCGCCTTCCGCGAAAGAAGGACCTCGACCCTGTCTCCCCGGACCACCCCATCGCCTTCACCGATTTTTCCTGCCACACCCTGCTGGTCAACAGCAAGGCCCTGGAGGTGGCCGGGATCACGGCGGATACGCCGGATCCGGAATCCGGCGAGATGGAGCGGGATCCGGCAACCGGTGAGCCCACCGGCATTTTCAAGGAGCCCAAGGCCCAGGAGCTGGTATCGCGCCATGTGCCCCTGTTGACGCGTGAAGAAAAGAGGCAGGCGGTGCTCACCGCGCTTCAACATCTGAACGCCAACGGGGTCACCAGCTTCACGGACGCGGCCATAGGTCCCGGTGGAGAAGCCTACCTCTACGGTGTGATGAGTGGCGAGTTCGTGGACATCTACCGGGAGCTCCTCGAAGAGGGGAGGCTTACGGCCCGGGTCAACGTCCTCCTGCTTTATGGCGATTACGGGGCGCTCACTCTGGAGGATATCCAGAGGAACATTGAGACGTTCCAGGTCCCCAGAGGGGTGGATAGCGACTGGCTTCGGTTTCCCGGAGTCAAAATATTTGCTGACGGCATCCCGCTCACGTACACGTCCTGGATGAACGAGGACTACATAGGCGGTGATTTTGGGCACGGGAGCTCCGTCATCCCGGGAAAAACGGACCAGGAGCAGTGGGACAACCTGATTGCCATGATCCGGTACATCCATTCCAAGGGATACCAGATCGGCCTGCACGCCACGGGTGACCGGGCCATTGACGCGGCCGTGGAAGGTTTCGCGGAGGCCATGAATGAGCGCCCTTCGGGAGACCCCCGTCATTACATCATCCATGGCGATTTCATCAGTCGGAAGAATGCCGAGACCCTGAAACGGCTGAACTGTGGTGTGGCCATGCAGCCGTTCATAGGAGCCATGATCGCGGACTTCGAGCCATATGTGGTGGGTGAGGAAAGGGCGGCCTACGAATGGCCGGCGCGCACGGTCCTGGATGAAGGGGTCAACCTCACCAGCAACTCGGACGCACCCGTGACCTACCCCAACTGGAGGTTGGGCGTCCAGGCCGCAGTCCTTCGGGAAGGCCTGATCTCCGGTGAGGTGAGCGGTCCCGAGCAGTGCATCTCGGTGGAAGAAGCCATCCGCACGTATACCGTGAACGGGGCCTGGCAGGATCACATGGAAGAGCTCAAGGGGTCCATCGAGCAGGGGAAGTTTGCGGATTTCTGTGTGATCGGGGAGGACATCCTCGCCGTCGATCCCCACGAGATCGGCCAGATTCCCGTGCTCATGACCATCACCGGGGGGAGCATCGTCCATGACGCGAGCCAAGGTGCGTTTGACTGATCACTCCATGTGGTAACGTGATACCGACGATGAGACTCGACCTCCTGGAACACGACCCTCTGGACTATGCAAACACCAACGTCGATTTGTGGGCTCAAAAGAGGGGTCACACCGTCGTTCGAACCTACGTCTGCAAAGGAGAAGCCCTTCCGCGTGCGGAGAACGTGGAGTGGTTGATGGTTATGGGCGGTTCACCCCACGCCGATGACGAGGCCTCCAATGCCTGGCTCCCGGGTGAAAAAGCCTTCGTACATGACGTTCTGGAATCGGGGACGCCCATCCTGGGGATCTGCTTCGGCGCTCAGGTCCTGGCAGGGATCCTGGGGGGTGATCTCTTTCGCGCCGAGCACAAGGAGATCGGATGGCATGAGGTCCTCCTGACCGATGAAGGAAAGGAGAGCTTCCTGTTTGAGGGGGTGCCGGAGGCATTCGAGACCTTTCACTGGCACGTGGACCATTTCTCCCTGCCGCCCGGGTGTGTGAGGCTGGCTACGAGCGAGGCCACGGCCAACCAGGCGTTCGTGTGTCCGAAGCGCCCCGTGGTGGGCTTGCAGTTTCACCCGGAACTCACCCTGGACCTCGTGGACTACTTTGCGCGGGAGCACAGCGAGGAGTGGGTCCCGAGCACCTATGTGCTCGGGAAGGATGCGGTAAGGGCCCGGATCCGCGCCATGGAAGACACGTACTGGCTGATGGAACGCATTCTGGACAACACGGCCGGTTGGTTTCGAATGGCGTGAACAAGGGCCATTCAATCGTTCGCATGGGAGAATCCGATCCGGATCGCCCCCTGCCTTGACAGACGTGGCGCGGTGTGGCATAAGGGCGACCAAGAGTTATGCCAGGCCTCTTCAGGCCACCCAGGCTCTGCACTGGGTGGCCTGTTTTTTTTGGCGCGTTCGAGAAACGAGAGGAGACATCTCATGACCTTTCCGAGAAAAGCCTGGATCTTGGTGTTTGCCGCCGCCCTGTGTGTTTCCACGGTTCGAGCGGCAGAGCCCGTGCGCATCGGGGCCACCGTGTCCGAGACCGGGCACTTCGCTACCGAAGTAGGGACCTTTCGAGGGCTGTTCGAGGCGTGGGCCGAGGACGTGAACGGGCGCGGGGGGTTGCGCGTAGGGCTGAAGCGGCATCCCCTGGAGATCACCGTGTACGACGATCGAAGCGATGAGGCCTCGGCGCGGCGCATGTACGAAAGGCTCACAGTGGTGAACCGCGCCCATCTCCTGTTCGGTCCCTACTCCAGCCCGCTCACGTTTGCCGCCTCCACGGCGGCCGAAGCCCACGGCGTTCCGTTTGTGGCGATCTGCGCGAATGCACCCAGGATCTACAACCGTGGATACCGATGGATTGCCTGCGTGATCGACGAGGCCCCGAGATACACGTACCGGTATTGGGACATGCTCCGTTCGGAAGCCCGAGCCCGCACCGTGGGGTTCGTGGTGGAGGACACCCTGCATCCCAGGGGGGTGCACCAGGGAGCCAGGACCCTGGCCGAAGAGGCCGGGATTCGTGTGGTCGCCGAGAGGTTCGCGCCCCCGGACTGTCGGGACTTCTCCTCCATCCTCGGGGAGTTTCGGCGCCTGGATCCGGACATCGTGTTCATCGCCGCCAACATCCCGTTCGCCGTGCAGTTCATCAGCCAGGCACGGGAGCACGGCCTCGCCCCGCGGGAGTTTCACGCCATTCACCACAGCGGGATTTTTCAACAAGCACTCGGTTCGGGTGCCGAGCTCGTCACGGGCCAGTCCTACTGGACGCCCGGAATGACCCTGGGGCAGCACGAGCGTTTTCGCTCGATCCTGGCGCGGGCCGGGATTTCCCTGGATGACTACCCCTGGGCACCGGCCTACATGATGGCATTCGAGGTGGTGGAGGCCTCCCTGGCCGAGGCCGGTACCCTGGAGGCGGAAGCAGTCATGCGGGAGATTCGTTCCAGTGAGACCGAGACCGTCGGGGGCACGGTACGATTCGGCCCGAACGGCGCAGGAACCGTCAATACCTACCCTTCTCAGATCCAGGAAGGGCGATACGAAATCGTGTGGCCCCCGGAAAAGGCCACGGCCCGCCACATCTACCCTTCGATTGCGCCTTGAGAGGCGGAGTAGTCATGGTCCCGGATGTGCAGACCCTGGGGGGCGGCGCTTTTCTGGGCGCATTATACGGGACCGCAGCCGTGGGGTTCCAGGCGATCCTGGGCTCGGGCGGCAGGGTGCATCTCGCCTACGGGCACCTCTGCGTAGGGTGGGCTCTTGCACTCTCCACCATCCTCACCCTGGAGGTCGCGCCCGCCGGTATGCTTCTTCCCGGCATGGTGGCCGCGTCCGCTCTGGCAGGGTGGGTGCTTCACCCTGTGACCCTCTGGAGAGGGGATCATTCCGCGGAACGGGCACGTTCGTTTTTTCTCCTGACACTCGGCGCGGCGTTTCTGCTGGAGGATGTGGGCGGCCGGCTGTGGCCCCTTCCGGGAACGGCGCTTTTCTGGGCACCGCCGCCGCTTCTGTGGCGGGGAATAGCTTTGCCGCCGGCCAAGCTTGCACTCGTGGGGGCGGGAATGGGGCTGGCCCTCGGGATGCACGTGTACCTGAGAAAGGGACGCTGGGGCAGGGCACTGGTGGCGTGGAACCGGGGGACCGCGCCGGTGTGGCTCGTGGGCGTGGATACCGGGAGGCTGGGGCGAACGGCCACTGCGCTGGGATTTGCGGTCTGCGCCCTGGCCGCGGGCTTCCTGGCCTTCTCCTACACCGTGTCCATCCACGAGGGCATGGTCATGACGGTTCGAGCCCTCGTGCTCGCCGTGCTGGGAGGAACTCTCTCTCCCCTTCGTGTTTTCGGCCTGGGCGTGGGGCTGGGCGTGGGCGAGGCCTGGATCGGCCAGGCGGCGGGGCTGAGGTGGGGACCGGTGCTGGGCTATGCCTTGCTTCTGGGGCTTCCGCCCGTACTTGCAAAGAGAAGAGAGCCATGAGGCGCTGGATCGTTCTCGGGGCGGGAGGAGGGACCTTATGGGTGCTGGGTCCCCAGGGCCTGGGTGCCTATGGGGCCATGGTTGCCTGGACGCTTTTTCTTCAGGGGATCCTGGCGTTGAGCTATGACCTGCTCGGAGGGTACGGCGGGGAGCTCCACCTGGGGCATGGGGCGTTTTTCGGAATCGGCGTGTACGCCTCCACCCTGACCGCGTTGCACGGGCTCCCGTGGTGGGCCGCCCTTGCTGCTGCAGGAGCCGCCGGAGGCTGCACCGCATGCGTGGCCGCACCTCTCCTGGTTCCTCTCCGGGGGGTGAGCTTCGCCTTGACCTCCCTGGGCACCCTGCTCCTTTTCGCACTCCTCGCCCGGAACCTACAGGGTCTGACCGGGGGTACGGCCGGGCTATCTCTGCCCGAGGCTTTGAACCTGGGTACAGGACCCTACAGGTGGACCCTGCTCCTTCTCCTCGTGAGCCTCTGGATACACGATGTCCTTCCGGATTCCCGGTTCGGACGTGCGCTTCGAGGAACGGCAGCCGATCCTAAGGCCGCGGTCACTTCGGGCGTCCCCTCGAGCGTCGTGCGGCGGCAGGCTCTGATCCTGGGTTCCGTGCTCGCAGCCCTGGCCGGAGGGGTCTACCCGCTTCCCATGGGCTATGTGAGCCCGCAGTCGGCCTTCGGGCTCGAGAACGCACTGACTCCCGTGGTCATGGTGCTCGTGGGAGGCCCCGGAACACGATGGGGACCGCTCCTGGGAGCGATTCTCTACATGGGCCTTCAGGAGATGCTTTGGACGAGCGGATGGGACTGGAACCTGGCGCTGGCGGGCATGGGCCTCATGGCAGCCGGTCTCCTCCTTCCCCGGGGGCTGGCAGGGCTTTTCTCCCCTGAATCCGTATCCCATTGAAATGCTTAGGCATTCTTTGCCAGTACCTTCCCCTTTCCTTTCGTTTCCCCGGGTCGTCCTTTTCCCGCTGTTCGATGTTTCAAGCGCTTGAAACAATTCACTTGAAACACGTCCACATTTTATGGGATAAAATGTATTATTAAAAGGGAGTTAATTGTTTCAGGCATGCAGAAACGTTTCAGCTGTGAAACAAAAATTGGTTGCTGGGAGCCCGGCGTCAATGCGAAATATCCATAAGAATCAATGGGATAGCCTTATGGCACGCCCGTTGCTGATGTAAAGAGCGGAAGAAGCTCCAAGAGCGGATCCTATTCAATGAACGCCCATTCGATCAGAAAGGATGAGAGACGTGAAACAGGACGGCAAGGACATCGACAGCATTCTGGAGAGCTACCCCGGGGAACCGCGGTATCTCATCGCCCTGCTTCAGGATGTGCAGGCCGAGTACAACTACATCTCCGAGGAGAACCTTACCCTCATCTGCGA
>JASFQI010000279.1:0-6703 GCA_050115555.1 Desulfobacteraceae bacterium
GACCTCGCTCTGATCAAGATCAGCCCGGATGCCCCACTCAAGCCGCTCCCCCTGGGGGACTCGGATGCCCTGAAGGTGGGAGATTGGGTCGTGGCCATCGGGAACCCCTTTGGCTTGGAACATACCGTGACCGCGGGGATCGTGAGTGCCAAGTATCGGCGCATCGGTATGGACTCCTACTCCAATTTCATTCAGACCGATGCCTCCATCAATCCCGGCAACAGCGGCGGTCCCCTGCTGAACACGAGAGGGGAAGTGGTTGGGATCAATTCGGCCATTTTTTCCCAGAGCGGGGGAAGTATCGGAATCGGGTTCGCTATTCCGGTCAATCTGGCCAGGGACCTCCTTCCGCAGCTCAAGAAAGGCAAGGTCGTACGGGGCTGGCTCGGTGTGATGATCCAGCAGATCACCCCCGAGCTTCAGGAAAAGCTCGACCTCAAGGACCAGAAGGGCGCCCTGGTGGCGGATGTGACGGCTGGCGGGCCGGCCGAAAAGGCAGGGATTCAGCGCGGGGATGTCATCGTCTCCTATGACGGGAGGGAAGTCCGGGAGATGAATGAGCTGCCCATGATGGTGGGTTCCACGCCGGTGGGACGCGAGGTTGAGGTCGAGATTCTGCGGAAGGGCCGAAAAAAGGTCATTGAGGTGGAAATCGGGAAGCTGAACGAAGAAATGGAGACAAAGGAGGAACCTTCCGAATCCAGGAGCGACCTGGGCATGAGGGTTGAAGAGATCACACCGGAGCTGGCGCAGAAGCTCAACCTGTCGGAGCAAAGCGGTCTTGTGGTGGTGGATGTGGATCCCAGCTCTCCGGCTGCCGAGGCCGGCATTCGCCCGGGCGACCTGATCCTGGAGGTGGACCAGAAGGAGGTGGATTCGCTGGATCAGTACTGGGACGCGATCTCAGGGTATAATGAGGGGGATACCGTTTTGTTTCTGATTCGGCGTGGAGGAAACACCCTGTACCTGACTCTCAAGGTATGGGAGTAGCGACGGGCGCGGTGTGGACGGAATCGAGATCGAGACACCGGCCAAGATCAATGTTCGCCTCAAGATCACCGGCAGGAGACCCGATGGGTACCACACGCTCGTCTCCGTGATGATCCCGGTGACCTTGACGGATCGGCTCGTCCTTCAACCTACAAGGGGTTCGGGCATCGAACTCGCCTGTTCGGGAGGAAAGGTGCCCATGGGAGAAGAAAATCTGGTACACCGTGCCGCCCGGGCGTTTTTTTCGAAAGCGCATGTCGAAAAAGGCGTGTCCATTCGTCTCGACAAGCGCATCCCCGTGGCTGCCGGGCTTGGTGGCGGGAGCAGCGACGCCGCCGCCACTCTGCGCGGGTTGGACGCCCTGTGGCCGGGCCGGCTTTCCTCGGCCGTGCTGCACCGACTGGCCGCAGGCCTTGGGGCCGATGTGCCGTTTTTTCTCACCCCGGTTCCTGCGGTCGCAAGAGGTATTGGAGAGGTCTTGGAACCTCTGGCAAATTGGCCCAACTTGTGTTATGTTCTTGTGAATCCGCCGATTGCAGTTTCAACGGCGTGGGTTTACGGGCAGTTCAGAATCGAGTTGACAACACACGAAAATGACTGTACATTTGACGCTTTGAAAACGGAGGGGTTTTCCGTTTCCCGGCTCCTGGAAAACGACTTGGAGCCGGTGACCGAGGCCCGGTTCCCGGTAGTGCGAACGATTCGCGAAGCCTTGCTGGAGACGGGGGCGGAAGGGGCCCTCATGACAGGGAGCGGGCCCACGGTCTTCGGAATATTCCGAAATCCGGAAGACGCTGAAGAAGCAAAGAAAAATCTCATCTCGAGGCAGTTGGGAGAGGTATTCCTCGCCAGGAACTGGGAAGAGGGAGAAGGCAAGAAACCCATGCGCATACCGCCGGGTTGATTCTCGGCCTCGCCTCTTGATTGCGCAGACCAAACACACCGTGCTGGGGTGTCGTCAAGTGGTAAGACACGGGCCTTTGGAGCCCGCATTCGGAGGTTCGAATCCTCCCACCCCAGCCAGACCCAGACGATGAACGTATGAAACTATTCGGCGGAACATCCAATCCGGAACTGACGGAAAACGTCTGCAGATATCTTGAGATCGAACCTGGAAAGATCAGCGCCAAGAAATTCAGCGACGGAGAAACGCAGGTCGAGATCCACGAGAACATTCGAGGACGGGACGTCTTCATCCTGCAGTCCACGTGTACGCCCGTGAATGACAATTTGATGGAGCTTCTGATTATCATCGACGCGCTCAAGCGGGCGTCAGCCAAGCGGATCACGGCGGTCATTCCCTATTACGGCTACGGAAGGCAGGATCGCAAGGTCAAACCCCGTGTGCCCATCAGTGCGAAACTTGTGGCGGACCTGATCACCATGGCCGGTGCGCAGCGGGTGGTCAGCATGGATCTTCACGCAGGGCAGATCCAGGGGTACTTCAACATCCCCGTGGACAACCTCTTTGCGGCCCCGATTCTTCTCAAGCGCATCCGCGGTCGGTTTCAACCCCCTCTGGTGATGGTGTCCCCGGACGCAGGGGGGGTGGAAAGGGCGCGCGCATTCGCCAAACGGCTGGACTGCTCCCTTGCAATCATCGACAAACGTCGAGATGCACCCAACGTGGCCGAGGCCATGAACATCATCGGAGAGGTGAAGGAGAAGACCGCCATTATTCTGGACGATATGGTGGATACGGCCGGGACACTGACCCAGGCCGCAGGAGCGCTTAAAAGTCATGGCGCCGCAGAGGTTCATGCCTGCTGCACCCACCCCGTTCTCTCGGGGCCGTCGGTGGAGCGCATCGAGGAATCACCCATCGACAGCCTTGTGGTGACCGATACGATTCCTTTAAACGGCAAGGCCGCAGCGTGTTCGAAAATTTCCGTGCTGTCCGTGGCCGAACTTCTTGGAGAGGCCGTCAAACGGGTGGACAACTCACACTCGGTCAGCACGCTTTTTGTGTAACGGCAGGTGCGCCCTGGAAAAGGGCGTTTCCTTTTCATTGCCTTGTGAAAAATTTTATTAATAACTCCTTCTAACGAAGGGGAATATCGGGAGGAACTCCATGGCCCAGTACAATCTTGCCGCCAGCGTTCGCACCGCAACGGGCAAGGAGGCGGCGCGAAAAATTCGAATCCAAAAACAGATGCCCGCGGTTTTTTACGGGCCCAATGCGGCCCCGGTCCACCTCACGGTGAGCACGGCGGATCTTCAGGCCGTCCTTAAGCAGACCACTAGGGACAGCGCGATCATCAAGCTCGACATGGTATCGGAAGACGGCGGGGCTCAAAGCGCCACCGTCATGATCAAGGAGCTTCAGGTGGATCCGCTCCGGGGGGACTATCTCCACGCCGACTTCTATGAGATCTCCATGGATAAGGAGATCACGGCCGATATCGGAGTGAACCTGGTCGGGGAACCAATCGGAGTCACCAAAGGTGGCATTCTCCAGACGATTCGGCGAGATATCACCATCAGCTGCCTGCCCGACAAGCTCATTGACTGGCTGGACGTGGATGTCTCCGGACTCGACATCGGGGATGCTGTTCACGTTGAGGACATCACATTTCCCGAGGGGATGGTGCCCCAGATCGAGGACCACCTGACCGTCGCCGTGGTGGCCGCTCCGACCGTTGAGGCAGCGCCCGAGGAAGAGGCGGAAGAGGAGGTCGAGGGTCTGGAGGAACAGGAAGCAACGGAGGAAACGCCGGAAGGCGAATCAGTGGAAGAATAGACGCCGGAACGGAAAGGGGGTGAAGGGAGATCCACAAGCGGTGTATCTGATTGCGGGCCTAGGAAACCCCGGACCGGAATACGGGCAGACGCGTCACAATGTGGGCTGTCGAGTCCTAGACGCGTGGGCGGAGAGCCTGGGAGTCCGGTGGGCGGAGCGCCGCTTTCAGTCCAGGAGTGCCCGGGCGGTGTTTCAGGGGGAGAGTCTCATGCTGCTCTGCCCCATGACGTTCATGAACCGAAGCGGTGAGGCCGTCCGTGCCTGCGCTCATTACTACAAGATCGACTGCGACCGCATCCTGATTGCCCATGACGATCTCGATCTCCCGCTCGGCAGAATCCGCGTGGCCCGGGGGGGGGGATCGGGCGGCCACAAGGGGGTCGCTTCGGTGATGAACCACCTGGGAACGAAGGCATTTGCCCGGGTGCGAATCGGGATCGGTCGACCCGAAGGAGATCTACCCGTGGAACGCTACGTATTGGCTCCGTTCGGCGGTGATGAGCGAGACATGGTGCTTCACATGATTCAATTAGGGATTCGAGCATGCGAGTTGTTTATTGTTCAAGGGGTTGATGCTGCGATGCAAGTGATCAACGGCCAAAACCTAACTCAAGCAAGGAGGGAATAAACTGATGCAGGGACTAACCATTTACGCTCCCTTTATTGGGATCCTGAGCCTCATTATTGCCTGGCTGATTTTTGGATACGTCAAGAAGCAGCCGAACGGCAGCCCGCTGATGCAGGAACTCGAGGAGCAGATTCACAAAGGGGCCATGACCTTCCTGAGGCGGGAGTACTCGATCCTCGTCATTTTTATCGCTATCGTTTTTGTCCTGTTGGGGGTCGGCATTGCCTGGAAAACGGCCATCGCTTTTGTGACCGGCGCGCTTTGCTCCATGCTGGCCGGGTTCTCCGGCATGACCGCTGCCACCCGCGGGAACTCGCGGACCGCTGAGGCGGCCAACAAGGAAGGCCAGGCCAAGGCGTTGAACGTTTCCTATTTTTCCGGCTCCGTCATGGGACTGGCCGTGGCCGGACTCGGGCTCCTTGGCCTGGGATTCTGGTTCTGGATCTACGGCGGGTCTCCGGATACGGCCCATTACATCAACGGGTTCGCCATGGGCGCCAGCTCCATCGCGCTCTTCGCCCGTGTGGGCGGCGGCGTTTACACCAAGGCGGCGGATGTGGGCGCAGACCTCGTCGGAAAGGTGGAGGCGGGGATTCCTGAGGACGACCCGCGCAACCCGGGCGTCATTGCAGACAACGTGGGCGACAACGTGGGCGACATCGCCGGCATGGGCGCGGACATCTTCGAGTCCTTTGTCGGGTCGGTGATTGCGACCATCGCCATCGGCGCCACCCTCAGCATTACCCCGGAATTCCTGGCCAATTTCCCCGTACTCAAAGGGCTGGCCCCGGAGGCCATCAAACTGAAATACATGGCCATGCCGATCCTGGTGGTTATGGCGGGCCTCCTGAGCTCCTTTGTGGGCGTCTTTTCCATCAAGATCTTTCAGGCCGGAAACCCCGCCGGGGCTCTCCGGTACACGACCTTTGTGGCGGCGATCATCTTCATCGTCCTGACCATCATCATCACGAACGCCCTCGGCATGCCCTGGGGCTGCTTCTGGGCGGTCTTTTCCGGTCTTCTCTGCGGGATCGCGATCGGTCTCCTGGCAGAGTATTACACCTCTGGTCCTCCGATTCGACGCATTGCCGGCCAGTCCGAAACCGGCGCCGCGACCGTGATCATCGCGGGTCTGGCCGTGGGTATGATTTCCACCTGGTTGCCGATGTTCGGAATCTGTGTAGCGATCTTCATCGGATTTAAGGCGGCCGGTATTTACGGGATCGGCCTCTCGGCCGTGGGCATGCTGGCTACGGTCGGAGCCACCATGACGGTGGACGCTTACGGACCCATCGCGGACAACGCGGGCGGGATCTCCGAGATGAGCGAGCTGGGCCCCGAGACCCGTAAGATCACAGACAGCCTCGATGCCTTGGGGAACACCACCGCGGCTATCGGCAAGGGTTTTGCCATCGGTTCCGCGGCCCTCACCGCACTGGCCCTGTTTGTGGCCTACACGCAGGCCGTCGGCCTGACCGTCATCGACATCAAGAATCCCATGGTGGTGATCGGGGTCTTTATCGGCGGCATGGTCCCCATGGTCTGCGCCGCGCTCACCATGACCTCCGTGGGCAAGGCGGCCTTCAGCATCGTGGAGGAGATCCGCCGGCAGTTCCGTGAAATCCCGGGTCTGCTGGAAGGGAAAGAAGGCGCCAAACCGGATCCCGCCACGTGCGTGGACATTGCCACGACCTCTGCACTGAAGGAAATGGTACTGCCGGGTCTGGTAGCGGTCCTGACACCCGTGGCCGTGGGTTTCATCCTCGGTCCGGAGACCCTGGGCGGTATGCTGCTGGGCGCAACCACTATGGGCGCGTTCCTGGCGCTTTTTATGGCCAACGGCGGCGGTGCCTGGGATAACGCCAAGAAGTACATCGAGGAAGGCAACTTCGGCGGCAAGGGGAGCGACAACCACAAGGCCGCCGTGGTGGGCGACACCGTGGGGGATCCGTTCAAGGATACCTCGGGCCCTGCCATGAACATCCTCATCAAGCTGATGTCGGTGGTCTCGCTGGTGATTGCACCTCTGCTTGCCAGCTGGGGCGGGCTGTTTTAACCCGATATAAGCGGTTCGAGGGAGCATGGAAGGGGGTGCTCCCCTTCCATGCTCCTCGATCCGTACGTAATTCTCTGCACCCATGACCCACCATGGCCTTCCCTCCGGGGGGAGATTCGAACGCGCCGCCCCCGGAAGCCCGGCGGGAAGCCATGGTGAAGGGCGTTTGCCCTGTGAATGACGGGGGTTTGTCCATGTTTAGCATTGGTGATTTGGCTGTATACCCGGCTCACGGCGTCGGAGTGATCGAAAAGATCGAGAGCCAGGAGATCTCGGGGTGTTGTCAGGA
>JASFQI010000280.1:0-6677 GCA_050115555.1 Desulfobacteraceae bacterium
TCTCCTCCTCTTTATCCTGTTGTTTCTGACCGGATCCACGATTGCCGTGCTCCTGCCGCCGACTTTCAAATCCGAGTCCACCATTCTGATCGAAAACCAACTCATCCCGTCCGAGTACGTCCAGTCGACCATCACGGGATTCGTGGAACAGCGCATCCAGGTGATCACCCAGCAGGTCATGAGCAGTTCCAAGCTTCAGGAGATCATCGACCGATTCGATCTTTACCGCGACCTGAAGGAGCGATACACGGCCTCGGAGATCATTGATGAGATGCGGGACGATATCGGCCTTCACATGATCAGCGCCGATGTCCGAGATTCGCAGTCCGGCAGAGCTACCCAGGCAACCATTGCCTTCCGCATTTCCTATAAAGGAAAAAACCCAGCGGTAGTTCAGAAGGTGGCCACTACCCTGGCATCCCTCTACCTGGAGCTCAACCTGGAAAACCGAGAGCAGCGGGCCACCACCACCACGACGTTTCTCGAGCGGGAGCTGGAAGATCTTCGAAACCGGATCGACGAACTCCAAGGCAGAATCAGCGACTTTAAAAAGAACCACCTAGAGGAGCTCCCTGAGCACAGCCAAGTGAATCTTCAGGCGATCAACCGGCTCACCAGAGATTTGGACAGCACTACCATGAGGATCTACCAACTCGAGGAGCGTCTGATCCTGCTGGAAAGCGAGATCGCCAATGTGGATCCCATGAAGCCGCTGGTTACTCGTGACGGAAAGCTCATGAAGAGCCCGGCGGAGCGCTTGAAAACCATGCGGCTGGAGCTACTGGCCTTACAAAGCCGGCTCTCTGAAAGACATCCGGACATCAAAATGTTGAAAAAGGAGATTCAAGAACTGGAAAAAGAAGCCGGCCCCACGGACGACAGCGCAGAGACGGTTAGGCGGCTAGAGGATCTCACCGGCCAACTGGCAGAGCTCAAGGGCGAGCTGGGCCCCGAACACCCGGACGTCCTGCGCCTTTCCAAAGAGGTCAACACTCTGGCAGACGACATCCAAAAAGACGAAGCCAGACAAACGGGGAAACGCGTTTTCGAGGACAAACCGGACAACCCGGCCTACATCAACCTCAAGACCCAAATCGCCACTACAAACGCACAGATTTCGGCATTAAAAATGGAGCGTACTGCAATCCAAGAAGAGATCAAACACTATCAGGCCCGAATCGCCAGCGCTCCTTTGGTGGAAAAGGAATATAGCAGCATGCTGCGCGACCTGGGCAGCGCCCGGCAAAAGTATGCCGAGCTTACGAATAAGCTCATGGAAGCTCAGGTAGCCAAAGGCATGGAGGAGAGCCAGAGCGGGGAGCGTTTCATCGTCATCGATCCGGCCCGTCTTCCGGAAGAGCCCTTCAAGCCGAACCGACTGGCCATCGCCCTGATCAGCTTTGTGCTTGCGCTGGGGGGCGGTACCGGTATGGCCGCGTTGCGCGAAGTCATGGACAGCTCCGTGAAATCATCGGAGGACATCGTATCCCTGGGCGGCGGACCGGTCCTCTCCGAGATCGCGCGCATGGAGAGTCCCCAGGAACGACGCCTGCGATGGGCCAAGCGGGGTATCGTCGTCCTGATCATCCTGGTCGCCATTGGAATCGGAATTTATCTATTTCACGAGTTCGTCATGCCCTTGGAGGTCTTCTGGGCCAAGGTCCAACGGCGGCTCATGAAGATGAATGCGTTCTGAGCGGGCTCAACCCGCGGACGGTTTTTACCGTGAAAACTCCCTCGGTGGGCCGGGCGTAGGGCGGCATTTCACATGCCGCCGCAAGGTTCGCGACTGGCACGGCGGGGTGTAAAACCCCGCCCTACGAACACTCGTTTTCATCAGCTGGGGTGACCAGAAGCGAGACCCTGGTCATGTGCGTTTGGCAAAGAACGATCCAGGAACGGAAGGGAAAAGTACCCCATGAGCAAACTGAAAAAGGCCATGGAAAAGGCCCGTGCCGAGAGAGGCGCCGCGGAAAAGCAGCCCCTTTCGGACGCCCGGGAACGGGTGGCCCCGCCAACGCCTCCGCGGGAACCGCAAGGCCATCCCAATAGCTCGACTGAAGAGGTGAATCCGGCCTACACAAAGACACGGTCTGTTCCCGTGAATCCCGATGTGCTGAAGCGGAACAAGGTATTCGCCTTTTTTCAAGGGCATCCCATGGCCGACAGCCTGAAGATCCTCCAGACCCAGGTCCTCGGCCGGCTGGAGGCCCTGGGCGGCAACACAATCATGGTAACCAGCGCCAACCGCGCCGAAGGAAAGACCCTCATGGCCGTCAACCTGGCCGTGAGCATGGCCCGGGAGCTGAATCGAACCGTATTGCTGGTGGACACCAACCTGCGGAATCCATCCATCCTTGAGGTTATGGGCATGGAACCGCAGCGCGGCCTCTCCGACTACCTCCTGAAGGAGGCGGAGATCCCGGACCTTCTCATTCATCCCGGTATTCAGAAGCTGGTGCTCCTTCCCGCCGGGCGGCCCCTGCCCCACTCCGCGGAGCTCTTGGGCTCCCCCCGCATGGACGCCCTGGTGCGGGAGATGCGTGAGCGCTACCCGGAACGCCTGGTCCTGTTCGACACGCCCGCCCTCCTCTCCAGCGCGGATGCCCTTGCGTTCTCCAGATTCGTGGACGGTATCCTCCTCGTCGCGGAAACCGAAAAGACCCGCCGCCAGGAGATCAAACGCATGACCGAACTCCTTGAGGGGAAACCCGTCCTGGGAACCGTACTGAACAAGACGAGGCCCTGATGGGATGGGAGGATGGGTTCTAACCGCTTTGTCATCCCCTTCTCAGCTTTTCTGAACAGAACGGGGCTAAACAATCAGGCCGTCTTGATTTCAAAAAGGGCGAAGGCCTGATTCCCAATAGGAAAAGACCTTACCTATGTACGAGACATTTTACGGATTCAGGGAGAACCCCTTTCATCTGCCACCGGACCCGGCCTACGTCTTCATGAGCGAGCCCCATGAAGAGGCCCTCACGCACCTGGAGTATGCGGTCCAGGCAAACAAAGGGTTCGTGGTCATCACCGGGGAGGTGGGGGCTGGCAAGACCACGCTCATGAATCTGCTCCTTCAGCGCATTCCCCAGGAGGTGGTCACGGCCGTGCTCTCCCAGACCCAACTCCTGCCCCTGGAGTTCCTGCAGCAGGTGTGCAACGAGTTCGAGATCGACACCTCGGAATCGGGAAAACCCGAGAAACTGGAAGCGCTTCAACGGTTCCTTCTGGAGCAGTACCAAGCCAAAAAGCGGGCTGTCCTACTCATCGACGAGGCCCAGAACCTCCCGACCGCCACGTTGGAGGAGCTCCGCATGCTCTCCAACCTCACCACGGACAAGGAGCACCTGATTCAGATGATCCTGCTCGGTCAACCGAACCTGAAAGACAAGCTTCAACGAAAAGGGCTCGAGCAGTTTGCCCAGCGCGTGACCGTGCACTACCACCTGCGCGGCCTGAACCGGGAAGAAACAGGACAGTACATTCGGCATCGCCTTCATGTGGCCGGAGCGGACAATCCGGAACTCTTCACCCCGCAGGCCATGGATCGAATCTTCGAGGCATCCGGAGGCATCCCCCGGCTCATCAACATCCTGTGCGACGGGGCCCTGGTTTACGGTTACGCGGACGGGCTCACCCGCATCGACGAGGCCACGGTTGCCCACGTGCTTCAGGACCGAAACGGCCTGCGCGCGGCCTCCCCTTCGCCGAAGGAACGGGAGCCAGCCCCCTATCCGGAACTTCTGGAGCGCCTCGACGCCCTCGAATCGCACGTGGAACGCCTGGGAGAGCGGATCGAGCGGCACATGAAGGATCTGGAGACCCGGGATCGAAAACGCGAGAAACGGATCCTGGAACGCCTGGAAGCACTCCTGGCAGAGCAGGGCCGGCAAAACGCCGGGCATTCCCCGGAGGCCGCCCAGCACCCTCCCAAAGGGCCCTCGAGCGCGCCGGGATTGTTCCACCGGCTCCTGAACCGCCTGCGCCTGGCCTGAGGCCGGTGCAGGAAAACCCGGAAGAACACGATCAGACAGGTTCCCCTGTAACTGAAGGGGCGGAGCTGTATTCCCCGCCGGCGGATTGATCCGACCGGCCAGGTGACCGCTACAATCCCCGCGCAGGGATTCGAAAAATGATGAAAGACAAATCTCCATGGATCGAACTCCGACTTTGTGATATCCTAAATCAGGATCGTTAAAATATTTGGAGACAGAGACTCGATCCGGTTTGACCGATTTGAACATTCAATTGCTGGTTGGTGATGAAAGCAATGATTCTGTCGTTGTGAGAACCCTTCTAACAATGGGGATGGATGTTGTTTTTCTTGATAAATTGGGGGATAAATGATGGAAAGACCATTCGATAGAATTACTATTGATCCTGCGGTGATGAATGGCCAACCATGCATACGCAATCTGCGCTTGACGGTACGTAGAGTCGTTGAAGCCGTTGCCGTGTATCCAGATTGGGAAGACCTGCAACGCGAATATCCTGAATTGGAAAAAGACGACATCAACCAGGCTTTGGCTTTTGCCGCCAGGAATCTTGATAGCCAGATCATCCCGCTGGAGGCCGCTTGAAAAGGATTTTGTTGGACCAGGGGTTACCCCGTTCCGCAGCCAGGATACTCAGAGACGGGGGTTGGGATGTGCTGCATACAGGTGACATCGGGTATGCTACGAGTGATGACAAGCAGATTTTAGATTATGCGCGAAGTGAAAAGAGAGTTATTATCACGTTAGATGCAGATTTTCATGCAATTATTGCTGTTGGGAATCAGCCTTCTCCATCAGTAATACGTATCAGACGTGAAGGATTGAAAGGACCGGATTTGGCCAGGCTCGTTGAGACGATATGGCCTGAAATTGATGTTCAATTGGAGTCCGGTGCAATGGTCACGGTTACGGAAAAATCAATTAGAATAAAAAAAATACCCCTCTATTGATTCTCTCCAGCCCGAATTATGATGGAGTCGCAAAAAGCCGAGACCTTGAGATTTGCCTCTTACGATTCCAGCAATTTAAGCGTAGCCAACAGGCGGTCGAGCGGCTTTTTGCGAGACCGTCATGATTCGCATTTTCCATGGTTGCATGGATGAACCGCACCCGTTCCTCAACAATGGTGGACTTTCCCGCCTGCCTAGGTTTGACAATCCATAGGCCACGGTTCTTCTGAAGAGGCATTTGTTGAGCGGCGCGGACGACATACTCCCGGAGCAGGAATCGATTGATGAAATCGGCCGCTTTTTCGGGGTCAAGGATCCACGGATTGAAGGCTTTGATCCGGTTTTCCACTTCAACACGCAGCATCGTATTCCTCCGTCAGGGCGATAGCCCCTTTTTAGCCAGGCTTATATAGAATGTCATTCCAAATTAGCCGGGCTCATGCTAATGCGACGATACCCCTTTCAGCACGAAATCACACAGGCCCCGGCTTCCTCGCCCCCGCTACTTGATTCCTTTGTGTGGGAATAACCTCTGCACTTACGCGACTGCCCTTGCATGCATTACATGCTTCTTTCATCTTCAATGCACCGCTCGTACATTTCCCATAAACAACCTCTTTGCCTTCACAGGACAGACCTCGAGAACAGGTATCAAGCGAAAGGACACCAATACATGAAAAAAGCACTCATAACCGGAATCACAGGCCAGGACGGGGCCTATCTGGCGGAGCTGCTTTTGAAAAAAGGCTACCAGGTCCACGGCATCAAACGCCGCTCCTCCTCCTTCAACACCGCGCGGGTGGACCACCTCTACAGGGACCCCCACGAAGAGGACGTGCGTTTCTCCATGCACTACGGCGACCTCACGGACGCCACCAACCTGATCCGCATCATCCAAGAGGTGCAGCCCGACGAGATCTACAACCTGGCGGCCCAGAGCCACGTGCAGGTCTCCTTTGAGACCCCGGAGTACACGGCAAACGCCGACGCTCTGGGGACCCTCCGCCTCCTGGAGGCCATCCGCATCCTGGGCATGGAGAAAAAGACCCGCTTCTACCAGGCCTCCACGAGCGAGATGTTCGGCAAGGTAGTCGAGACACCCCAGAAGGAGACCACTCCTTTTTACCCCCGAAGCCCCTATGCCGCGGCCAAGGTGTATGCCTTTTGGATCACGGTCAACTACCGCGAGGCCTACGACCTCTATGCCTGCAACGGCATCCTCTTCAACCACGAATCCCCCATAAGGGGCGAGACCTTTGTCACCCGAAAGATCACCCGGGCCGTGGCCCGCATCAAGTTTGGGCTCCAGGACAAGCTTTACCTAGGCAACCTGGATGCCAAACGGGACTGGGGCCATGCCCAGGACTATGTCAAAGCCATGTGGCTCATGCTCCAGCAGGACCGGCCTGAAGATTTTGTGATCGCCACGGGTGAGACAAGATCCGTGAGGGACTTCGTGGAGATGGCCTTCAAGGAGATAGACATTCCAATCCAGTGGCAGGGAGTCGGGCTTGAGGAAATCGGAAAAGATGCAAGTAGAGACATGGAACTCATCCACATCGATCCCCGTTACTTCCGTCCCACCGAGGTGGAGTTCCTCTTGGGCGACCCATCCAAGGCCAGGGACAAACTGGGCTGGCAGGCCAATACCCCCTTTGAGGAGATGGTGCGCATGATGGTCAGGAAGGACATCCAGGAGGCGGAAAAGGACCAACTCTGCAAGCGGGAAGGA
>JASFQI010000281.1:0-6668 GCA_050115555.1 Desulfobacteraceae bacterium
TATCTCTCCGCAAGAAACCCGGAGGAGCGAGTGTGGCACATCGAGGGGACGGGCGTGCATTGAACCCCCTGCGGTTTTGCGGTATAACAAATCGAAACGTCGCCCTTTTATGAACCCTTCCGCATTCGGGACGCCCATGTCCCTCCTGGAGGACAACCCATGAAGGTAAGCGATTTCATGACCACCCGGCTCGAGTCGGTCAACGCGGACCAGAGCGTGTATGACGCGGTGGAAAAAATGGTGGACCGGCGCATTCGATCCCTGCTGGTCCGCTTTCCCGGGGACGACATGACCGACGGCGTGATCACGGCCCGGGACATCGTTTACAAGGTCCTGGCTCAGGGCAAGGACCCGAAAACCCTCCGTATCGGCGAAATCGCCTCCCGGCCGATTGCTTGCATCGACAAGGACACCCCACTCGTGGAGGCCGCGGCAATCATGGAGCAGAACGGGGTGGCGCGCTTGTTCGCCTGTGACGGCTCGACCATCGTCGGCGTTCTCTCCATGATGGACGCCATGGCCGCCATGCTCATCATTCGGGCGCGAGGAGACCATGTTTTTTAAGAAGCTGCTGGGTCACGACGATCGGGAAAAGCGGGTCGTGGAGGACATGGAACGCCACATCCGCCTTCTTTGTGCCGGATGCACGGCTTTCCGCGAGGCCATGGAGAAAAACGACCGGAAACGCATGACTCGCGTCAAGGAGCTCGAGCGGGAGGCGGATACCATTCGGCGGGGCATCACCAGCCTGATTTACAAGGGCGCCTTTCTGCCCTACCTCCGTCCCGAACTCTGCAAGTTCGTGGACATCGTGGACCAGGTGTTCGACCTCCTGGAGTTCGCGGCCGTGTGCTACCTGGATCTTCGCTTTCCGGAGGCCCTGCGGGACGAGTGCTCGCGCGTGGCCTTTCTCAACGAACAAATGTGCGAGCTTCTCAGGATCAGCTATCAGGCCGTGATGGCGGGAGAGGACCTCCGGGAGAAGCGGCTCGCCATTCGCATTTATGAAAAGAGGATCGATGACATGAAGTTCGGGCTGATGAAGGACGCCAGAAAAATCCCCATCGACGATTTCTGGGAGGGCTCTCTGCTCGCCGACTTCCTCTCTCGACTCTGCTCAGTGAGCGACGTGATCGAGGATGCCAGCGACCATCTGGGAATCCTCGGCACCATCAGCACATAGCTTATTGCGCGCACTGCCGGCCGGCACTTCGCGCCTTTTCACCCCGGTGAGAAGCCCTTTGGGGAGGCGGAAAGCGGCCCCTTCGGCCGAGCGATTCGATCATCATGTGGAAGATTCTAAGCGGCGCATTCCTGGGGTGGAGTCTCGGGGCAAACGACTCGGCCAACATCTTCGGCACGGGTGTCGCCACCGGTGCGGTCCGGTATCGTACCGCCATTTTGCTGACTGCGGTCTTTGTCATGCTCGGCGCCCTCCTCGAGGGGCCCAAGTGCATGCAGACCCTGACGGACCTCTCCAGCCTTCTGCCCCTGAATGCGTTTTTCTGCGCCCTGGCCGCAGGCCTGACCATGACGGCCATGACTTACCTGGCCGTGCCCGCCTCCTCCTCCCACGCCATCATCGGGGCCATCCTGGGGGTGGGAATTCTTCAGGGATCCGCCGACTTCTCACGGCTCTTCAAGATTGTGACCTGCTGGGTCTTCACCCCTATCTGCGGGCTGGTCTTCGCCTATGTGCTCTACCGCCTGCTCGTCCCGGTGCTCGACGGATCCCGACTGAGCGTCACCCGGCGGAATCAAATCTACCGACTGGGAATCCTGGTCGCAGGCTGCTACGGCGCTTACTCCCTGGGCTCCAACAACGTAGCCAACGTCACAGGTGTGTACGTGGGATCCGGGTTTCTGAGCCCCAAGGCCGCGAGCCTGATCGGCGGGGGCAGCATTGCCCTCGGCGTGCTCACATACAGCTACCGGGTCATGATGACCGTGGGCAAGGGCATTGCGCCGCTTGACCCATTCACTGCCTTTGTCACGGTCCTGGCGGGCGCGCTGAGCCTCCACCTCTTCACTCAGATCGGCATCCCGGTCTCCTCGTCCCAGGCCGTCGTCGGCGCCGTGGTGGGCGTGGGTCTCGTGGGGGACGTTCGCACTGTGAGCCCACGCATGCTGACCCGCATCGGCCTCGGATGGGTTCTCACGCCCTTGGTGGCCGGCGTGCTTGCGTGGCTTTTTGTAATCGGCGCCCGTTATCTTCTCTAAGCGGTCTCGCCCGGACGGAATCCGTTACGCGGAACACAACGGGAGGCGCTGGAGCCCCTGAAACTTCGACCCCAGGAGGATCGCCCATGCGAATGAGCCAAATCTGGAAGCTCTACATCACGTACACCGTGGTGCTCGTCGTATGCATGGCCGGGGCCGGACTCGCCCTCCAGGGCGTGCTGAGGGCCACTCTGACAGACCAACTTCAGGACGAGGTCCGGACCCTGATCCTTGTCATTGCCCGGGCCGTGCCTCCGGAGGACGCCCCCGCCTCCCTGGACCCCTTCTGCCGGGCCTACCAGAAGTCAACGGGAAACCGCATCACGGTCATCCGACGCGACGGTCTGGTGATCGGCGAGTCGAACCGGCCCTCGGACGCGCTTGACAATCATACGGACCGCCCGGAGTTCAAGGCCGCCCTCGAGCACGGCTGGGCCACAGCGATTCGACGAAGCGGCACCCTGGGCCTGGACATGCTTTACATGGCGCATCTTCTGGGGGACGGGAACCGTGTGCTTCGGTTGGCCGTGCCCATGGAAAAGGTCAAGGCTATGGAGAACAATATCATGCTCCTGCTCTCCATTGTCCTTTACCTCGCACCGCTCTTAGCAGTAGTCGTCTCGTTCTTTATGGCCCGCCGCCTGACCGTTTGAACCGCCCGGCCCCTGGTTGACAGGGCCCAGGCTTTGCCCTACGATCCCTTGAACGGTTTGGGCGCAACGATAACACGGTTGCCTCAGAAGCCGCATTCTACGCTGGGCTATCGGGAAACCGAAAGAAGGCCCGAGGAAAGAGTGAACACGATGTCTCCTCCCCTCTCCCCTGAACCCGGGCACCCCGACCGAATCCTCGGCCTGGATGTGGGCGGCACACAGACTGACGCCGTGCTGATCGGTCCGGCCGGCGTAATCGCTTCCACCAAGACCCCTACTCGGGAAGACCTCCTGGACACCCTCCGAAAGGCCGTGGAGGCTACCCTGTCCGGAGAAACCCCGGAACGCATGGGACGCCTCGCATTTTCCACCACCATGGCCACAAACGCCATTGTGCAGGACCAACTGGTCCCCACGGGCATGATCGTTTCTGCAGGACCGGGCATGGACCCGCACGGATTTGCCGTGGGCCCGTCCTATCACGTGGTGCAAGGCTGCCTGGATCACCGGGGGTTCGAGGCCAAACCCCTGGACCGGCAGGAGGTGATGGAGGCGGCGGACCGCATTCAGGCCCAGGGGATTCGGACCGCAGGCGTGGTGAGCAAATTTTCAACCCGGAACCCGTCCCACGAGTTTCAGATCGCCGAGTGGATCGCGCCCTTCTTTTCACACGTGGCCCTGGGGCATACGGTCTCAGGCAACCTGGGGTTTCCCCGCCGCATAGCCACCACTTACTTGAATGCAGCCCTCCACGAATCCCACCAGGGCTTTGTGGACGCCCTGCTTCGCATCCTGGAGGAACAGGGGCTTCATGCGCCGCGCTACCTTCTGAAACCGGACGGGGGTACCGTGGGCCTCGAGGAGAGCCGGAGCTTCCCTGCGCGGACCGCTCAGTCCGGACCGGCAGCGAGCGTAATGGGCGCATTAGCCCTGGATCCGTGTGAGGGGACCACTCTCGTCCTGGACGTGGGCGGGACCACCACGGATATCGCGGTGATTTACAACGGAGCGCCCCTGCTCGAGCCTTACGGAATCCGGCTGGGTCCATACCTGACCCAGATCCGCTCACTTCAGACCCGGTCCGTTGGCATCGGCGGGGACAGCGCGGTCCTTGCCGAACCCGGGCGGGCCCTGCGCATCGGGCCTCGACGCCAGGGACCGCCCCGGGCCTTTGGCGGCCCCGCGCCTACGCCCACGGACGCCATGGTCGTCCTCGGCCTCCTGAATGGCGGGGACCCGAAAGCCGCCCATGCGGCCATGGCCGACGTGGCCGGGGTCCTGGGAACAACCCCGAAGAAGGCGGCCCAAGCCGTGCTCGACCGAACCGCCGAGCTCATTGCGGACTCGGTCCACGCCTTTCTTCACTTCATCAACTCCCGCCCGGTCTACACGGTCCGCGAGGTCCTGGAGGGCACGATCCTTGCGCCCACGGGCTTGGTCCTTATCGGAGGCCCGGCCAGCCAGCTCAAAGGCCCTGTCGAGCGTGCCCTGAGCCTGCCCTGCCGGGTCCCGCCCCACGCTGAGGTGGCCAATGCCATAGGCGCTGCCGTCTCCCGGGTGACCGCCCAAGTGACGCTCCAGGCGGACACCACCCGCGGCAGTGTCATCATCCCGGAGGCCGATCTCCAGCAGGGCATCGACGCCGGGTTCAACATGGACCAGGGGCTGGACCTCGCCCGGGAGACGCTTCGGAAGATCGTCCTTGCCGCCGGGACTGTGGACGCAGATCCGGAGTTCACCGTGACCGAGCAGCAGACCTTTACCATGATCCAGGGGTTTTCCAGGACCGGCCGGAACATCCGACTCAAGATGGGCATTACCCCCGGAATCATTCCCGAGTGGAAAAGGAGCGCCTAGGCCATGCCCCCCACGCCACGACGAACCGGGCTCGTATTTTTTCCCGCCTTTGACTGGGCCATCAGCCCCACCCACCCCGAGCGGGAGGAGAGGCTCCTTTACACCCAGGACCAGGTCCTGGAGGAAGGGCTTCTGGACCTGGACTCCGTGGTGGAGTATCGGGTCCGGCCGGCCGGCTTCGAGGACATTCAGCGGGTCCACTTCTGTGTTCCGGATGAGGCGTCCGTCACCACGGAAAGCCACCTGATCTCGGCCGGGGGATGCCTGGTGGCCGCGGATGCGGTCATGAAAAAAGAGGTGGACAACGCCTTTGCACTGGTGCGCCCTCCCGGGCATCATGCCATGCGCGTGGTCCACGGCAACCGCGGCTTCTGCAATGTGAACATCGAAGCCATCATGATCGAGCACATCCGAGACACCTACGGCGTACGCAGGGTAGCCATTGTGGATACGGACTGCCACCACGGGGATGGCACGCAGAACATCTACTGGCACGATCCGGACACCCTCTTTATCTCGCTCCACCAGGACGGGCGCACCATCTTCCCGGGTACCGGATTTCCCGAGGAGATGGGCGGACCCAACGCCCTGGGCGCCACTGTGAACATCCCCCTGCCGCCCCAAACCGGGGAGGAGGGATTCTTCGTGGTCATGGAAGAGCTCGTCATGCCCCTGCTGGAGAGGTTCCAACCGGAAATCGTGATCAACTCCGCAGGCCAGGACAACCACTTCAGCGATCCCATCACGGACATGAACTTTTCGGCCCGGGGCTATGCCGCACTCAATGCCCGCCTCCAACCGGATATCGCCGTGCTCGAAGGAGGCTACGCCGTGGAGAGCGCCCTCCCTTACGTGAACGTGGGCATCATCATGGCCATGGCCGGCCTGGACACGGAGTCGGTCAAGGAGCCCAACTACGACCGAGACTACCGCCCCCAGAGCCCGGCCGTGACCCAGAACATCGACCGGCTCGTGGCACGGCTTCACCACGTGTTCCTGGACGGCAAGTACCAGGCCCCCGCCCACACGCCCGGAGAGGTCCTGGAAGCGAAGCGCGAGGTGTACTACGACACGGACGGCATTTTTGAAAGGCAGCGGGAGCTGATCCGGGTGTGCAGCGACTGCGCAGGGGCCTTGGGAGTGGAATCCGCAGCTAGCACCGGAAATCACATCTTCGGAGTGCGCATCCCTATCGGGACGTGCGAGGCCTGTCGCCAGACGGCCCTCTCCTGGTTCGATCAGGCCGCCGGGGGATCGTTCAGCCACGTATTTCTTCAAGACCGGGACCGGAAATTGTTCGAACGGGTTTCCCCTTGAACATGCGCCTTCTTCCATTCATCAGGAGCAAGTCATAGGGAAGGACGACCTGGCTGGAAAGGGAGGGCTCGCAGCAGGCGATCGGATGACGCCCGGGCGAGGAAAGCCCCGATGAAAAGGGCCTCAAAGGGAAAAACAGAAGGTGTCCCCGGCCACCCCATGGAAAAAACACATTTCCATACGCATACAAATGCAGGCAGATGGGTATTGATCGCGCTCTTGACCGTTTTTGCCTTTGGTCTGACATTCTATTTCCACGCGGTGCTCGGAATTGGAACGATCGTATCCCACTTTTATTACATCCCTATTCTGCTTTCATGTTTATGGTGGCAAAGGAAAGGCATTTGGATTGCCGCTTTTCTTGTCACTTACCTCTTGACCAGTCATCACCTTCTGATCCCCCATGCGACGGACATCAGCGTATACATCCGGGCCTTCATGCTGATGGTCATCGCCGTGGTCGTGGCGGGACTCAGTGAGCGAATATCCGCCACAGAAAACCAACTCAGGAGCGCCCATGATGAACTGGAAAAGCGGGTCGTAGAACGAACCGCTCAGCTTGCAGAAGCCAACCGCGAGCTGGAACTGGAGATCGAACAGCATAAGCGGACCGAGGAACGT
>JASFQI010000282.1:0-6637 GCA_050115555.1 Desulfobacteraceae bacterium
AGGATCACGCATAGAACGCCGTAAAACCCCAGCCCGCGCCACCCCACCCATCGAGCTGCGAGGCTGCCGATCCCGGTCAGGAGAAGCCAGCTGAACAGGACCAGGGAAATCGTGATCTCATTGCCGTGAAACTGGGACAGGAACTCCCGAATCGTGAGGAGTTGTGCCGTGACCGTAGAGATACCGGTTCCGATCACCGACACCAGGATGAAGGCTCTCAGCAGGCGCATCCGCGGTACCTGTGTGCGATACTACTCCTCCTCAAAGGCCTGAACCTGATAGGTGGAGACTTCGAGCGTCTCCCTTTTCCAGGCATCCCCGTCCAGGCCCGCTTTCAGGCAGAGGTGAGTCAGGAAGTCCTCCTTCCTGGGAAGCTGATCCCAGACCTGAGGCAGGAACGTGGCCTGGTACATGCCCTTTCGCAGGATAACTCCGTCCACGCCAGGGCGCAGTTTCTGGAGAAGGTCCTCGGCCCCGTCGTAAGGAAGCGGCCTGGGATCCGTGAGGATGGAGACTTCCACGTGTACGCGATCCCACTCCTTCGCCGTGAGGGGAGGAAAGCGGGGGTCACGAAACGCGGCGTTGATCGCGTTCTCCTTGACTCCCTCGACAATGGTTTCCTGCGGGATGATGTGCCCGATACAGCCCCGCAGACCGCCGTCTATGGTCAAGGTAACGAACGTCCCCCGCTTTTCGGAAAACTTTTCAGAAAATGGTCCCTCCGCTCCCGGCTGCGACTCTTGCTTTCTCCAACGCGCCTCGATCGTCTCGCGTGCCAGAGAGATGAGCTTCGCGCCTTCTTCTTCTGTGATCCTGTCGCTCTCCGTCATATGCGACCCCTCTTCGATGTTCGAAGTCCCGTTTTCCCCTTGCCGTTGAAAATGCTTCGCCTGCGCAATCCTCGTCCCGCTTACAGCGGGACCTCGTGGAGAATCAAATCCTACGGCTGGAAACGGGTTCGCCACCACAATCATCCCTGAAGCACACAGCACGAGGACGTGCTCCAAAACAATGGATGCCGCCCTACCCCGTACCTGCCGTCCCGTAAACCGTGCCACCTGCAGCCCCTCGTTTTCCCTTTCCGCTACGGATTCGAATCCTTTCTGTCTTTGCGGCAATTCAAAATGCCTGGCTCGAGCACTCCTCACCCTGCGCAAGTGCGGGAACGCAGGGAGATTTCATTGTATGCAGGATTGGATGCGGTTTCAATGGCAAATCCGGATGCTGCTGCCCGTTCGACCGTGAGCAGGACCGGGCCTTCACGTACCGGCAAAGGCCCATGCCCTGTTTTTCATGAGGATTGAGCAAGGAGGCAGAAAAGAAAAGGAGGGAAAAGAATGAAAAACAAATGTCACTGCAACTGTGAAGGGCTTCCCCTAGAAATCCTCGAAGTCCTGGTCCTCCAGGGGAATCACGCGATCAGGCCGGACCTCGCTCCTTCGGGTCTCTGACACCTCGTGCGCACTCTCCTCTTGCCCGGAAACGCGAGCCGACCGGTTCTTCTCAGAGCGGTGCATGGCCGCTTCCTCTAAAGCGGACATCTCGGAACGTGCCTCTGCGGCGGCCCGGGCTGCCCCACCGATCAGGACCACCAGCTCGTTCACCATACCCTTCATCTGTGCGGCCTGAGCGCTCATCTCCTCGGAGGCCGAGGCCGATTCCTCGGCATTGGCGGCATTCTGCTGGACCACCTTGTCCATCTCGGCCACCGCCTTGTTCACCTGATCGATGCCCTGGGCCTGCTCACTGGAGGCCTCAGCGATTTCCCCAAGCAACCCGGCCACCTGAGCCGCCTTTTCCGACACTTCGGAGAACGCCTGGTTCGTCTTTTCCACGAGCTTGGAACCGCCTTTGACTTTTTGCGCGGTGTCCTCGATAAGCATCGAGGTGTTCCTGGCGGCTTCGGCCGCGCGAAGAGCCAGGTTTCTCACCTCGTCGGCTACTACAGCGAACCCTGCTCCGGCCTCGCCTGCCCGGGCGGCCTCCACGGCTGCGTTCAGGGCAAGAAGGTTCGTCTGAAACGCAATCTCGTCGATCGTCTTGATGATATTCGAAGTTTCGTCGCTGGCCTTGGAGATCTCCCCCATAGAGAAGGTGAGCTCGTTCATGGAGGTGTTCGCGCTCTCCACATTGCCCTTTGCCTCCTTCATGAGGTTGTCCGCCTCGTTTGCATGATCCGCGTTCTGACGGGTCATGGAGGCCATCTCCTCCAGGGATGAAGAGGTCTCCTCAATGGAAGCGGCCTGCTCAGAGGCCCCCTCCGCCAGGGACTGGCTTGCCGTAGATACCTGAGAGGAGGCCGAGGCGACCTGCTCAGAGCCGTCGTTGAGCCCGTCGATAATCCGCTTGACCGACCGGGTCACACTCCGCGCGAATACCAGAACCGCCAGAATGGTGAGGGACAGAAAGGCCGCGCTGAAAATGAGGGTGACGTTTCGAATGCTTTGCGCATCGGCGAGAAACTCCGCGGTTTCCTGAGTGAACCCCACGCTCCAGCCGGCCAGAGGAATGGGGGCGAAGCCGGCGTGCTTGCCCTTGCCCTGGAACACGTACGTGTCCACGCCTGTCTTCTGCGCGAGCATCTGTTCCATAATCCCCTCCATCCCTTCCTCATTCGCGAGATTCTTCTCGAAGATGAGGTCGGATTCGGGGTGGGCGATGACCAGTCCGTCTCCGTTCACGACAAAGGGATAGCCCGTCTCCCCCACCTTGACGGACTGAATGCGGTTCATGAGAAAATCGATCTTGAGAACGGCCATCAGGACGCCTGCAAATGTGCCGTCCTTTGCCAGGACCGGGGCGCACACCGGTACGCCCGGCTTGCCGCTGGATTTCGACTTCACGGGATCAGACACCGCTGCGGCTTTATCGGCCTTGACCCTCTGGAAGTAGGACCGATCCGCCACAGAGACCCCCTGCTGGCTTCCATGATTGCTGTCTGCGAAAACGATCCCGCTTTCGTCCGCCACCACGATGAGCTCATAGTCCTCGCCGATTTTACTCATCGAGTCCGCCAAATCCGCCTGGAGCTCTTCCACATAGACCTTGGAGTTCTTCACACCATAGTCCCGGATCATAGTGGCGGCCTCCACAATGGTTCCCCCGGTGGCCAGCTCCCTGGCGATCTTGAGCTCCTCCAGGAGCACAAGCTGGGTCATCTCTGCCAGATCCTTGGCGATATTGGCGGACTGCTCCCTGGCCATGCGCTCGAGACCATTCGAGGCTCGATTTACGGCAAAGAGGCCCACCACCATCAGTGGGATTACCGCGATGACGATTCCCCCGAAAACGAGCTTGAATGTCAGCCCTCTTTTCCTCTTCAATACATCCTTCCCCTTGTACGTTTGCTTGAGAAGGGGCACACTTCTCCCCTCCTCCATCGGCACGGAGTTGACACGCTACGGCTCCTCGCCTGTCAGGCGAAATCTTCCCTCTAGGCGGTCTTCTTGAGCTCTGCGATCTCCTCGGCGGTCAGCACCTTGTCGATGTCCAGGAGGATCTTGACGCCTCCTTCCATCTTGGCCATGCCCAGGATGTAATCCGTGTCGAGTTTCGTGCCGAAGGACGGTGAGTCCTCGATGTCATCCCCCTTGATGTTCATGACTTCGGAGACGGCGTCCACCACGATTCCGGTCTGCACCGTACCGGTTTCGCCGGCGATCTCCACCACAATAATGCATGTCCTTTCCGTGTAATCGATCTCTTCCATACCAAACCGCAACCGGAGATCGACCACGGGGATGACCTTGCCTCGGAGATTAATGACCCCTTTGACAAACTCGGGGGTCTGGGGAACCGGGGTGATGGGCATCATTCCAATGATCTCCTTGATCTTGAGAATGCCGATTCCGTACTCTTCCTCTGCCAGCGTGAACGTGAGATACTTGCCTTCCCGATCAGCCTTGGCATCCGTCACCTGTTCCATTACCTCCGCCAACTCTGCCATGTCCTTTTCCTCCTTACTTTCTCTTGAAAATTACTTTGTGGTGAAACCGGGCGCATTCCTTCCAAACCGCCTGACGTCAGAGGTTGCGCGTTATCTCACGCCCCCCTCGCGTCGCCTCTGTCCCACTCCGGCGGGACAACAGGACGTTTGAACGGCGGCTTACTTACCCTTCCTGACGATGCCATATGATGGTCCCGCATCGTTGCCGAAGGGCTATTCGACCAATTCCGTGATTTTCTTGAATCCATTTTGAAAATCGACCATTTATTCCGTATCATCCAATACGCTCCGCACCGTCTTCAGCATGGAAGCCACGTTGTGCGGCTTCCGTATAAATCCTTTGGCCAGCCCCTTCAGGGACTCGGCGTCGGCACCGCATGAGCTGTATCCGCTGGCGATAACGACTTTTGCCGAGGGTTGAATATCCAATATGGCCTCCAGGCACTTCTTGCCTCCCATGCCCGGCATGATGAGATCGAGAATCACAAGATCGATCTCTTGTACGCTTTTCCGATAAATCTCAAAGGCTTGCTCCCCATTTTCAGCCGGAATGACCCGGTACCCGAATCGCGCCAGCGCCTCCTCTTCGAGTTCTCGAATGTTCGAGTCGTCATCCACGAGAAGGATCGTTTCGTCGCCTCCCATAGGCATTTCAGGAGCCACAGCGTCCTCGACTCCGGCCGTGACCTGAACGGAGGGGAGGTAGACCTCAAACGCGGTCCCTTCTCCGGGACTGCTCCAGCATCGGATATGGCCTCCATGGTTCTTTACGACCTCGCGGGCCATAGCCAGCCCCAGCCCCGTTCCCTTGCCTTCTTCCTTTGTGGTGAAAAACGGCTCGAAAATGAGCTCCTGCAACTCCGGGGTGATACCCTGCCCCGTGTCTGAAACGCGAATCAGGACGTAGTCTCCGGCTGGCGGCGTTGACTCCTCATCACTGCGCTTTCCACACACATGTGTGTTTCGGGTCTCGATACGCAATGTCCCCCCATCGGGCATAGCGTCCCGGGCGTTCAAGGCCAGATTCAGGAGAAGCTGCTCGATCTGGGCGGGATCGGCGTTCACCGCATTCAGGCTTTTTTCGGAGTCCAGCTCGATGCCGATCATCTTGGGAATGGTGCGCCTCAGGATACGTACGATCTTTCGGATCTCCCGATTGAAGTCCAAGGGCCTAAAATCGCTTTTTACCTTTCGGCTGTAGTTCAGAAGCTGTTCCGTAAGCTCCGACGCGGAGTGTGCCGCTTTCTGAATTTGGCGAATGGCGTGACAGTCAGGGTCCTCGGAGGGCTTCCTGAAAAGAAGCAGCTCGGTGTACCCGTGGACCGCCTGAAGCAGGTTATTGAAATCGTGCGCAATGCCTCCTGTAAGCGTTCCCATGGCCTCCATTTTCTGGGCTCGCATGAGCTGGGACTCCAATCGTTTCATCTCGGTCACATCGCGCCCGACCTCCACAATACCGATCATGCGCCCGTCTGGGTTCAGGGTGGGAAAGGACCGCATTTCCCAAGTCCTTCCATCCGGTTCGGTCTTCTCTCGAACCCACATGCCCGTTTCGACACCTTCCCGGGACAGAAGAGGGCAGCAATCGCAGGGCGTGGCACACCCCTCCCAGAGATCGTAACAATGACGGCCGATGACCTGGTCCCGGCGGAGATTCACGGAACGGCATGCCTCCCGGTTGGCCCAAAGGATGCGAAACCTCGTGTCATGGTATGTGATCCGTTCGTCCAGGGAGTCCAGGACGGCCTCTTTCTGCCCCGAAGAATGGATCAGAACGGCCTGAAACCGCTTCTGATCCACGAGGGCCCTTTCCATACCGGCCAGTCGTTCCCAAAGCTCCGTTTGCCGAGGCGAAATGCTCATCGATCCATTGTCCTGTGAAGTCCTTTGAAGACGCTCCTTATCACGGATGCCGCCTCAATTCTTCCTGACCCGACCGACAGTCCCCAATGAGCGCGAAAAACGCGCCCGACCTTTCAAGCGGGTTTTCCCGTGTCCCCATTGAAAGGCCCAGCGGAAACCCTGACACCCAAGGCAAGCAGAAATCGTGCCTAACCCTGGTTTCCAAAAAATCGTTACAATTTTCGATGAGTTGAAATTCACTTTCCGTGGCAAGCGACACCCGTCTGACGCCTGGTGGAAGGAAACCGTTCGGGCCCTGTCAAAACCTTGACCCCACGATGAAAGAGGATTGCTTTTTACAGCGCAACAGACCATGCTACTCGGAATCCCGAAACCCGCCGGTCGGGCGGTTTCGCCGCCCCAGAGGCAGGCCGGTCTGCGGCACGTCATCGTGCCTGTGAACCCATCTTTTCCGCCGTGTCTTTACTCGTCCCGGACAGCGGCGCTTGAATGGGAGCCCGTTTTCAGCCATGGACAGCTTGAAAAAGCGAAAACAGAGAGCGGCTGCGGTGTTCGAAGCACTGGACCCGCTCTACACCCGTGAGAAAACCGCGCTTCGATACCACAACGCCTTTCAGTTGCTGATTGCCACGATCCTGTCGGCCCAGTGCACGGACAAGCAGGTCAACCAGGTCACCCCGACCTTGTTCCGCAAGTACAAGGGCCCGGAGGACTTTGCCCGCGCCCCGGATGAAGCGCTCCAGGAAGACATCCGTCCCACGGGTTTCTTTCGGAATAAGGCGCGCTCCATCAAGCAATGCAGCCAGGGTCTGATCGATCTGTACGGCG
>JASFQI010000283.1:0-6636 GCA_050115555.1 Desulfobacteraceae bacterium
CGAACCGGAGAAGGGTTCCCCTTTGGCAGGCCCTGAGGCCGTGTGGCAGGGATCGTGGCAAAAGCTCGTGCAGGCTGCGCGAGCAGCGTGTGCGGACCTGGAAGGCTCTTCCCGTGAACGTTGTTTCCTTGAGCTCATGGAAGAGCTTGGTGCGAATCCCCAGGCCGTTCGATTTGCAGGGAGCCTCCCGGAGCCGGGGTTTTTGCTGTCGTTCCGGAAAGCCGGTCCCGTCTTCGTAGCCCGGGTTGTTTATCCGTTTCGTGCCCATGCTTTGGAAGGGTGCCTCCTGTTCAACAGCCGCCCGCCTATGAGGGATGTGGACGATGAGGACCTCTGGCCGGAGGATGCCCTGGAGGACATGCCCGAGTACCAAAGGCTCCGGTCCTCCCGATCGGGGATCTCGGTACGCCCTGGAGACCGGGCCGCGCCTGGGGCCCTTGCAGTTCGCCGGGAGCCGGATGGCCGCTGGCGGTTCATCGCAGGATATGTGCTTCGAAGCGGGCCGGAGGAGGACGAGATCGCAGGGGTCGTGGATTTTGCATTCGACTATGACGAGGAAGGGACGTTCCTCGGAAGCACGGTCGTGGACATGGCGAAAACCTATCACGCCGTTGCGGGCGAAACCGTGACCCTCACCGTGAAGAGGGAGGACCAAGACGACGCCGGATGGCGGGCCACACGGGTCCCGCCCGCCGATGTCCTTCGGCTCGTGAGCAAGTCTACAGAGCCGTCGGGGCTTGAAGAACCAGTAAACGAGACGTGGACATTCCGGGCCTTGATCGCCGGGCGCGTGCCGGTCATCCTTCAGCACCTTCCCGGCACAGGAAAGGGGCTGTGGCCGGATCAACGGGCCTTGTTTCTGGTGGTGATCCATGCAAGCCGGGAAGAGAGGGCTTCTGTGCTGGAGGAGCCGTTTCGGGAGGCCATTGATCGCCGCCTTCGGGACATCCAATCGCCCCTGGCTGGCAGAGTAACCATGGAGATCGTGGGTGTGGAGGGGGACACGGCCCGGGTGGACATTTTTCCGGAGGACGTAGAGCGTCTCATGGGAGCGGCGGTGTATCTCAAGCAACGAAAGGGCGCGTGGCAGGTCTTGAGCATCGGCACGGAGTTTGATTCCTCGTTTTACCAAAAAAACGACATCCCCTGGATCCTCCAGGTCCTGGAAGAGCCGAAAGCCGCCTTTAAACCCCTCCCTGAGAAGGAGGCATCCAGGGTGCAGGAAGCGGTCTTCAAGGCGCTGGGCGTCGAAGCGCGGTTTGAGCCGGGCGTTCTGTTTCGCGATCACGTGAACGGAGGACAGGGACCCGGGAGCCGGATTACGATGAAGGGCACCGGCGCGCGGTTCCAGGGACTGGAAAGCATTGCCCACCGCGTTTTATCGGCATTGAAAGACCTGGGATGGGAGGAGGATATCGCCTACGCCGCCGATGGTCCCCTTGGAACCGCCACCGGACTGCGCAAGGGAGCAGGGCGAATCCTTTTTCGTGTGGTGCGGGAGCCGGCAGAGGAGGTGGGATTGCTTTCCAGGGAGCCGCCTTCTCTGTGCGAGCTGCTTCCCGAGGAGTGGGCTTACACGATCACCCTGGATTGCGCTCAGAAGCTATAGGGCGAGTCCATACGTTTTTACATGCGTTCTAAAGGTGTTCGGCCTTCCACGTCGAACATCCTAAACTGCGGAGGTGATGAGATGGAACGGAATAGGATTGTGTGGATGGTGGTGGTGGTTTCGGCCTTCGTACTGGCGGGTGCGCTTCGGGCCGATGCATTCAGTTTCCGCGATTCCTCGGATCGAGTCAACGAGGAGGCGGATCGTCGCATGTACCGGCAGCGGGCCTATGATAACGCAGGGGTTCAGGGTCCGATGGTCATCGTGATGCCTGGAGAGATCAAGAGCAACAACGCTACGTTTCTCCAGAAGATTACATCCAACAACATCAAGGACTTTGCCGAGGTGGAGCTTTCCAATGCCAATTTCCGCGTCCTTGAGCGGGCCGACCTGAACCCCATGCTGCAGGAGCAGAAGCTCGCTAACCAGATGGGAAGCCAGGATGCAGGTCAGTTCGGAAGGGGTAAGTTCCGTTCCACGCGTTGGTTCGTGCGGTTCGACATCCTCAAAGCCGAGCCTGTGGCCAGCGCGTCCCGGGGCTTTGACGGGTCGCCCCTCGGAAATATTGCCGGCGCGTTGATTCACTCCAGGAGCGGTTCCCAGGTGGCGCGAACCACGGGGAACAGCATTGAGGCAAGAGAGGAGGCCGACATCTGGATCATTGGCCTTCGGTACAAGGTGATTGACGCCTCCACGTCCGAGCAGGTCACCAGCGGGTACAGGGAGCGAAAGATGGAGCACAATGCAGAGGCGGTCGGGGTGCTGGGCGTGTCGAGCAGTGAGAGGCGTGGGGTCACGCTGGACACCATGGTTCAACTCCTGGTCCAGGATGCGGTGTCGGAGATGTCTCGTATGAAGTGAATGCAGGGATCATCCCGGGGTTTCCAGGCCCTGAAGAAGACGGCGGGCCCCGGGGTGATAAGGATCGAGCTGAAGGATTTCCAGAAGCTGCTCACGGGCCGGGCCTGTTTGCCCGGTCTGAATGTAGACGCGGGCGAGGAACAACCGTGCGTCGGTGAGTGAGGGATCCAGCCGAACGGCCTGTTGAAACGCACGCGCTGCAGGACCGAGATCCCCTTTGCTCTCCAAGGCCAGGCCGAGCCCGACGCGGTAATCCGCCTTTCGGGGCGCAGCCTTCACGGCTTTTCGTAAAGCCTGAACCGCTTTTCCCGTGCGACCGGTTTCACCGTATGCCATGCCGAGGTTGAATAGCAATTCGTCGTTCTCCAGCCCCAGTTCCCATGCTCGCTCGTAGCAAGCGATCTCCCGGTCGTGGTCCCCCATTTGCCCGTACGCATATCCCAGGTGGTAGATGGCCAGCGCATTGTCCGGCTGCGTTTCGAGCAGGCGCTGGTGCAGTCGAATGCCCGTTTCCACGTCCCCCTGGGCCAGGGCGCGGTCGGCCTCCTCGTTGCAGTTCCATGACGTTGGCTGAACAGGTGGAGCTTCCCGGGGCACCGTAGAACATGCCGGGATAGCGGCCAGGAAAAGACTCAGGAGAAGACTCGCGATTCTTGGCAAGTGGACGCGTACTGTTGTTCCCGGGTTTTCCAGGGGGGCCCCGTCCCTAAGGCGGATCGGATTCACGGCAACCGCTGCAGTTTGAACCCTTATTTTGGAAAGGAAAAGAAGCACTTGACCGTCTCCCAAATCCCTGTTTGACCGCTCAATCATGTCGCCCACTTGGCTATCGCGGGGCGGTTTTCCACTCTATGGGTTTTCCTCTCCCATCCCCCTTCCCCTTGCAGGCATGCAGCGAACGGTAGATAGCATGTTTAAAAAATCGATGGAGTTGCAAAAGGCTGAGACCTGGAGATTTGCCCCTAGCGACTCCAGTGACTTAAGTGTAGCCAACAGGCGGCCGAGCGGGTTTTTGCGAGGCCGTCAAATTTCACATTTATTGGCGCCTCCGCGTTTTGGCGCGATATCCTTTTTGGATATCATTTTTATGATTATATACCATACAGCCCCGGAATCAAAGGGATACAACGAGAATCGTCGGGCCTGGGCGTCGCCCCTTTCGGATTGTTGGCAGAAAGGGGATGTGATATGGAAAACAGGAATTAGGATCAACCACGACCCCGGGCGCTGATTCCAAAGGTCGCCTCATCCGTCGACCGAGAGGAAGGGGGTCCGGGAGGCCTGGACAAGGAGCGTTTTGTCATGAGAGGTCTTGTGATTCGATGGCTGATTTTGACAGCAGCCATTACGCTGGCATCCTATCTTCTGGACGGGATTCACGTGAGCGGTTTTTTCAGCGCCCTGGGTGCCGCAGCCATCCTCGGCGTTCTGAATGCGTTCTTCCGCCCCATCTTGATTCTCCTCACCCTCCCGATCAACATTCTGAGCCTCGGCTTGTTCACTTTCGTGATCAACGCCCTGCTCCTCAAGATGGTCTCCGGCGTGATCTCCGGGTTTCAGGTCTATGGGTTCTGGTCCGCCCTGTTCGGCTCCCTGGTGATCAGTATTGTGAGCGGATTGCTGAGCTCGTTCATCAATGACCGGGGCCGCGTGGAGTATATCGATCTGAAGCGGCGGTCAGGAAACCGGTGGGAATAACATTAGGGGAAAGGTGAAAGGACAAAGGAAAAACGAGAAAGGTGGAAAGAGAAAGGTTCAAGGGGCGAGGGGGAAGAAAAAGGATGAAGGAAGCAGGAGAGTGCGCGAGGTGAAGGGGCATCGAAGAGCGGGGTTCGGCCTGTGCCTTCTTATAGGGGTCCTGTTGGGGGTTCTGTGTGCCTGTGCATCTTCTTCCGACGAATGGACGAGCCGTGAAGGTGTGGCCCTGGCCCGCGAGCACCCGGTCATCCGCATTCCTCTGGAGGGGGACATCACTCGGCGGTCGGCCGAGATCTCGGGCCTGGCCTGGTACGGCATGGATCTCGTCCTTCTGCCCCAGTTCCCCGCCCGCTTCTCATTCAGCGATGACGGGGCCCTGTTCGTCCTCTCCCGTGAGGATATCCTGGCCTATTTGGCGGGAGACCGGGACCGGCCGCTTAAGCCTCGAAAGGTCCCGCTCGTGGCGCCGGGGCTCCGGAATCGGATCGCAGGGTTTGAAGGGTACGAAGCGATCGCTTTTCACGAAGATCGGGTCTTCCTGACCGTGGAAGCCGGCCTGGGCCGGGAGATGATGGGATACCTCGTCAGCGGAAAGGTGGCGGACCAGGGAAAGGCCATTGTGCTCGACCCGGAGAGCCTGGTTCCCATCCCTCCCAAGGCGAACCTGGAGAACCTGAGCGACGAAGCTCTGGTTGTGAGCGGAGAGCGGGTGCTCACGCTCTACGAAGCGAACGGCCTGGACGTGAACCCTGATCCGCGCGCCCACGTGTACTCGATTGAAGACGGCTCCCTGAGCACGATTCCTTTTCCCAGCCTGGAGTACCGGATCACCGACGCCACCTCTGCGGACGGCATGGGACGCTTTTGGGTTGCAAACTCTTTTTTCTGGGGAGACCGGGGCCTGTTGCGGCCTCGGCCGGATCCCCTCCGTTCCCTGTACGGTGCCGGCCCCACCCATGCCCTGTACCATTCCGTGGAAAGGCTCGTGGAGTATCGGGATTACGGCTCTCGTGTCGAGAGGACATCCCGGCCTCCGATTCAGCTGGAGCTCGTGGACGATCTTCACCCTCGAAACTGGGAGGGGGTGGTCCGGCTTGCCCCCCATGGTTTCCTTCTTGCTGCGGATACCTATCCGGAGACCATGCTCGCATTCGTCCCCGAAGAGCCTTGAGGCTTTTCGTTCCCGTAGCCCATGCAGATTCCCGTACCCAGATTGGCCATACAACGCCTTCAGTCGGGCGGTGTGATCACGAACTATCACTGCACGTCCGCGTGCCGGCACTGCCTGTACAGGTGTAGCCCTCGCTGGCCCGGGCACTACATTACCGAGGAGACCCTGCGCCGTGTGCTTCAAATCGTCCGCTCGTTGGGGTGCGGATCCGTGCATATCGGAGGAGGAGAGCCTTTTTTGAATGTCGAGGGGCTGGCCATGGTGCTGCGGACGGCCCGGGGGGAAGGCGTGGGTGTGGACTACGTGGAGACGAACTCCTCCTGGTACCGAGGGCCGGACGAAGCCTGCCGGATTCTCGATGCGCTTCAGGAGGCGGGTCTTGGCACGCTGCTGGTTTCCATGAGCCCCTTTCACAACGAGCACATCCCGTTTCAACGGGTCAAGGGCGTGCTCGAGGCCTGCGCACGGACCGGCGTGGGCGTGTTTCCGTGGATTCAGGCGTTTTACGCGGAGATCGATGCGTTCGACGACTGCACGACGCACGATATGGAAGCATATGAGGCGCGGTACGGCCCCGGCTACCTTGAAGGACTGCCTTCCCGATACTGGATTCATCCCGGTGGCAGGGCCCTTGAGACGTTTTCCCGTGTGCTGAAGACCGTTCCGGTCGACGAGATTCTGGCATCCGAGGTGGGAGGGTGCCGGGAGCTGCTGGACACGAGCCACTTTCATGTCGATCTCTACGGGCGATATATCCCCGGCCTTTGTTCAGGGATCGCGTTGGATGCAGAGGATCTGGGAGAGGTCATGCAGAAGGGTGACTACCCCTTGCTGGACCTCCTTTTCCGGGAGGGTGTGCAGGGGCTTTACCGCATGGCCTCGGATCGTTACGGCTACCGCGCATCCGGGACCTTCCTCAACAAGTGTCACCTGTGTTTCGACATTCGGCGGCTCCTGGCAAGAAAGACCGAAGCGCGTTACAAGGAGCTTCATCCTGCGCCTTTTTACGAACAGGCGTGACGCGTGCTTCGAGGGGTGGTGGAAAATGAGGGAAGGGGATACGCCTTGACAACAAGGAAGGCTTGCATAAAGGAGCAGGGCCTTGGGCTGCATACAGAAAATCTACTCTGGAAAGCCTGGGGAGGATGCCTCCTTCTCGCAATCCTGATCGCGGGGCCGGTTCTGTGGCCGGTGACGGCGAACGGGCAGCAAGGCGATCGAGGTGTCCTGCCCGAGTATGGGGATCTGTCGCCTGCGCAGCGCTATGCCGGAGAGATCCTCTCGTGCCTTCTTCGTA
>JASFQI010000284.1:0-6625 GCA_050115555.1 Desulfobacteraceae bacterium
CCGCGGGAGGCGCGGGCCGAGGGTGACTGGGCCGAGATTATCCGGTTGCTGCCGGAGTTCGGCCCCCACGGGCGCCTGGCCTTTGAGTATGTGGAGCTTTTTGGGATTGACCCGCTTCGGATGAAGAGCGCCAAGATTCTGCGCCGGCTGCGGGAGATCGCGCGCCTGTTACGGGAAGAGCGGTTCACGTACCGGAAAAAGGCGCACCGGATCAGTCGGGCCGGGATCGTGGAAGCCCTGAAAACAGTATGCAACAAGGGATTCGAGAGCTCCCTGAGCAACGACAATTACCTCAAGCAAGTGATGATCTCCATCGCCGAGCAAGAGCACAAGAAAGACCGGGATCGCCTGGATCGTGAGCAACGAGAGCGGGAAGGCCGTGGACGGTCAGTGAGGCCGGAGGAAGATTCAGGCAATGAAGAGCCCCTACCGGCCCGAGAGATCAGTCGTCGTGCTGGCGAACTCATGGACAAGATCGGGACCAAAGCATGAAGAGGGAGTCTGGTGAAACGAAATCTGCGACAATCTGACGGCCTGGACTGGCGCTGGAACAAGCGGGGGGACGTACTTTACACCGAGGCGTCCCGGGATCCCGGGGCCGTGGCCCAGGAGGTCAACTGGCTTTTCTAGCGTAATCATCCCCAAAAGGTCCGGATCTGGAGGCTGGAGCTGACGCTATGAACAAGCAACTCAAAAGTCTGCTGGAGATGGTTAAGGGATTGACAGAGCGGAAATTCTTCGGGAAACTGGAAATTATCTTCAATGCGGGTAAGATCGTGCATGTCAAGAAGGAGGAGAGCCTGAAGCTCGATTCCTGAAAAGACGCGATTGATACCCAAATCGGTATCGGAAAAACCGGGCCGATTCGACTCCCAAGGCGGAGTCGGGTCGGCCCTTTTTTGTGGGCGTCGAGAGGCCCACGCAGGGATTGCAAGCCATGACCGAGGAGAAAAAGCAAATACGAGACCGAAGGATCGAAGCGCCGGTCAGCCGGATCGGTGCCGGTGTGTATACGTGCATCACCTTTTTTGTCGGGGCTCTCGGTGAGTCCTGGCTCGGGATGACAGTTTCCATGAACTGATCAACGGAGACGGAAGGACCTGCCCGGGCAGGCAGTTCGATATGAAGGGGTTCCGGGCAATGTTGGCGAAGGCGTTGTGAGGAGGCGATGTATGCGACTGCCTGAGATTGGCGAGGTGGTGACGACAGAGTGGGCGCTGGAGCTGTGCAGGGACTTCGGACTGGAGCACCTGGCTGAACGGATCAAGGCCGATCCTGAGGCCTTTCAGCCGTGGAGGTTCGACGGGTGCAGCTGCCTGCCTGACGAGATGCTCGGGATTCTGGCCTCCGGAGATTGGAGGCAGATCACGTACGAATGCTGCCTGCCGCATGACCTGGCGTATGCATACGGCGAGCCCGGGAATAAGGATGAGCGGCGACGGTCGGACCGAAAGCTCGAGCGGGATCTGATCGAGAGGGCCGGCATGGCGCCGTGGATTGCGGCGATGTTTCACGCGGGCGTGCGCGCAGGCGGGAGCGAAGAGCTGGGGTTGTCGTTCTCCTGGGGCTTTGCGCGTCGCCGGCCATCACAGAAGGAGGAATGAGGATGAGGATATTTCGAAGAAATCGGATTGGGTGCCTGCTGGCCTTTGCAACTCTGGCGGCAATGTTCCTGACGGGCATGACCGGATGCGCGACCACGGGAACGGATACGAGCGAGGCTCAGCAAGAGGCCACGCTCAGGACGATCGGCCGGGGTATCGGCGCTGCGCTCGCCTTGGCCGCGCCCGAGGCCCTGCCCACGGCTCAGGAGTACTGCGTCGCGTATGCGGAAATCGATGACGCGGTGGAGGCGGAAGGGCTGATCCGCACGGCCCTCAGCTATTTCCTCAAGGATTACGCCGGGAGCGAGGCGCTGGCCGACGCTGTAGCCGATGCGCTTGTGGCCATCGGGTTTGAGGACGGGGCGATCGCGGAGATTGTGGCGGCCGAGGCCGAGATCGATGAGGTGGACATTCCGGAGATGACTGAGGAGGTCATCTCCAATTTGCGCCTCATTATCGATGGGTTCTGCTCGATGGTCGGGGGTATCTCCTCGTCCGGGTGATGCGGCCGGGTCGGTCGCGTGTGGGGCAATGCTCCGGCACACTGGAGGGGCCGGATAAGCGTGTGAATACTCCTAAAAAGGGCTAAAGCCCCACACATTTAACAAGCAAAGGAGGGACATCATGAAGGGATGGAAGACATGGGCAGGCGGGCTTCTCGGCGCCGCTGCCGGGATTTACCTGATCACCCGGGGGGAGCTGGAAACCGGGCTGGGGTTTCTCTCGGCCAGTCTCACTGCCATCGGGATCGGACACAAGATCGAGAAGAGCGGAAAAAACTGATGGACGACGCGGACCGGGCAAATGCCCTGAGCGATATTTATCTGACTGCGGAGATCCGCAGGGCTGCGAGCGAGGCCCGCCGGAGCGGGCCCGCATCCCAGGCAGAGCCGGGACCCCGGCTCTGCGCGGAATGCGGCGAGGAGATCCCCGAGGCGCGCATACAGGCCGTTCCCGGGTGCACGCTGTGCGTGGAGTGCCAAAAGGAACTGGAGGACAGGCCATGACGACACAAGTTGCCCTGGTGATTGTGGGGTGCGTGTTTTCAGCTCTTTTAACCTTTGCAGTGATCTACCTGCGCGAGATCAAAGACGGCCTGAAGGAACAGATGGGCCATCACAATGAACTGCGCCAAGAGCTCTCCGACCTCAAAGAGACCCTGCCCAAGGACTATGTGAGGCGGGAAGATTGGATCATGAGCTTTGGAAAGATCGAGCAGAAAATCGACGCCATATGGGCGTTTGTTCACGAACATGTAAAGGAGCGTTCAGATGGATCTCGAGAAGAAGCGAGTTGAAGTTTTGCGGTGGAGGATACTCCAGACCCTGGATGGAGGCCGCCCTTATGCCGTTAGCGAAGAGGTGATCATGGCGACGGTAAGCGGTGATGACATGCCCGTGTCTCCCCGGGAGCTTCGACGGGAGCTGGATTACCTGGAGGACCGCAAGCTGATCGAGCTCGAAGGCCGTGATACGGCCTGCTGGAGCGCCAAGCTGACCCATTACGGGATGGATGTGGTGGAGTACACCATCGATTGCCATCCCGGAATCGCACGTCCCAAAAAATACTGGCAATAAAATTTGCCCTGCAAATTTTACGAAACGCGGCTTTGCCGCTTTTAGAAGGAAATGCATATGCAGCGATCGAGCGTGGAGCTTTTGCCGGAGGATGTGCGCAAGGAACTTGAACAAAAGCTGATTCAGGGCGGGTTTTCCGACTATGTGGGCCTGGCAGAGTGGCTGAATGAAAAGGGATTTGAGATATCGAAATCCTCGATCCATCGCTACGGCCAGAAATTTGAGGAACGGGTGGAAGCGCTCAAGGTGGCCACGGAGCAGGCTAAGGCCATTGTCGAAACATCGGAGGACGATGCCGGCGCCATGAACGAAGCCATCATTCGGTTGGTGCAGACCAAGACATTCGAGCTTCTGAGGGAGATGGAGGTCGACAAAAAGAGCCTGCCCAAGATCGGTCAGATGGTGGCTAAGCTCGGCCGGGCCGCAGTTCAGCAGAAAAAGTGGAACCAGGAGATGGAGGAAAAGGTCCGGAAGCGTGCCCTGGAAGAGGCGGCCAAAACAGTTGAGCAATCGGGCAAGCAGGCGGGGGCGTCGCCGGAAACGATCCGGGCCATTCATCGGGACATTTTACGGATCAGCGAGGCATGAAAAAAGGGAACGCCAAAATCATTCCGTCGAATCCGGACGCCATATTTCTTCTCTACCAAGAGAGATGGATCCTGGATAAGAGCCGCCTCAAGCTCATGGAAAAGGCGCGTCAGATCGGCCTCTCCTGGAGCACGGCCTACCCTACCGTCGAACGGACAGCGGCCGCCGGGGCCAGGTGGGATCAATGGATCAGCAGCCGGGATGAGATCCAGGCGCGGCTTTTCCTCGAAGACTGCAAGATGTGGGCGAAGGTCTTTGACCTGGTGGCCCAGGACATGGGCGAAGTGGTCATAGACAAGAAAAAGGATTTGACGGCCCTGAAGCTGCTCTTCTCCACGGACCGTGCCATCTACTCCATGAGCAGCAACCCGGATGCCCAGGCAGGAAAGCGCGGCGGCCGTGTGCTGGACGAGTTCGCGCTTCTTGGTGATCCCCGTCAGATGTGGACCATTGCCTATCCGGGCCTGACCTGGGGCGGGCTCCTGGAGGTCATCTCCACCCATCGAGGGAGCGGGAACTTTTTCAATCTGCTGATCCGGGAGATCAAGGAAAAAGGGAATCCGAAAAAAATCAGCCATCACAGGGTCACCCTGGAAGACGCCTTGAATCAGGGATTCCTCTACAAGCTACAGCAGGCCTTGCCCGCCGATGCCGAGCAGCAGGCGATGGACGAAACGGAGTATTTCGATTTCGTGAAGGCCGGGTGCGCGGATGAGGAGTCCTTCCTCCAGGAGTACATGTGCATTCCCGGTGACGATGACACGGCGTTTCTCGAGTACGACCTGATCGCCGCCTGCGAGTACTCGGAGGCCGATCCCTGGGAGCTGGACAGGCCCCCGGCAGAGTCCGCGCGCGGCCGGTTCTACGCCGGATTGGACATCGGCCGGAAAAAAGACCTGACGGTCCTCTGGGTCCTGGAACTGATGGGCGATGTGCTCTACACCCGGGCCGTCATCACCCTCAAGAACATGAGCAAGCCGGACCAGGAAAAGGTCCTGTGGCCTTGGCTGCCCTGCCTGGAGAGGGCCTGCTTCGACTATACGGGCCTCGGTATCGGCTGGGGAGACGATGCACAGAAGAAGTTCGGGAAGCACAAGGTCGAGCTGGTGAACTTTTCTTCAAAGGTCAAGGAGGCGCTCGCCTATCCGGTGCGCGGCAAGATGGAGGACAGGAAGCTCCGCATCCCGTTTGCGCCTGACATCCGCGCGGACCTTCGTTCTGTTACCAAGCAGACCACGGCCGCGGGAAATATCCGTTTTACGGCGGAGCGCACCGAGGACGGGCACGCGGACAGGTTCTGGGCCCTGGCCCTTGCGATCGAGGCGGCATCGACCCCCTCAGGTCCCATCGAGTACGAGACCGTGACCGCCGGGCGTATGGCGGAGATCAGGGGAGCGTGGTGAGGGACAGGCAGGTGGGCAGGTGAGAAAGCGGGGGAAGCGGTAAATGGCGATTCTGGATCAGTTCGGACGGCCCATTGAAGCGCGGGATCTCAAAAAGCCCGAAACCGCACGGCTTTCGGTGGCCCAGGTCAGGGACCGGTGGAGCACGTACCCGTCGGACGGGCTCACCCCGGTGCGCCTGGCCCGCATCCTCAAGGCGGCGGATAACGGCGATGTGATGCGACAGGCCGAGCTTTTCGAGGAGATGGAGGAGAAGGACGGCCACATCTTCAGCCAGTTCCAGACCCGCAAGCTCGCCGTGCAGGGGCTCGATTGGGATGTGAGCCCCGGGGACGAATCGGCCAGGGCCAAGGAGATCGCAAAGGAATGCAGGGCCCTGCTCGAAGGCCTGACGGATTTTGACGACGACGTGCTGGACATGCTCGATGCCCTCGGCAAGGGGTACAGCCTGCTGGAGATCTTGTGGGACGCCTCCGAGGGGCAGGCTTCGATCACAGGTTTCGAATGGGTTCATCCGAAAAAGATCACCTTCTGGAACAGCACGACCCCCCGGGTGCTCACGGAAGAAGAACCGGTCCGGGGGATCGATCTCAGGCCTTCCTCCAAATGGGTCTGGCACCGGTACAAGGCCCACTCCGGATACGACACGCGGGCGGGCATCATGCGCGTTTGCGCCTGGATGTACCTGTTCAAGAACTACGGGGTGAAGGACTGGGTCGCCTTTGCCGAGGTGTTCGGGAAGCCCGTACGCTTAGGCAAATACGACTCCGGCGCGGGCAAGGAAGACAAGGAGGCCCTGGCCCTGGCCGTCCGCATGATCGGATCGGACGCCGCGGGCATCATCAGCAAGGCCACCGAGATCGAGTTCAAGGAGGCCCAGCGCTCCGGGACGGTGAACCTGTACGAAAAGCTGGTCTCCTTCTGCGACGCCCAGATCTCCAAGGCCGTTCTGGGACAGACCCTGACATCGGATTCCGGGAGCAAGGGATCGGGCTCCTATGCCCTGGGGAGCGTGCATAACGAGGTGCGGGGGGACCTCACCCGGGCCGATGCCAAGGCCCTGGGGAGGACGGTGACCCGGCAGATCCTCCGGCCTTTTGTGGGGTTCAACTACGGCGGGGACGCACCCTGCCCCAAGGCCGCGCCCATCTACGAGGAACCCGAGGACCTGGAGGCCACGGGCAAGGTCTACCAACTCGTGTCGGGGATGATCGACATCAGCCAGGAGCACGTGAGCGAGCGTTTCAAGATCCCTCTCATCAAGAAGGGCGAGACACCGCTCAGGCGGTCCGCGGCATCCAGCGCGGCGCCAGGGGTTGCAGCGGATGCCCTGAAGCACGTGCTGAAGGCGAGTGCGGGCCGGACAGCCGGCGGCGAGGACGTGACGCCCGTGGATGAAATGGTGGAGCGCATGACTGTCGAGGCGGGCCCGGCGTGGCAGAAGATCCTGGAC
>JASFQI010000285.1:0-6619 GCA_050115555.1 Desulfobacteraceae bacterium
CTTCTTGAACGCCTCGGTAGTCTTGTCCACATACCCGAAGGTGAAGTAGACGCCCTCTGCTGCATCCTTTGCGATCTTGATGAACTGCGGGTGGTAGACGGCGTCCTGGGCCAGAATCGGGCACTTCAGTCCGAAACGCTTGGCCTGAATCGCCATGAGGCTCCCGGACGAGGAGTTCTGGAGGCTCATGTAGAACAGGTCGGGATTCGCCGCCTTGATCTTCGTGAGAACCGCGGAAAAGTCCTTGTCGCCCTGGTTGACGTGGTCATGGCTCGTCACTTCGATTCCCAGCTTCTCGCACTCCTTCTTCACGTTTTCCGCCAGGCCCTGGGAGTACGTCGTCTTGTCGTCCACGATGTATACCGTCTTTGCCTTCAGATAGTCCTGAATGAACTTCCCCGCCGTCTTGGACTGGTCGTCGTCCCGACCGCACATACGAAACATGTACGGGAGGCCGCGTTCCGTAACCTTCTCGTTCGTGGACGCGGGCGTGATCATGGGGATGTCTTCCTCGGCCAGGACCTCGGATCCCGGAATGGTCGAGGACGAGCAGTAGGCCCCCACGACGCCCACCACTTCCAGGTTCAGCAGCTTATTCGCCGAGGCCACCGCCTGCTTGGGATCGCACGCCGTGTCCTGCGGGAACAGCTCGATCTTGTCGTATCCCGGAACCCCGCCTTCTTCCTCGATCACCGCAATGGCCGTCCGGACTCCGTTGGCAATGTCGTTGCCGTCCGCTGCGTACGGTCCCGTCAGCGGGCTCATGGATCCGATCTTCAGTGTCTCGGCCGCCACCCCCGTCGCTGCAAACGGCGCCAGAATCATCATCACACCCAGGATCATCGCGATTCGTCTCTTCATGCCTCACTCCTCCTCTTCGAATACATGGTTTCTTCCACTCCGGCACAAATCAGCCGGCCCTCATCCACATGCTCGAAGGTCAGCCCCTCACGCCGCGGGCTGCCCCAGGTACGCTTCAATGACCTTGGGATCCCTCTGGATTTCCTCGGGTTTCCCTTCTGCGATCTTTATCCCGTAATCGATGCACACGATACGCCTGCACACCCCCATGACCACCTTCATGTCGTGCTCCACCATGAGCACATCAATGCCCATCTCAGCGATACGAACGATAGACTCCATCAACACCCGGCTCTCAGCAGGATTCATTCCGGCCGCCGGCTCATCCAGGAGCAGGAGCTTAGGATCCGAACTGAGCGCACGGGCGATCTCCAGCCTCCGCTGCAAGCCATAGGGAAGGTTCTGAGCGACTTCATGGGCATATTTCTCTACGCCCATTGCAGCCAGCGCCTCCATGGCCCTGTCGCGGATTCTCTTCTCCTCTTCCCGTTGAAAGCCGGTCCGAAACACGGCCCTTGCCACCCCGGATCGCGAACGGCAGTGCTGGGCGACCATCGCGTTCTCCAGCGCGGTCATGTTGGTAAACAATCGAATGTTCTGAAAAGTGCGAGCGATCCCGCGGGAAAGGATCTGGTGCGGCCGCTTTCCAAGGAGACTCTTCCCCTCGAATCGGACGTCTCCGTGGGAGACCCCGTACACCCCGGTGATGACATTGAACACCGTGGTCTTGCCCGCCCCGTTCGGTCCGATGAGCCCCACAATCTCTCCGGGGGCTACGTGGAGGCTGACCCTCGACAGGGCCTTCAGTCCTCCGAACCGTACGCTGATTTCCTCAAGCTCCAACTGGGACATGGGGCTCCATGGAAAACGCCTGTCCAAACAAGACAGGGAGACTGAATGGGTCTACCGATTTTTCCGCCAGGCTCCTCGTGGGGCACAAGAAGCCCCTGCTCACGCGCAATCGCTCTCCAAGATGGTGTGGTCGCTCCTGTAGACATCCCCTGGAACGGGGCGCCACGGGCAAAAGGCCGGTGTGTGTATCTCTTTGGCCCCGGGTAAGGTGAATTTCCAAACAGAAACGGCCCTTCTCCCCAATCGCTTGATTTGATTCGGGCCATCCATGGCCCTCACCCTTCGGGTCCCGCCTATGGCGGTCTCCAATTCCGCTGTCCTGCGGAATTGTCCTTGATCTTGCGGTCCCGGGGACCCACACGAAGTGTGGGGTCTGAGTCACCCTTTAGGATGCGAAGAAAAACTTCTCATTTCTGAATTGGAAATTGCCAAGTGCCCGAAATCTTCTTGGGATGGGCGCAAGGCTACGGCAACATAGTCAAAACCTCTGATCCTGTCAAGCGCGGGGGTCCTTTGGGTGGTCTCTTATGAAGAAGGACTGCGACAAACGGGGAGCAATGCGGTGGGAAAAAGGGGGGTTAGTCGTCCTTGTTTTCCCTTTTCAGGGTTGGAAACTTGAAAAACTCGATGCCTTCCTCTTTCAGCGTCTTTTCCTCCTCTTCCGTGGCGGCTCCACGGATGCTTCTCTTCTCTTTCACACCGTAATGCATCTTCAAGGCTTCTTTTGTGAAATCGGAACCGACGTCTTCGAAGTTGGCGGAGATGTAGTTGGCCACATCCCGAATCAGCTTTTTTTGGTCGATGCCGGTCTCCGGCTGGTCCGCCGGACGGGCCCCGCTTCGAACGGCTACGGGCGAGAGGATGCGGCGAATGCTGGTGTCATTGCAATACGGGCAGTTCACCAGATTCTTTTCATTTTGCTCTTCAAAGGAAGCGCTGTCTTTGAACCATCCTTCGAAGGCATGCCCGTTGGCGCATTCCAGGTCATATGCGATCATGAGGGTCGTTCCCTCGAAACGGGTTTGAAATGGCTTCTTGCGACTCCGTCACCGCTCAGCGTACAAGACGGCCAGGATCCTGGTGGGCTGATCCCCGTGGCACTTCACCAGATGCGGTACCGTGGAATCGTAGTAGATCGCGTCCCCCGGATCGAGCACGTGAATCTCCTCGTCGAGCCGCACTTCCATTTGCCCCTGGAGGACGAAAATGAACTCCTGCCCGTCATGGGTTGAACGCTCTTCTTCCGTCTCCGCAGGATCGAGGGTCACCAGAAAGGGCTCCATGTGCCGATCCCTTTTGTGCGGCGCCAGGGATTCGAACTCGTAGCCGTATTGCTCGCCCTTGGCCGAATCGTGCCGGGACACCACGCGCCGGTCCTGGCTCCGAACGATAGTAAAGGGCCGGTCTTCCTCTCCCGAGATGAGGTACCCCATCTTCATTTCCAGGGCCTTGGCAAGCTTGATGATCGTGCCGAGGGGCGGCGCCACGTCACCCGACTCGATCCGTTCCAGCATGCCCTCGTCCAGGTCGGTCCGCTGCGAGATATCGCGAAGGCTCAGCCCGCGTTTCTCGCGAACCGCGCGGACCCTTTCCCCGACATTGACCAGGACGTCTCCCCCGCCCTTGGTTTCCTGCTCGATGCTCTCCATGAAGTCCCGTTCCTGGTCCTTCATGGCCGAATCATCGCTGATCTGCCCCAGAAAATCCTCGTACCCTTCGGCTTGGTCCGACCTGTCCCTCTCCATCGTCATGGCTTCACCCTATTCGAGATTCCTGATGAACTCCGAACCCTTGTCCATGGCCGCCCGGTTTGCCGGAATCATTTTATGATATCGCACATCCAGGGCAGGGTAAAGGGCTTTCTTGAGTGATTTCAGGCTCACCACGCGGCTTTTCTCCACAAGGGCCCCCAGGATGACCATATTGGCGAGCTTCTCGTTTCCCGCCTCCATGGCGAGCTCTCGGGTGGGCACGCCTACACACTTCAATCCGCGGAACCGAATCTCCTTTTCCGGCACCAGGGACGTGTTCACAAGGAGAAGCCCTCCCTTTTTCACCCGCGGCCCGAACTTCTCAAGGGAAGGCAGGTTCATAACCACGGCCGAGACCGGGCTGTGGATGATCGGGGATCCGATCTCCTTTTCCGAGATGACGACCGTGCAGTTGGCCGTACCGCCCCGCATTTCCACGCCATATACCGGCATGTAGGTGACCCGTTTCTTCTCCTCCATGGCCGCGTACGCAAGAAGGTTTCCCATGAGCAGGACACCCTGACCACCGAAACCTGCAATGATGCTGTCAAAATACATTATGCGTTTTCCTCTTTAAAAACCCCCAGCGGATAGTAGGGAATCATGGTACGGCTTACGTGCTCCGTGGCCTGTTTCGGCGTCATCTTCCAGTTCGTGGGGCACGCGGACAGAAACTCCACGAAACCGAACCCCCGGTCCTCCAGTTGAACCTCAAAGGCCTTTCGCAGATACCGCTTCGCGCGCATCAGGTTCTTGGGGGTGTCCACGGCGCATCTCGCCACAAAGGAGGTCCCTGTGAGCCCGGCCATGAGCTCGGCCATGCGAAGCGGGTATCCGTTGACCCGGGCTTCCCGACCGAAGGGCGTTGTCGTGGTCTGCTGCTCCAGCATGGTCGTCGGTGCCATCTGCCCCCCGGTCATACCGAAGACAGCATTGTTCACGAACACCACCGTGATCCGCTCACCGCGGTTTGCCGCATGAACGATCTCCGCCGTGCCAATGGCCGCGAGGTCCCCGTCGCCCTGGTAGGTGAACACGAAATGATCCGGGCACGCTCGTTTGACCCCGGTGGCCGCCGCTGCAGCACGACCGTGAGGGGCCTCCAGCACATCCACATTGAAGTAATCGTACAGGAAAACCGAACACCCGACCGATGCCACTCCGATCGTCCGTTTCTGCACGCCGTACGAATCGATGCATTCCGCCACCAGCCGATGAATGACCCCATGGTGACACCCCGGGCAGTAGTGGAACGGGATATCTGCCAGGGATCGAGGTCTCTTGAATACCTGTTTCATTTAACCAATCCTCTTTCGGTACACCTTGCGTATTTCCCGGTAAAGCTCGTCCGGGGAAGGAATCGATCCAGGGGGTCGGCCGTAGAAATCCACCCCCTCCGTGCCCACAGCGAGTCTCAGGTCTTCCACCATCTGCCCGGTGCTGAGCTCCAGAGCCATAAACCGCTTCACACGGCCGGCGATTTCCCCCAAAGCGGCGGAAGGGAACGGGTAGAGGGTAATGGGCCGAAAGAGGCCCACTGCCATACCCTTGCCTCTCGCCATGGCGACCGCATTCTTCAGAATCCGAGCCACGGAGCCGAATGCGACCACCACGAGCTTCGCGTCCTCCACGGAAACCGTTTCGAAACGGATCTCCTTATGCATTCGACGGTACTTACGATAGAGCATCCAGTTGTGCTTCGTGAGCTCGCCGTCGTTCAGGTACAGGGACTTGAGACGCCGGGGCTTCCGCCCTTTTGCACCGGTGAGCGCCCACTCCTTGACTCCATCGCGCGTTCGATGCTTTCCGGGCACAAGGGGTTCTTTCATCTGCCCGAGCAACGCATCCCCCAGAATCACCACCGGGTTCCGGTATCGATCCGCCAGATCGAACGCCCGCATGGTGAGGTCGTAGCACTCCTGAACCGAGTGCGGGGCCAGGACGATGGTACGGTAGTCCCCATGCCCTCCCCCGCGCGTGGCTTGAAAGTAGTCGCCCTGGGAGGGGGAGATTCCCCCAAGGCCCGGCCCACTCCGGCTCATATTGACAATCACGCCGGGAATCTGGCTCCCGCACAGATAGGAGATCCCTTCCTGTTTGAGACTGATCCCGGGGCTCGAAGACGAGGTCATGGCCCGGGCGCCGGTGGCTCCGGCCCCCAGGAGCATGTTGATGGAAGCGATCTCGCTCTCGGCCTGAATAAACGTTCCTCCCGCTTCCGGGAGGTGCCGCGACATGTACTCGGGAATATCGTTCTGGGGAGTGATCGGATATCCGAAGTAGAAACGACAACCTGCTTCGATCGCACCCATGGCGATCGCCTCGTTGCCTTTGACGAGAAGCATTCTGGACCTTGCCAACGGTCTTCCTCCTGAAATGCCAACGCCCCGGTACCCGGGGCGCAACCTTATGGAAAGTACACTTCGATTACTTGTACACCAGGATGGCCACGTCCGGGCACATCTCCGCGCAGATTGCACAGCCTGTGCAGGAACCCTTGTCTGAAAGAATCACTGTGGGGTAACCGTTTCGGTTGATTCGAGTCCCCAGTGCGATAGCACCTTTGGGGCATACCGCGATGCACAGCCCGCACCCCTTGCACCGTTCTCTTCTGAGCTTGATCGTTGCCATACCTGCCGCCACGTTCTTAATTTCACAAAATACGGTTGTTTTCACCATCCACGAAAAGGCCTTCGAATTGCGCCTCGACCCGAGTTGTGTCTTCCCTTCAAGCGTCCGGAAGGCGGGCCCGCCCTGCGGCGATCACGTCTCCAGGACGAAAATCACCTCCATGCGAACGCGATACTCGGAGAGCTTACCGTCCACCACCGACACCCGCTGCTCGATCACGCGCATACCGGTGATGTTGCGCAAGGTGGTGTTCGCTCGCTCGAACCCGGCCTTGATCGCTTCGTCGAAGCTGATAGGGGATCCGGCGATAATTTCGGTCACCCTGGCCACTCGTTCCATATCCTGCCTCCTTACACGATTCACGGGGCACCGGCGAAGGCACCCTCCGCGGCTCGGAAACCTCTGCCCTCCTTTAAGCCGCTCCTGTAGAAGCGCCTTCGGCGTTCTCCGGCCATTCGAGTTCCGTGAGCAGCTCCCTGTTCTCCTGCATGTCCTGCTGAAGCAAACGGCACAACTCCAAACCG
>JASFQI010000286.1:0-6602 GCA_050115555.1 Desulfobacteraceae bacterium
GGAAGCCTGCGATAAGCAAAGGATCAAAAAAATATGCCCTTTTTTCGGGAGGATAAAAGATATTATATTCGTTCAATTCATAGTTGATGACTCCAACGCGGTTCCATGCCAAAGAAACGTGCATCATCTCCGGGTGTTTCATCCCGCGTTGCAATGCCTGGCGGATTTCCGGCTCCCGGAATACCTTGTGATTTTGCCACCGTTGCTGAAAGGCGATGCTACGCGCGACTCTTGAGCATTCCTCCTGATTCAGTGGAGGCAATGGGAGCTCTTTTGGATTATACCCCCATATTTTGATGGAGATATCACTCGATTCATTGCTTTCGGCCAGATAGGAGCAATAAAGGCCTCGTTTCAGGTGGGGGAAGCTGAGGTCTGAATCCGTGCGTAGGAGAAGTCCTCCTATGGAGTGAGTGATAAGCATGGGTACACGAAATACCAAGAAAAACGTCTATATGTCACATATGAATGTATATCACTTGATTACCACTGCTGCCCGCCTCCGGACAAGCAAACCGTTGCCGCATTGGTCCCATTACTACATGCTGGATACTCATGGAAGCCGCCTGTTGAGCATTCAGATGTATCTGGTGTCGAACCTGGATTGCATGATGCACCAAAATAAGTACCCGTAGCGCAGTCAAAATAGGGGGCTACTCCCGTGGTGCATTGACCCAATGGCGAGGTATCTCCTTTCACAGTAGCCCCTGAAAGATCCTTTGCAATCGGAGGTTCGTAGGTACGTCTTTCTTTTTTATCTGCCATAAGACTGTACTCCTTTCAATGACTTTATAAACATGAGAAACAGGCGGTAAAAAAGCAGTAACTAATCGCTTAGGACCCCAATAAAGCCAGCTTCCATCATGTCATCCAAAAATCTACTGAGATCAGTTTGCAGTTTGTCCTTTTCCGGCGTTTGCTCAAAGGATTCCGCCATTCTCGAAAGGATGGTGGTTTCTGTATGGCTGCCATCGCATTGATGAATAATAAATAATCCTGTGGGATTAAGTACTTTGACTTGATCCGTATCAGGATTATAGATCAAGGCGCCATCTTCATCTACTTCTTTAATAATGACATCCGGGTTGATGGTATATTTTTTAATCGTCATTTTTTACCATGATTTATATAAAAGTATTTAAAAAATAGGGATCAATGGTTCCATTCACATGGGAGATGGGCTATAAAACCATAGATTTTATCCCATTATTTTTCAGAAATTTCCTAAAACAATCATGAGGGTTCGCTAGATTCACGCTTCCAGTCATTTCATAGGCCAGACCCGGGCACCCGCCATTGCAAAAGGGGGCCCATTCACAATCCTCGCAACCGGGGACCTCTTCCATGGGAATTCCCCTTCTTGATTTCAGGTCTTTCAAAAAGGGGTGATTCGTCCAGATATGTGAAATGGACTGCTTATTGATGTTGCCCATCTCGAGCTTGGCCAACATATCGCAAGGCACAATCACTCCGTCATGATGTACTCCCAATTTGTGAAATATGCCGCCACACGCGGATAAGCAACCCATTGCCCAACGTGTGGTTTTTTCTCCGGTCGCCCGGGCATGTTCCATTTCTCGGTACATGCGCCACTTCGCGAGAGGGCCCGCTGTTGCAGTAATACGACCGTTGTACCTTGCCGACAGCTCGGCAAGGGTCTTCATGGCCTGGAGTTGCTGCTGCGGGGTCAAGGTAATGGTGGCCTGGTTGCTGCAGCCGGCTCCCATGGGCATGGCATCGTTGGTCCCTAAGCTTGCAATATTTATATCTTCCAGCAAGAGGCGTGCCACATTCTCCAGATCGTCCACGTTGTGGCGGTTCACCGTGACCCGCACGGTCACGGGGAACCCGGCTTCCTTGACAAGCCGCAGGCCTTTCAGGGCCTTCTCAAACGATCCCTTGCCCCGGCTCTTGTCGTGGACCTCTGAGCAGGACCCGTCAATGGAGACCTGAATACTGCCGAGCCGGGCCCTGCGCTTGCCTTTTTCAAACTCGGCCAGGATTTTTTCCGAAATAAGCGTGCCGTTCGTGTTGATGGAGTATCGTAACCGGTTGTCGATCAACCCGTCGATGAGCTCCCAGAGATCCGGCCGGACAAAAATTTCTCCTCCACTCAAGGTGGTGTCGCGGACCGCCAGGCGGCCGAGCTCCTCAAAGAATGTGAGCCATACCTCCTTGGGAAGGTCCGGTCTGGAGGACATCTCATCATGGTAAAAGCAGTAGGCACAGTGCAGGTTGCACTTGCCCGTGAGGGAGATGTCCACGGACTTGGGTGCGTCCTGCACGTCTGGCAGCTCTGTCAACCCGGGAGCCTGCGCGCGCGGGGCCTTCAGAGCCTGAACGAATCCCTCACGATCAAGCTCTCCCAGGAAAGACCGCACGTCCTCTTGGACCTGTTTAGGGGGTGCTCCCTCGAACTCCCGGGCCGTTTCCTCAGCCAGGGCCTGGATGCTCCTGGAGCCGTCCAGTCGCTGCCACAGGAACAAGCCTGTAGCATTGACCATCTTTTCAATGGCACGATCCGACTGGAACAGCACGGCCCCTTGGTCATCAAGACGCCGAGCGGATACCTCCTCACCAGCCGCATACCAGGCAGTGTCCCGCGTGGAGGACATAGTTATCCTTCTCGACCCTCCTTTTCTTTAATTATCGGTAAATGAACCAAAATCATTTAAAAAAATAATTATCTCTTTTGAATCAAGTAACGTCAACCCCAAAAACCCCGTTCCTTTGTGCTTAGCGGGCGGTGAACTCCCATGAATCGAATCATGAAATGGCAATTTTCTCGGTTTTTCTTACCCTGTGTTTTTTGAACCGGTTTTCTGTGGGGCGGCATTTCATATTCCAGCGCTCATGTTTGCGTGATATTCGGTGTGTTGTAGGGCGGGGTTTTACACCCCGCCGATTTCACGATATGCCATGGTGGCCTTTCATCGGGCGGCATCTTCCGTCCCGCCGCAGGAAACTTCGTCCGGGTATTTCGTAGGACGTCATTTTACGTGCCGCCGTATCTGCCGCTTCGTCTATCGTAGGGCGGGGTTTTATACCCCGCCATGTTCAATCTGCCTTTTGTAGGTCAGCATTTTACATGCCGCCAAAAGGGTTTTCTTACGACTCCAGCCGATCTAGGGCCTTGGCCCCTTTGCTTTCCAATACATACCGTCTTTCCCCGTTCCCGGGGTGCACAATGAGCTCCGCCCACACAGGGTAGTGATCCCCGGGCCCGGAACGAATGATTCCGCTTGCCTCTGTAGAGATGCCGGGAGAGTGGAAGATGTAGTCAATGCGTGGCTTCATGAGAAAGCCGAGGTCCTTGTAGGTAGGGTTGAAGTAATCGAGGGACGGCCACAACACGTCTCGGAATCGATCCTGCACTTTACGGATCGCTGTAGCAAAAGGGATCGTATTGAAGTCCCCGGCAAGGATTACAGGGTTAGAATTCCAGGCCCTCAGCCGTTCCAGGAGGGTGGTAACCTGTTCGCACCTTCGTGTCTCCGAGGACAGCTCCTTTATCACCACGTCCAGCGCAGTCTTCCAGGTGATGTGCGGCATGGCCTCCTTGGCCCGAATGCGTTGAATGCGGTCCAGATGGGCGTTGGCCAGGTGGATCGTATGCCCTTGAATGACCACGTCGCAGAGGACAAAGCCCAAACCCTCGGTGCTGGACGTAAAAAAGTGAACATCCCTTAGACTAAGGGGGTGGATCGAGAGGACTGCCAGCCCGCTCTTTCCTTTGCCCTGGTAAGGAATGAAAAACGTATACTTCATGCCCAGGGCCTGTTTCAGGGAATCGTGATCCTTTTTCGTGCACTCCTGAAGAAAAACAAGATCCGGAGCAGGTCTCACGATGACGTCCGCAAGGTACGCAGCGCGGGAGTCGGCCGTTTTCTTTTTGAATCGGCCCCCGATATTATAGGTTACAACCACGAGCCGGTCCTTCTCACTCTCATCATCCGATGTCGCAGGGACCACGCTGTCGGAAGGGAAAAAAGCGCCCAACAACAAGACTGCCGCTAGAAGGAGTATGGACCTTCGCATTGCACCTAAAAACACATCGAGTTTTTCCATTCCCCTCTTCGCCTCAGGTCCCCCGCGCAAGACCAAAGGCTTTGCCCCTCGCAAAGTCCATCCCAAGCCTCAACGGCCTGTACCCGTGAAGCAGAAAACCCAAAGACCCCGGCAATGGCAGCCTACGCCAATCCTCAATGGTGGGGCTCACAAGAAGAAACAAAATATACCGGCACTGATCACCCAGTCCGTCCTTGAGCAACAGGTGCTGCCTGGAGAACTTGAGTCCTTCCCTTTTTTCATTATCGGTGTCGTTCCCGCCCCAAAAGTTCTTGAGGCGTTCCCTTACATAGGCCGTCACATGCCCATCCCTTCCGATCCGGTCCAGAAGGACCCCTGGGACCGGGGCGTCCAGCACGGAGTGGATCAGGCTGCACCCGGTAAGAAAGCACCGCCTCAGGTGGAGCTGCCTGGCCCTTTCCAAAGTTTCCGGACAGAGCACCTCCGGTTGCCTTTGAACCAGCTCAGCCACACAGCAGAGGTGATCTAGCCGGCTCCAGGATTCCATGGTGGCGTGGAGGCAGAGGTAAATAAAGAGGTCCTTCTTGCCCAGTGTGACAAAGGTTGTCCCCAGGAGGTCTACCGGCTCCAACTCCGCCTTGAACGAATCAACCGTCATGGGAGCCCGGGCATAGTCCCCGCTCAGGTCCCAGTGGAGATCAAGGGGAACGCCACTTTCCGGGTTGACCATGGGTAGGCTCTTGTTTCGCGCGGCATAGCTTCGGAATTGAGCATGGGTCAGGGAAATCTCAGGTACAAATCCCTGCGCCTCGAGAGCTTTCACCGCAGCCCATGAAGCTTCTCTCGGAACCAGCACATCCAGGTCCGTAAACTGGCGCAGGGCCACATCGCCGAACACTTCCTGGGCCAGCACAGGCCCCTTGAACGGAACCCCTTCAATGCCCCTGTTCCTCAAAAGACGAAGGACCTCTTTGAGTCGCATGGCAAGGCGCAGGTTGCGTGCCGCATTGCGTAGATAAGAATCACGAAGCCTCAGGAGAACGGAGGGAGGGATATCCGCGTGAACGTCTTCTTTGAGGTTGTGGTACAGCAGGGGCAGGAGGCGATGCAACGATGCTCTGCGGAGGACCCGCTGCCAGTCCAGGGCACCTCGGAGCAGGTCACGGACACGGGAAAGGGCCCGCGCATCAGGCTCGGTGCGGGCGAGGAGGAACAGGACCTCGCTTTCCGCTGTCCCTGCTTTTGTAGGGCGGCATTTTACATGCCGCCGTGGATATCGCCCTGCTTTTGAGATACGAATTGCTCCGTTTCCGTAAGGCGGCAACTTCCATACCGCTGGTTTTTCTTCTTCTTCTGTAGGGCGGGGTTTTACACCCCGCCTGGTTCCCTCTGTCCGTCGTATGGCGGGGTTTTACACCCCGCCACCCTCACCCAAGCATAAATACCAACAATGCCACCAGGCAAACAGCCAAAATGCCGATCGAAAAGAAAAACAGACTCCTGAACCACCGCATGCGGTTGAAAATGAAATCCCTTTCCATAGCCCGTTGAATCGTGACCTCGATCTCCTGGAGCTTGAGCGGCTTGGTAATGTAATCAAATGCGCCAGCCTTGATGGCGTTCACAGCGGATTCGATGGTGCCGTACCCCGTGAGCATGATGACCAGGGCATCCGGATCGACCTTGCGAATGGATGAAAGCAGCTCCATGCCGTCCATCTCCGGCATCATGAGGTCCGTGACCACCACGGTGAAATCCCCTTGTGCATAGAGCTCCAGGGCCTCTTTTCCATTGTGGGCCGCCTCTGCCCGATACCCCAGACGGCTCAAGTACTCCAAGAGGTTAGCGGCCAGCTTGGCATCGTCGTCCACAACAAGGATTTTCGGCATATTCTTGGTCAAGTCCATGAGCGAACTCCCATGACCTATTGGCTCCTCGCGCCTTTAATCAGGATGTTTACAAAGGCCTTCCTCAAATAGGAGAACTGGGTCCGAATCGGGCGATGAAGATAAGACTTGATGTAACGCCTTTCCGATTCCTTGATCTCTTCCAGGGTCTCGGGCAGGTCCGCATAAAAAGGCGGAACCAGGCCGGGCTTGACCTTGGCACGCAGGGCCTGGAGTTCCTCGTCATACAGGCTCAGGTAGTGCTGGCTCAAAGGGCGGACCCCAAAGAGCTTCATGTCGCCTTTGATCCAGTTGTAGAGCATGGGCAACTCATCAATCCACGTGCTCCGCATGAACCTGCCCAGTTCGGTCACCCGAAAGTCGTCCTTGAATTTTCCCCCTCGCTGGAGTCTCTGAAGCCGGTACACATACTCCTGAAGATACTCGGAGTAGGGGTACATGGTGCGGAACTTGTACACCTTCATGGGGGTTCCATTGGAGCCGTAACGATTCAGTTGGACCAAGGGCCCATAAGAGGGACTCTCGTCCAAGGAGGGCGTCTTGACCTTCTGGGCAATAAAGTAGATTCGGTCCTCTTTTTCCTCCTCCGCAATCACGTTGAATCCGCAGAAAAACAGCCGACCCAGCACCTCGGCCCTGGAAATTAGACGGTTTTTCCCCTTGGTC
>JASFQI010000287.1:0-6559 GCA_050115555.1 Desulfobacteraceae bacterium
GCCTCGTGGAAGAGACCATTTATGGGGAATAGGGCCGTAGCTCGCTGCTCGGGGTTCACGTCTCGGGGGTGCAGATAAAGAAGGCAGGAGGAGAGCGCATGGCGTGGGAGACGATCGAGTACGAGGTGAAGGAGCCCGGCATCGGGGTGTTGTCGCTGAATCGACCCCGGCGGTACAACGCCGTGAGCTGGGACATGATGGTGGAGCTGGAGACGTTCTGGCGGGAGAGGCTCGACGACCTGGATACGCATGTGATCGTGCTCCGAGGAAACGGGGAGCGCGGTTTCTGTGCCGGCCTCGACATGAAGGACGCCATGAAGCGCACCCCGGAGATGCAGACGGATGCCTTCTACCGGTTCCAGGCGCGGCTCGCCCGGCTCACCCTGGCCATGCGTCGAGCCCCGCAGCCCATTGTGTGCGCGGTCCACGGGGCGGCTGTGGGCCTGGGCTTCAGCTTTGCCCTGGCCTCGGATATTCGCGTGCTGGCCACGGACGTGCGGTTTTCCGCCGCATACATCAACATCGGCCTGGGTGGGGCGGACATGGCGTGCAGCTACTTCCTGCCGAGGGCCATTGGCGCGGGCAGGGCCTATGAGGTCATGCTTACCGGCAACTTTCTCTCGGCCGAGGAGGCCCAGGCGCTCGGCATGGCGAGCCGTGTGGTGGAGCGTGAGGCCCTTCTGGAGACGGCCATGGAGCTGGCCCGTACTATGAACGAGAAGAACCCCATGGGATTGTGGCTCACCAAGGAAGCCATCAACATGAACATGGATGCAGGCGGTCTGGAGCAGGCCTTGAATCTGGAGGATCGCAATCAGACCCTGCTGGTGGCCCGGAGTATGCTGGGTCACGGAGGCAAATCCAGCCGCTACTTTTAAAGGAGTTCTGCAGGGTGCCGGGTCATGGAAACGGCTCGAAGAAAGATCCGAAGCTACACGCACCGGAACAGCGCGCTTTCCGACTCCCGGGAGCGGGCCTTTCAAGGTCTGTACGACCGCTTCGGCATGGAGTTCAAGGACGCCTTTCTAGACTGGCAGACGGTCTTCGAAAACCCGCGAAACGTCGTCGCTGACGTGGGGTCGGGCATGGGCGAGGCCACGATCCGGTTCGCACTGGAGAACCCGAACACGAATGTTTTTGCCGTGGAGGTCTACAAGCCGGGGGTGGACCGGCTCCTCCGTGAGGTGGAGGCCTTGGGCCTGAAAAGCCTGCGCGTCTGCAGGCACGACGCGGTCGAGGTCTTCGAGCACATGATTCCGCCGGGCAGCCTGGCCGGCGTTCACCTGTTCTTTCCCGATCCCTGGCCCAAGCGAAAGCATAGAAAGCGACGCCTCGTGCAACCCGCGTTTACCCGGCTCGTCGCGTCGAGGCTTCGACCCGGTGGGTATGTCCATGCTGTGACCGACTGGGAGGACTATGCCGTTCAGATCCTGCGGCTCTTTCACGAAACAGAGGGCTTGACAAACCCGTACAACGGCTTTGCCCCTTCCATGCCGACGCGCCCGGTCACCCGCTATGAGAAAAAAGGCCGCGCCCGGGACCGTGCGGTTCGGGAATGCCTTTTCGTGCGACCCGAGGCCCCCGGCGAGACCCTTCCCTGATAAAGCCCCTCGCTCGACTGTTCTTTTTTTTAGTCCTACCCGAAAGAAGGCCTCGGTGGAAGCACCTCGGGATCCCTTGTCCCGCGGGTGTTTTCGTCGTTCCTTGTTTTCCCCTGTCGGTCACATCGGTTTTGTCGTAAAATAATGAATATGGATTGAGGGGAGCGTCATGAGCATCGATGTGGATCATGTGGCCGGTCAGGTGCTGGAGAACTGCGCTATTTCGGATGCGCAGCACGCCGGTGCCTTCTCGATCTGCGGTCTGGCCCTTCGCCTTCGGAACCTCTTCAAGTGGGAACGGGGCCTGGATCCCTGGGTGGAGCGCGGAAGCGAGGAGGTGCTGGACTGGATCGGGCACCAGGAGGAGCGATGGGAGGAGGTGGCCGAACGGGAGTTCACAGGGATCACCCTGTCAGGGCGGACCCTTGATCCATTTGACGTGGAAGGAATCAACGCCCTGCTGGAACCCTTGGGCTTCCTGTACGGCGCCGGATACGCCCGGGAGCTGAAGCCCGTGTTTTTCCTTGCGGCCATCGAGGAGCGGCGTCGCTTGAACGGCCACCGCGTGTATATCCTGGGCCGGGAGCTGGCAAGAGACCTCCTGACCATTCCTGCGTTCACCCAGGAAGGGGTCATTGTGGTTCGGAAGGACGCGGCCCGTTCGTATCTCTGGGACGGAATCCTGTACCTGGGAAAATCGGGCCGCCCGGCGCTTCGGTTCGCCCTGGAGCAATACGGGCTCACGGCTGGGGACCCTGCGGAGATCCACGGGCACCTGGACCGGATCCTGGCAGATGAGGTGGATATTTACATCCACCACGAGCTGGGGGAGGCCCGGGAAGACGGAATGGACCGCCAGACCTGGAAGGAGCTGGTGGCCGCATTCCCACAGAGCCCCACCGAGCTTCTGGCCCGGGCCGTCAAGGACCTGCTTGCGGACACGAACCCCTGCGGCACCCTTGCCTACATTGTGGAGGAGCGTCGAAGGGCCTCCCTGGGCTTTTTCACGGCCTTTCTGGACGGCCTTCGGCGCGAGCTCTTTCCGGAAATGCGGCAGGCCTTTTCCGCGTTCTCGAAGGAGGGGGACTGGGGAGCCATTGAACGAGCAAGACAGGACGGCTTTCAAAGCGCTCTGCGCTATGCCGACATCCTGGCCTCAGCGTTTCAAACGGGCCGGGATCAGGGAGAACTGGACCGGGCCGAAGCCGAGATCGAGCAGCGGCTCCTGAAACCCCTGGGGATATCGCGGGACCAGCTGGCGGGTGAAGAGAGCGAGGTCTGAGGAAGGAGTCAGAGACCCGAATCATGGAGGAGGATCAGGCCGGCGTCACCCTGGAGGTGATGGAACGCTATGTGGACCTGGACGGTCGGGACATCCTGGAGGTGGGCTGTGGCGACGGCCGGATCACAGCGCCCCTGACGGAAAGGGCGGGACGCGTGGTGGCCGTGGACCCGGATGCCGCTTCCGTGCTTCAGGCGCGCATTCAGGCACCGAAAGCAGAAATGGCCGTGGGATCGGGCGAGGATTTGGGGTTTTCCCAATGCTCCTTCGATGTCGTGGTGTTCACCCTCTCCCTGCACCACCACCAGGATGGACACCGGGCCTTGGAGGAGGGGTTCCGTGTGCTTCGCCCCGGGGGCCGCGCGATAGTGCTCGAGCCCGAGGAGGACGGCGAGGTGCAGCGCGTCTGCGAGGTTCTTCTTGACGAGAGGCGGGCCCTGGGGCGAGCCCGGCAGGCCATACGGGAGAGTCCTTTTCAATGCACCGCCCGCGAACGCTTCGAGACCCTGTGGGAGTTCGAGGACTCGGATGAGTTTCGGGTCTGGCTTTTTTCCTACTACGGCGTGCCGTACGATGCCGCTGTAGCGGACAGGGCGAACCACATCCTGGAGGGCTTTGGCCGGGATCTCTCCGCCCGGCCCTTTGTGCTCTCGGATCGCCTTCGAATCGACGTCCTTCAAAAGGGGCCCTGATTCCTTGAGCCCGGCTTCCAGGCCGCTATCGGTAGATCGTCTTTCCCCCTGGACAGGAAGACCCTCATGATGCACCTCCCGGATACTCTTTGGACCGTGGGGCACTCCACGAGGACCCTGGAGGCCTTTCTCGAGGTGCTTCGGGCGTGGGACATCGGTCGAGTGGCGGATGTGCGGCGGTATCCCAGCTCCCGCCGGCATCCGCAGTTCAACCGTGGCCCCCTGGAAGCGGCCCTCGGAGAGGCCGGGATCGAGTATCTCCCATTCTCCGATCTGGGGGGCATGCGAAAGCCTCACTCGAACTCCCGCAACACGGCCTGGACGAACGATGGGTTCCGCGGGTATGCCGACTACATGGAAACAGTGCCTTTTCGGCAGGCGCTGAAACAGCTCCTGGCTCACGCGGTGGTGTATCCAACGGCCGTTCTTTGCGCCGAGGCCCTGTGGTGGCGATGTCACCGCGCCTTGATCGCGGACCTTCTCAAGGTCATGGGCGTAAGGGTCGTCCATATCCTGGACGAAAAGCGCACCGAAGAGCACCCGTTCACGAAGGCCGCGCGCATTCGAGAGGGGAAGCTCTCCTATATGGAATGATTGACTCCTCTTAAAACGCCTCAGACTTCCTCCACCTTCAGGACGTCCTGCCTGGTGATAGAGATGCGCTCCACGCCGTCTTGCGTCACGAGGTAGTTGTCCTCCAGTCCCACCACACCCAGCTCCGGCAGGACGAACTTGGGCTCCAGGGCCAGGACCATGTTCGGTTCCAGAGGCTGCGTAAACCCGTCGGCGAGCACCGGGATCTCATCGATTTCCAGGCCGATACCGTGTCCCACGAAGCGAACCTGGTTGGGGCCGTACCCCATGAAGTTCGCTCCGAGCCCCGCCTGCTCCGCTTCCTCCACTGCGGCCCGGAACACGGCCTCGCAGGACACGCCCGGTCGGGCGAGGTCCTCGAAGCGATCGTGGATCCGCAGGGAGCAGTCGTAGGCTTTCTGGAGGGGGTCGGGAAGGGACCCGATGACGTAGGTCCGGGACTGATCCCCCAGGTATCCGTTGATGCCCACGCTGAAGTCCACCAGAATGGGCTCGTTCCGCTGGATTTTTCGAAGGCTCGCGCCCTGGGGAACGGCCACGCACGTGCCCGCCCCGCCATGGGCGCTGTTCAGGTAGGAGGCGGCCGTGCCGCTTTCTCCGCTCAGCACGTGGGCATAGGTCATTTCCTGGTTCCAGCCCCGCATGCGCACGACGCCCTGGTGCCCGCCCAGTCGCGCAAGCATGGCCAGGCGCGCATCCACTTCGAGCTCGGTCATGCCTTCTCGAATGAACCGCGTGAGGTCCATGAACGCATCGTTCTCGACCTCAAGGGCGCGCCGAATCTGCGTCACCTCGTAGTCCGACTTGATCATGCGCTGGGCTCGAATCCCGCTCGAGACGTCCTCCCAGCGGCAGTCCGGGAAGGTCTTCTGAAGCCAGAAAAGGAGGCTGGCCGGCAGGACGTCCATCTCCAGGCCAACGGTCCCTTCAAGGGAAAGACCCGCCTCGGACAGGGCGGAGGGCAGGGCCCTTCGTCCCGGAATGGGCACCACCCTGCTCAGGGAGGACTCCTTCCGGGCTCTTTCCTGGGATTTGACGACCATCAACAGGGGCTCGTCCTGGACAGGGATGAAGAGGAACGAGTTCTGAAGGGTCCCTGAAAAGTAGTACACCCCCACGTTGTGCAGAATGAGCGCCCCGGTCAGACCCTGGCGGCCCAGGGTTTCCTGAAAGCGCGTCACGCGGGCGTCGAGTTCATCGCGTAAAACCGTTTCCATTTCGTGGAGATCCTTTCCGTGGTCATGGAAGACTTCGAAACCCGCTCGAGAATGACGAAGGGGCCCGGCGTCGAACCGCCGGTGCCCCTCACGTAGTCCCGGAAGAAAGGGTTTTGAATCTCTCCGCAGCAAGCTCGAGGAATGCGCGAGCGAAGCATTTTCAAAGGAAAAACAAAAGGGCTCTCGGCCAGGAACGCTCTCTATTGACACTCCCCGATACGGCGACCGGTCATTTGGGTTTGCATGCTCATGCCGGCGTCGATGATGTTGATCGTGGACGATCCTTCAAAGCGATCGCCGTGATACGTAATGCTCCCCTCTCCCTCGACGGTTCCGCCTTCACCGGTGCAGCGCATGCGCCAGGTCACAGTGTCGCCCGAGACCTTCACGTCCGTGATCTCACAATCCTGTTGCTGACCCGGTTGGGAGCTGGGGCGGGGGACCAGGTCGTCGTTGGTGATGCACTGGGTTACGGTGCTCGGCGGCATGTTCATTCCCTGCATGTGGGTCTCCGAGGTGATTTCCCAAAGCCCCGGCTCCATGTTCGGCGTGCCTCCGGCGTGAGCCATGAACGGGATCGCCAGTAAAAGCAGGAACAACATCAGACCTTTTTTCATGATCATTCGTCCTCCGTTTTCAAACGCTGGTTTGAAGTGATTTCTCATCGGAAAGGACACCCGAGGGTGCACACCATGCGAGATGCCCCGGTTGCAGTAGGACCCACGCCCCGAGTCACGATCCGTTGAAAAGGGGCGGCCCTCTGCTTCGGGTTTGACGAAGATCCATCCTTCAGACGATTGAAAGTATGAGCAATGCACCGGCCTCTGTCAACAAAAAGCAGGGCGAAAAAGCACAAGGAAGACCGAACCGGTCATGGCCTTTTCAGCCGAAATCGTGGTACAAACAGAAATTTCGATGCGGGCCTCGAGAGGGCAGGGGGCTCGTTTCCCGAGACATCCTGCATGGAAGAGGAGCACTTGAATGGGCATTCCCAAGCAGAGACTGGCCAAGGAGGCGATCTTTCAACGTCTGGAGGCGTTTCGAGCACAGGACCTCGACTGGCGATCCGGACGCATGTTCGGGTATGTGTTCGATCCGGGGCGGGAGGTCATGGAGGTGGCCAAGGAGGCCTACGGCGCGTTTCTCTCGGAGAACGGCCTGGATTTCACGGCG
>JASFQI010000288.1:0-6544 GCA_050115555.1 Desulfobacteraceae bacterium
CGGTTCCTTCGGTCCTTTGCAGCGATTGAATCTCCCTGGTGTCCCGCTTATGCGGGTAAGGAAGGCCGGAAGGAAGCATCTTCATTATTCGGAGGGTAGCAGCGTGTTTGATCTTTTCGTCCGCGGCGGCGTGTTCATGTACCCCATCCTGCTCTGCTCCGTCATTGCCCTGGCCATTTTCCTGGAGCGCCTCTGGGTGCTGCGTCGAAGGCATGTCCTGCCCGCGGATTTCATTCAAAACGTCGAGGGCCTTCTTCGAAAGCAGAAGATCTCAGAAGCGCTGTTTCTCTGCCAGGGTCACACGTCCGCCATCGCACGGGTCTTTCTCGGCGGCCTGAAAAACACGGGACGGGGCATGTGGCTCGTCAAGGAAGGCATCGAGGAAATGGGCAGCAGAGAAGCCGTGGGCCTGGAGCGACACGTGGGTGCACTGGCGACCATTGCCAACCTCACGCCGCTCCTCGGCCTTCTGGGGACCGTTTCTGGGATGATCAAGACCTTCAACGTCATCTCGGTGCAGGGTGTCGGAAACCCGGCGCTCCTGGCAGGAGGAATCGCCGAAGCGCTCGTGACCACGGCTTCCGGCCTCTGTGTGGCCATTCCCACCCTGGTGTGCTATCGCATTCTCAAGGACCGAACCGAGTCCCTGGTCTTTGAGATGGAAGAGCACTCCATGAGGATCATCGAAATCATGGAAGGCTCCGGCACGCCGGCCTATGAGCCGGAAAATGCGAAAGGACACGAAGCGGTTTCTGCGCCCAGGGACAGCTGATCCCGGCACAGCCGTCAGAAAGGGAACCATGCGATTCGTTCGTACCAGAAAGGAGGATGACCCACGACTGGGGATTGCACCCCTGATCGACATCGTGTTTCTCCTGCTGATTTTTTTCATGGTCACCTCCCACTTTGACCTGGCCTCAGGCGTGAGGCTCCAGCTTCCGAAGATGACCACCCGGCTCGATGAGGCCCCGAAGCAGGAAACCACGATCGTGATCGACCAGGAAGGCAACACCTATCTGGAAGGTGAACGGATCAGCGGTGACGCGCTCAAGAAACGCCTCGCCGAACTCGTTGGCGAAAATGACCTCGAGCGCGTCATTCTTCAAGCGGATCAGGAATCGAAACACGGGGCCGTGCTGAGCGTGATCGATCTAGCCCGAACGGCCGGTGTCCGATCAGTCATCATTGCGGCCCGGTGGAGTGCGGGCGAGGCACGGTGAGGAACCCTCACCGCTGGAAAAGCGCGCGATCAAGATGAACCGAAAGGCCCTCATCAGGCTCTCCATAGTTCTCCTCTTCGGGTTGCTCGTGGCCTGGCTGACCTTCGGGGATCGCGGCCTGATCCATCTTTACCGTATGGAGGCAAAGAGGCAGGCGTACGAGCAGCGCATTCAGATTCTGGAGACGCGCAACCAAGCCCTGCTCGATCGGATCGAGCGGCTCAAGAAGGACAAGGAGTACATCGAGTCCGTGGCTCGAAAAGAGCTCAACCTCTTGAAGAATGATGAAATTCTCTTCCACTTTGCGGAAGATCCGGAAAGCGGTACCACATCGCAAGGCAAGAGCGGGGCCGCAGCCGTGCCATAGAGCGCCCTTGGCTCGGCCGTATGCTCGCTTTTCAGAGACGACGCATGAATCCGCACTCCAACACGCAGGGGAGGTCTTCCATGGTTACGCTTGAGCAACTCCTTGACGAGATCCTCGAGAACGACCCTTCTCCCGAAACCGTTCATCGGATTCTTGCGAGACGTCGCGCAGACGAGCGTCCCGAGAAAACGATACAGATGTGCCGCAAGGCGCTCCGGGTCCACCCGAACCACATGGGGCTGCGCTCGCTTCTGGCAGATGCCTATCTGGAGTCCGGCCTCGCTGCACGCGCCGTGGAGGAACTGGAGCGGATCACCTCTGACGTGGACAGCACGGTGAGCGCTTACCGCCGATTGGCCGAGGTCTATACCCGTCAAAGCCGAACGCCCGACGCCGTCCGCTGCCTGAAGATCTATCTGGCGCATCACCCGGAGGACGAGGACGCTCGCGAACAAATGGACCGGCTTCTTCCTGAAGAAGCGCCGGCGCCCGAAGAGATGGATCTGGCAGAAATGGTCGAGGGCCTGGGTCCTCAGGTGAGCGACGAGCTCCCTGAAATCGCCACACCCACGCTGGCCGAACTCTACGTCAACCAGGGTCAGCTCGAAACCGCCATCCAGACCTATCGCAAGGTCCTCGAGCAGTATCCCGAAGACGACCGTTCGAGGTCCCGACTCGAAGAGCTCGAATCCATGCAGCGGGCAAGCGAAGCCGGGGCCGCACCGGTCATGGAAGAACCCGCCATGCCGAGCCCCGCAGAACCGGTCGGGCTCGAGGAGGAGACGCCTGTCCAGCCGGAGGCCGCTCCTCTAAGCCCTGAAAGGCGAAAATCCGAGCGCATGATTTCCGTCCTGGAGTCCTGGCTCGACCGACTTCATGAACCCAAATCGGAGCTTTCTTCCTGACCCCTGGTCGCCCACGGATGAAATCTGCATATGAACCGACCCGCTTTCCATTTCACGGCAACAGGTGTGGGCAGCGTTCCCGGCCTGAACATTCGAGACACATGCCGCCTTATCCTGGAGCGTCTACCGGACATCCCGTTTTGGCCTCAGTTCGTGAACCTCGATCCGCGCGAGGACATGATCGTCCAGTACGGCGAGGGGCTTCCAGGCATACGGCTTGCGGATGACGGCAGAGCGCTTTTCGTGGCGGATGCGGATCCAACCGATGAACTCACCGCGTTTTACGAGCGGTACCTGGAAGAAGACGTGGGAGCCTTCGCTATCAGCCCGGAGCGGGCTCATGGCCTGTATGATCTTCTCGACCATCTGAACGGTTCCCCGGCCGCGGGTGGCGCATACATCAAAGGACAAAGCGTGGGCCCTGTTACCTTTGCCAGTGCCGTCCGCACATCCGACGGCCGTTCTCTGGTCCACGACCCCGAGATGCTCGACGTCGTGGTCAAGGGGTTGTCCATCAAGCTGCTCTGGCAGGAGAGGCTGCTCGAGGAAACGGGGAGACGCCCGATTCTTTTCGTGGATGAGCCCGCCCTATCGGGCATTGGCTCGGCATTTGCCACCCTGAATCGCGACTGGGTCGTGACTGCGCTTCGAGAGACCATCGACTATGTGCGAACCCGTTCGGACGCCCTCATCGGGGTTCACTGCTGCGCCAACACGGACTGGCCCATGGTGATGGAATCCGGCCCGGATATTCTCAACTTCGACGCCTACGGATACATGGATTCCTTCCTGCTCTACCCAAAGGAAATCCTCCGGTTTATTCAAGGCGGAGGAACCATTGCCTGGGGCATAGTCCCAACCCTGGACTTCAAAGCCGGGATCGACGCAGGACAACTCCAGGCGGACCTGGAACAGGGTCTCGATCGCCTTCGAAGTTGGGGTCTGGACGAGGACACGCTACGTGCGCGGTCCATGCTCACGTCGGCCTGCGGCATGGGCAGCATGCAGACGGACACGGCCGATGAAGCCCTGCGACTCCTGTCCGATCTTCAAGAACGGATGAGCTGATTCAGAGGGAGGCCACAAAGAGCGCGTGGAAAAGCGGACGATCTCCAAGTTCTTCCTCATCGTGCTCATTGGGGCCGCGATCCTGATGTTCCGGCTCTTCTGGACCTACATCTCCGCCATCGTGCTCGCGCTGCTCATCTCGAGTGCGTTCTACCCGCTGTACATCCGGCTCAAAATTCTCATAAGGGATCGCGCACAGACCGCCGCCCTGATCATGTGCCTGGTCATCAGCGTCATCCTGATCATTCCCGTGGGCGGGTTTATCGGCACACTGTCGAATGAGGCGTTTGATTTTTACAGGCGCACCCGTTCGGTTGTCTCCATCGCCAAGATTGAAGTCCTCATTCAAAGCGACAATGTGTGGGCGGCGAGGCTTCGAAAAGCGGCCGACCTTGTCGGTGTGGAGCTCAATCTGGAGGCACTGAACAGCCTGGCCACATCCATAGGCTCCAGCGTGGGGCTCTTCCTGTCGCGGCAGCTTCGCTCTATCGCCTCGAACCTTCTCAGCTTTCTCATCCACTTTTTCCTGATGATCCTGGTGATCTTCTACATCTTCCGGGACGGAGAACGCCTGAAGAATTACGTCTCCCAGCTCCTCCCGTTTCCCCTTTCCCAACAGGAGCTCGTGGTAAACAAGTTCCGGGAAATGGGGCGGGCCGTCATTGTGGGCAACGGCCTTTCCGGCATCATCCAGGGCTGTCTTGCCGGTTTCTCTTTTTTCTTCTCCGGACTGGGCTCGCCCTTTCTCTGGGGAACAGTGGCCGCGTTCATGGCGTTCCTTCCCGTGGTCGGTGCGTCGATCGTCTTTCTTCCTGCTACGGCAATTCTGGTCCTTCAGGAAAAGTTCGGCATGGCCCTGATCTTCCTGATTTACAACCTGTGCTACAGCGGGGTCATCGAGTACCTGATCAAACCGAGACTCATCGGAAAGGGCATGCAGATGAATCCTCTTCTTGTCTTCATCGGCGTGATCGGCGGGATCAAGCTTTTCGGCATTCTGGGCGTGGTCTACGGACCGCTGATCATGACCATCTTCCTTACGCTGGCCGAGATTTACAGACTTGAGTACAAGGAGGCCATGGTATAGTGTATATGCGTCTTGCAAAGCCGTTTCAGGGACGATGAAAGACTCGATCCCGGAACCTGGAAAGGAGACCCCCTTATGGATACGGATAAAATTCTGCGCGGAAAATGGATTCTGGTCGTGGACGATGAACAGGACATCCTGGAGCTGATCACCGAAATGCTCGACATGTGTCGGATCGATACCGCCGCCACCTTTGAGGAAGCCAAGGACCTTCTCGAGAGAAACGATTACGACACAGCCATTCTGGACATCATGGGCGTCCGAGGTTATGACCTGCTTGAAATCGCCAACCAGCGAAACATTCCCGCCCTGATGCTCACGGCACATGCCTTGAGTAAGGAAGACCTGAAAAAATCCGCGGAAAAGGGCGCTTCGTTCTATGCCCCCAAGGATGAAATCAACCAGATCGACGTGTTTCTCGCAGACGTGATCGAGGCCAGGGAGAAAAATCGGAACATCTGGGCCAAGTGGTACGACCGCTTGAGCGGTTTCTGCGACCGACGGTTCGGACCCAACTGGAAGGAATCGGACCCGGATTTCTGGGACCAGCTCATCAAGTACTAGCGCCGAGGTAAGGGGTACGACCTCTCCATACCAGAGGATAGAGGGCGTGCGGACAAGGGTCCTTTTCAGGACACGAACTAGAGGTAGGTTCGGGCCCCCACGTAATGCCTCTGAAAGTAGGCATTCGACAAGGAATCCTCGCGGATACGCTTGCCGCTGCCGGGAGCATGAATGAACATGCCGTTCCCGGCATAGAGCCCTACGTGGCTGACCTTTCTGCCACTCCGAATGGAAAAGAACACCAGGTCCCCCTTTTTCACGTCCTCCAGGGGCACGGAACGCCCTTTTTCGAACTGCCCTCTGGAGGACCGGGGAATGTTGATGCCGTTCATCTGGTAGGCGGCTTTGGTCAACCCGGAGCAGTCAAACCCTTCTTCGGGTGATGTTCCCCCCCACTGGTAAGGCAGATCAATGAATCCCCGGGCCGTGCGAACGATCTCCTCCCGAAGCATGCCGGTTCCGTAAATGCGGGATCGGGCCAGGGCATAGTCCTCGGGACCCACAATGTAGTAGACATCCACCAGGCCCTCTTCCACCAGGCTGCGCGCACGGGCAAACGCGGCCTGCCTCGTGGGAAAGTCACCGAACCGCACCTTGTACAGACCGGATTCGTGGCGGAAGTAGTATGCGTCCTCTCCCTTTTGCCTGAAATAAGCGGCGAGCCGCACGGCATTCCCGAGAACGGAAAACGCACCGATCTGGATCGTGTAGCCCGTTTCTTCTATTTCCGGTGCGGGCTCGGACACGACAGGAACAGAAGCAGGCGAAGGGGCTTTCGAGGCGCATCCGCCGGCCGCCACCGCAATGAGCAGCACGAGAACCAGCGGAACAAGGCTTTTCGTCGCGTCAAAGCCCATTACAACTATCGTGCTCCTTTGTTCAGCCACACATTCCACTTAAGCGGTTCAGGATACGCCCGAACCAAGCCCGCTCACAAACCTTTCAACATTTCGAGAAAGGTCTCCACCCGCGTGAGGGTTCTTCCGTCGAGCCCTCCGGGTCGATCCCCTTCCAGGGTGAGCACCGGTACCTCCACGGCCTCCCGAATCAGAATGTCGTGAATCTGGCGGTGGCAGAAGGTCTGGGTGTAATGAATGATTCCGTGGAGTCGCCTTTCCCGGACGGCCTGCCGGATATCCTGGATACGGGCGCCGATATCATAGGGATAGGTATAGTCGAGGTAGCAGTCCAGGAGGTCCCGGTCCGGCCCCGGCAGGCTGAACTGACGCTGCACCTCGTTAAAGACCACCCGTGCCCCCAGGCGCTCCAGAGTTTCGTACAGGTCGCTGAAAATGGGCGGCACGCCCACATACCCGAGCCTCACGCTCGGATT
>JASFQI010000289.1:0-6532 GCA_050115555.1 Desulfobacteraceae bacterium
TAGGCCTTCCCGGGATCGGTCCGTACACGGCAGGCGCCATCCTGAGCTTTGCCTTTGGAATGCCCGAGGCCACGGTGGACGGCAATGTCCGCCGGGTGCTGTCCAGGGTCTTCGGGATTCGGGACCCCGTGGATCGGGGCCCGGGACTTCGCGCTGTGGATGCACACGCAAAAGTCCTGGTTCCGGTCGAACGGCCCGGGGACTTCAACCAGGCCCTCATGGACCTCGGGGCAGATGTCTGCACGCCACGTGCCCCGCGATGCAGCGTGTGTCCGCTCGAAGGCCTGTGTGTGGCTGAGAAGGAGGGGGATCCCGAGGCCCTTCCGGTCAAGGGAAGGCGAAAGCCCATTCCCCACAGGCTGGCGGTCGCGGCGGTGATTCAGGACGATCAGGGCAGGCTTTTGGTGGTGAAACGCGCAGATCGCGGCCTGCTGGGGGGGCTCTGGAAGCTGCCGGGCGGCGAGGTGGGGGAGGGAGAGGCCCCGGCCCTTGCGCTGGAGAAGCGGGTCGCCGAAGAGGTAGGGCTCCAGGTGCATTCGGAGGCCGACCCCTCAGCAGTGGTGGAGCACGTGTACAGCCACTTTCGTCTGACGCTTCAGGCCCATGTTTGCCGGCGTGTCAAGGGTAGACCGCAGGCTCGGGACTGTGACGGATGGCAGTGGGTCGCTGCACCGGCGTGGGGAGGGCTTCCCTTTTCCCGGGCGGACAGGAAGGTGTTGGAAGAGGTTGAGGCAGAAGAAAGGATAAAGGATAAAGGATAAAGGGAGAACCCCTGTGTGAAAGGTGAATGTGAAGGTGGAGGGGCGGCATCAGGTGAAAGAGCAGGATTGACGGAGCGATTCAGGATTCAGGATTGAAGGATTAAGGGGTAAAGGGCCAGTAGGCAGGATTAGAGGATTGAAGGGGTAAGGGGCAGAAGGGCAGGATTGAAGGGTTCAGGGGTAAAGGGAAAACGACAGGATTAAAGGATTAAGGGATAAGGGGTAGGCCCGGTTTTTCGTAATCCTTAATCCTTACCCCTTCAATCCTTACCCCTCTAATCCTTAATCCTGTAGTTGTTTCATCACCTGCTGGGCCGCGATGTGCAGGGGATCCCAGGTGGGACCAAAGGGCGGGGCATAGGCCAGATCGCACTCGTGAAACTCCTCTACGGTCATGCCCGCGTGGAGCCCCACGGCCGCGGCGTCGATGCGGTGGATGCCTTCCCTTCCAAGGATTTGGACCCCGAGGAGCTTCCTGGTTTTTCGATCCGCGATCATGTAGACCCCGAGGCGGCTTGCCCCTGGGTGGCGGTGTGCGCGGCTTCGGGCAAAGATGACCGACTCCACCGGATCGAACCCGGCATCCTGGGCTTCTTTCAGCGAGAGCCCGGTGCGGGCCACCTGGAGATCGAACACCTTGAAGATTGCGGTTCCTGCGATGCCCTGGAGTGCCACCTCGGCCCCGGTCACGTGGTCGGCCACGGCCCGGCCGCCACGGTTGGCGCGAAGCGCGAGCGGGACCCAGACCCGCTGCCCGGTGACTACGTGAAAGGCGTCGGCACAGTCGCCTACGGAGTAAATGTCAGGGTCCGTGGTCTGAAGAGAGGGGTTCACGGCAATGGCCTCGCCGGGCCCCAGGTCCAGGCCTGCCTGCTTGGCGATCTCATTGCTCGGGCGGACGCCGATGGCAAAGAGCACCAGGTCGGTGTCCAGCTCCATGCTCGTGCACTTGACCCGAAGCCCGTCCCCGGCTGCCTCGATGCCCTCGATCCTCTGCCCGGTCAGCAGCCCGACGTCGTGGGCCTCCAGTTCCTCCTGAATCAGTGCGGAGAGCTGCTCATGCATCCAGGGCAGGAGTTGGGCCCGCGGCTTGACCATATCCACGTGAACACCACGCTCATGAAAGCTCTCGGCCATTTCCAGACCAATGTAGCCCATGCCCGCGATCACGGCCCGCTTGACATTCCGTTCGGCCATGAGCTGTTTGATCCTGCGGCCGTCCTCCAGGCTTTTGAGCGCCACCACGCCCGGAAGGTCCGCGCCCGGGATATTCGGAATGATGGGGCTGGCTCCGGTGGCGATGAGGAGCTTGTCATAGGCCACCCCGAACGGGGATCCGTCCGAGGTGGTTCCTCTGACCTTTTTGGCCTGTCGGTCAATGGCCTCGGCGCGGTGGCCAAGGCGCAGGTCAATGCCCTGCTTTTCCCGGAAGACCGAGGCCTCACGGACCACGAGATCGTCCATGTCCCGCTCAGGATCGGCCAGGTTGTACGGCATACCGCATGCGCTGTAGGACACGTCTCCGGTGGCTTCCAGCACAATGATCTCCAGGTCCTTCTGGTTTCGGCGTGCGCGGCTGGCCGCGCTCATGCCTGCGGCGTCTCCTCCGATGATCACGAATCGCATGAGGTCCCTCCAGTGGTATAATAAAAGCAATCCAACAATCCTGCCTCTTCCCGCGCACGTATTCAAGAGCAAACATAATTGGGAACACAATTGGGGACGTGGGTAAGTTCAAAAGTTTTTACAAAAAACTTTTGAACTTACCCACGTCCCCATTTTCCACACTACAGGTTTGTGGCGGTGTTGTCCTCTGCGGCTCTGTGTGAGAAAATGACAGACCTTGAAACTGGAACCCGCCTGAGACGGGCAAGCCTTGAACTGAAAAGGGGATCTTTTCCATGGTCGAAACCGTAATCATCATGGGCGCTGCGGGACGGGATTTTCACAACTTCAACATCTACTTCAGGGACAATCCCCGCTATCGCGTGGTCGCCTTTACGGCCACGCAGATACCGGATATCGAGGGAAGGCGGTATCCGGCGGAACTGGCCGGAGCGGCCTATCCCGAGGGGATCCCGATTTTTCCCGAGGAAGATCTGGCCCGGCTCATCCAGACAAACCACGCGGACCTGGTGGCCTTTTCCTACAGCGACGTGCCCTATGCCGAGGTGATGCACAAGGCGTCCCTGGTCATGGCGCACGGAGCGGACTTCATCCTGATCGGTGCGACCTACACCATGCTTCGGTCCGAAAAGCCCGTGATCGCCGTGTGTGCGGTTCGGACCGGGTGCGGAAAGTCCCAGACCACCCGCAAGGTCTGCTCCATTCTTCGGGAGAAGGGGCACCGGGTGGTGGCAATCCGCCATCCCATGCCCTACGGGGATCTTCGCTCCCAGGCGGTTCAGCGGTTTTCATCGTACGAGGATTTTGAAACCCAGCAGTGCACCATTGAAGAGCGGGAGGAATACGAACCCCTGGTGGATCAGGGGATTACGGTATACGCGGGCGTGGATTACGGCCGAATCCTCGAGGAAGCGGAAAAAGAGGCGGACATCATCGTCTGGGACGGTGGCAACAATGACACGCCGTTTTACAGGCCTGACGTGCACATCGTGCTCTTTGACCCCCACCGGCCCGGGCACGAACGAAGCTATTTCCCGGGCGAGACCAACATGCTCATGGCGGATATCGCGATCATCAACAAGGTGGATACGGCGGACCCTGAAAAGGTGGCACAGGTGGAGGCGTCCATTCGGGAGCACAACCCCAAGGCGGACCGGGTCTTGGCCGAATCCCCGGTCCTGATCTCCCACCCTGAACGGGTGAAGGGCCGCCGGGTGCTCGTGGTGGAGGATGGACCCACCATTACCCACGGGGAGATGCCCACAGGGGCCGGGTTCATCGCGGCCCGCCAGTTCGGCGCCTCGGAGATCGTGGATCCCAGGCCTTTTGCAAAGGGCTCCATTCAGAAGACCTATGAAAAATATCCCCACACCGGTCCGGTTCTGCCGGCCATGGGATACAGCCCGGCCCAGATCCGGGACCTTGAAACGACCATCAAACGTTCGGACGCGGAGCTAGTGCTCTTTGCAACTCCCATCCAGCTGACCCGCATCGTGAACATCACCAAAGAGGCGCTTCGGGTCCGGTACGAGTACCGCGACCACGGGTCCCCTATCCTGGAAGAGGTGCTTTTGAGGCACCTTGAAAAGGCGGGCGGGAAGGAGGGGGCATGAGCGCTCCGGCCAGGAAGAAGACATTGCTCATTGCATTGGGCGGAAATGCCCTGATCCGAAAGGGCCAGCAGGGGTTGATCGAGGAGCAATTCGAAAACCTGAAGATGCCCATCCGACAGATCGCCCGCCTCTCACAGGACTACCGCGTCCTCATCACCCACGGAAACGGTCCCCAGGTGGGAAACCTCCTGCTCCAACAGGAGGCACGAAGCGATGTGCCTCGGCTTCCCCTGGAGATCCTGGTGGCCCAGACCCAGGGCCAGATCGGGTACATGATCGAATCCACCCTGGATACCGAGCTCATGGCCCTGGGCCCAGACGCCCAGAAACCCCTGGTGAGCCTGATCAGCTATGTAGTGGTGGATGAAAACGACCCGGCTTTCAAAAACCCTTCCAAACCCATCGGACCGGTTTATGGTGAGGAAGATCTCCCCGGCCTCCCCTTTCAGGTCGTGAAAACAGCCAAAGGGTTTCGCCGCGTGGTGGCCTCACCCAAGCCCGTGACCATTGTGGAGAAAAAGGAGATCCGCGCGCTCCTGGACATGGATTTCATCGTAATCTGCTGCGGCGGGGGAGGAATCCCGGTCATTCGGGAGGGTCGTTCCTTTGAGGGCGTGGACGCGGTGATCGACAAGGACCTGGCCAGCGCCAGGCTGGCAGAAGAGGTGGGTGTGGATCTCTTTGTGATCGCAACGGACGTGGAGGGCGCGGCCCTTCACTACGGAGAGCCCGACCAGGAGTTTCTCGACCATGTCCTGCCGGATGAGGCAAGGCGCTACCTGAAAGAAGGACACTTTCCGCCCGGTTCCATGGGCCCCAAAATCGAGGCCTGTCTCGCGTTTGTGGAGCGCACCGGAAACGAGGCGGTGATTACGTCCATCCGGTCCATCGAGGCCGCAGTCGCAGGCACGGCCGGGACAAAAATTTGAGAGCATTGCTGATAAGAAGAGGATGAGAAAGGGAAATTTATTCATCCGATAGGAAAAGTAATAGAGTTGATGGTCTTCACTTAATGATAATTTTTTTAAATAAAGTCTGTAAATACCAAATTAAACCTCCTAAAAATGGAAATAAAATGCTTATAAAAAACCAAAAAATGACATTATTGTGAATCGAATAAATGACCATTTCTAAAGATGTTGAACAGAATGTTTGGTATATGATTAAAATAATAAATATCCCAAAACCAAATAGTACTGAATAAATTATGCCTGATTTTTTTGCAAATAGTGCAGCAAGATATCCACAGACAACTAAGGTAGAATATTGTAAAATTGTAATATAAGTCATAAATGCAATTATGTTGTTGCTTTTTGATATCAGTGAATCTAGGATAAATATAAATATATTTAATAAGATAAAAATAAATATTGATATAAAAATCGCCGAAAACTTTATTTTATTAGCAATAAAATTCAAAATGAATTTCCTTAGAGGGGACGTGGTTAAGTTTATAAATATTAGAAAAGTATTTATAAACTTAACCACGTCCCCAATGACCATGTCCCCAGTTACGATTACCACAATTGTATGAGTCCGCAGTCGATGTATTGGCGTATCTTCCGGTCTCTAGATACGAGGGTATGATTGCGTTGAATGGCTTGCCAGACGAGTAGATGATCGAAAGAGTCCTTGTGCGCCCGCTTGGGGAGGCGATGAAAGGAAGCCGCTTCCTGAGGCGTCACGTCGATCAAGGAAAATCGAGATGCTTCCGCTGCTTCAGGGAGATCCTCAGGGGCAATTCCTTTGAGCTCGATTTTTCCGAGCGAAAATTTCAGCGAAATTTCCCAAAAAGTCAGTACACTTACCAAAAGCTCGGAGCCAGGTTCTTCGATCGCTCGAATTGCCGTTTTGCTCAACTTTTCTGGTGACAGCAGAGCCCAAAGGAGCACATGAGTGTCGAGAAGACTCATGAATCCAACAGTTCCTGGTCGCTCATCTTGAAGTCATCGTGAATGATGCAGGTAGCTTTCCCCTTGAGGAGCCCTAGTCGCTTTTTCTTCTGCAAATGAAAGCGGTTGTAAGGGATAAGAACGCCAACCTTTTCTCGACGCTTCCCATAGCTGATCACGACCTCTTCCCCTCGTTTCAAGCGCTCCAAGACAGAGGAAAATTTTGCTTTGAGTTCACCAACGGTCATTGTTTCCATGACACGCCTTCTCCAGTGAGGATGTAACCTATTTCGTATTTTCTTGACAACTTTTTATAAAAATTCAAAACATTTCCGCTTCGTGAAATGCTGCGGTGAAGGCCTCCAAGTATGCCAACCCGGGCTCGAAAATGGCTTTGCTAAACAAAGGTGACAACAACTCACAATCAAAAGCTTGTTGTAGGTCAGGAGTAGCGCTTGTTTCTATGTCAAACTGTCTTGAAGAAATTCATCAGATCTTAAAATTCATATGTATCTAGCAGCCCGTCGATCTTAAGGTTTTGGTTGGGTATTGTCGCAGCAGCGTTTTTTCTCTCGTACCCACGGGCATGTTTCGATTTTTGGTCGGCCCTGCTCCGTTTGGGCCGTGGTTCTACCTATAG
>JASFQI010000290.1:0-6498 GCA_050115555.1 Desulfobacteraceae bacterium
TCCCACCCGAGCTCGCCTACGTAGGAGATGCGAAGCGCCCACACCGGCACGGCGCCGATGGTGATCTGCCGTGCCGTGCCGAAAGGGAACCCGCCTGCGGACATGTCGTCCTCCGTGACCGACTGGACCAGGTCGCGGGCCGAAGGCCCCCATACGCCCACCGTGCAAAGGCCCGATGTCCGGTCGTGGAGCTGGACCGACCCGTCTTCGGGCAGGTGATCCTGGAACCACTTCTTATCCACACCGCCGTGTCCCCCGCCCGTGATCACACGGAAGGCGTCCTCGGCACGGCGCACGATGATCAGGTCGGACCGGATGCCCCCGAAGGGGTTCAGGAGCAGGGTATAAACCGCACGGCCCACGGGCACGTCCATCTGGGAGACGGCCATCTTCTGCACATAGTCCAGGGCGCCGGGGCCGGCCACGTCGAAGATGGCAAAGGCGCTCAGATCGATCATGGCGACGCGGTCCCGCATGGCCAGGTGCTCGGCATTGATGATCGGCGACCACCACCTCCTGTCCCACTCGTTGGGTCGATCATTGACCCGGTCGCCATACTCCTCCAGGAGCTTTTGATTGGACTCGTACCAGTGGGGCCTCTCCCAGCCGGCGGTTTCGAAGTAGACCGCCCCCAGATCGCTCGTCCTGTCGTGGAACGGGCTCAATCGCATATCCCTGGAAGACAGCCACTGCTCGTACGTATGCACGATCCCGTAGGTCTTGTTGAAACCCTCCCGGGCCCGCTCCCACACGTGGGTCTTCGTACGGGCATAGGGGTAGAAGCGGGCGATGTCCACCTCGTTGGGGTCGATCTCCGGGGCCCCGTCCGTGATCCACTCGGCCACCAGGCGGCCAATCCCCGGGGCTTCCTTGATCCATACAGCGGCCACGGACCAGAGGCCCTTGACCTCGGGCATCTCGCCGACCACGGGGGCAGCGTCCGGCGTGAGCGAGATCAGCCCGTTGATGGCGTACTGGATCTCCACGGAGTCGTGGTCGAGCATCTCTGGAAGCAGGTCCAGGGCCTGCTCCAACTGGGGTTCGAAATCCTCCCTGGTGAACGGCATCTCCGTGGGGGAGAGCTTGGCCTCGTCGATGGAAGGAATCTGATTGGGATCATAAAGGATCGGACGATGGGCATAGGAGCCGATCTCCAGGTTGGCCGCGGCCTGGCGCTCGTACATGAGGGTGCTCATGTCCCGAAGAATCGGGTACTCGATCTCCCCCTTGGCCTGGGCGAACTGCGGGACAGGCCCCGCATCGATCATCTGGTGACCCACAGGGACCAGAGGAATGGAGGCGCCCGCCATCTCGGCAATGCGCGGGCTCCACACGCCGCAGGCGATCATCACGACCTCGGCCTCAACGTCGCCCCGGCTGGTCTTCACCGCTTTCACGCGGCCCTTTTCCACCTCGATGTCCAGAACCTCGGTGTTGGCAAAGACGCTCAGGGCGACCATTTCCTGGGCCTTCTCCCGCATCACGGTGCCGGCCTGAAGGGAGTCCACAACACCGCATGAGGGGGTGTAGAACCCTCCCAGGATTTTTTCTTTGTTCACCCACGGGAACAGCTTCAGCACACCGTCCGGGTCCAGGAGCTCCGCTTCAATCCCCCAGCACTTGGCCGAGGCCATACGGCGCTTGAGCTCCTCGAGCCTTTCTGGGGTCTGGGCCAGCTCGATGCCGCCGCTCTCCCGGTGCAAGCCCATGGATTTATACTGCTCCGTGCTGTCCAGGGTGATCTGTGTCATGGTCCTGCCGTGATCCACGGGGAAGATGAAATTGGATGCATGCCCTGTAGATCCGCCCGGGTTGGGCAGCGGCCCCTTGTCCAGCAGCACCATGTCCTTCCATCCTTTGTTCGCAAGGTGGTAAACCACGCTGTTGCCGACGATGCCGGCTCCGATGACGACCACGCGCGCCTGCTTGGGAAACGTACTCATGGCTCCTGTCCCTCCCTGTTCGTTTCTGAGTGTGGTGATCTGGAGGCCGACGCTTGAAACGGGGTGTGTCTCGTCCCCCGGCGATTCGCCGGCCGGTGATTCTCGTGGTTCGTGATTCGTGGTTCGTGTTCGTGGATCGCATGAAAAGGCGTGCGATCCGTTAAGCTACTACCACGTGAGCTGGCTTCGTATGTGCTCGATGAAACGTCTCGTGTGTTTCTCCAGAATGTGCGCGCACGCGTCCTCGTCGCGCGCCTCCAGGGCCTTCAACAGTTCCTCGAACTCCTCCGGCAGCCTGCCGTAGTAGTCGTCGTCGGCCCGGGAAAATGTCCAGATCCGCACAGCCTGGTCCCGAAGCATGCCCAGGATCTTTACAAGAACGTCGTTCTTGGTGGCCTGGTTGACGAGGTCGTGGACCTCCGAGTCGATACGCATCAACGCCTTGGGATCCTTCTCCGACTTCATTCGGTCGATCAGCCCCCTCAGGCGATCGAGCTCTTTCTGCGTGATCCGCGCCGCTGCCAGTTGGCCGGTCAGGCGCACCAGGAACGATCGGATTTCAAAGACATCCTTGAGCTGCTGAAAGCTCACCTCGGAGACGATCGTGCCCTGATTGGGAAAGATACGTACGAGCCCTTCCGCTTCGAGCCGGATGAGCGATTCCCGCACCGGGGTTCGGCTGACGCCGAACTCCTCGATCAGGTCCTTTTCGCGCAGCACCTGTCCCGGCTCGTAATCCAAGAGGACAATGCGCCTCTTGATCTCCGTGTATATTGAGTTTTCCGCCATACCTTCCACCGATATATTGGTTGAATATTTTTCTTGCAATTTATTTTTTGCACCAGTATTCTCTTTCAAAAAGGCGTTGTCAAGCCAAAAACGACGGAAGGGACATCGCCTTCACACGCCCGAGGCATTCGGGATTCCCCGCAGTCCCGCTTCAGCGGGATGAGGAATACGCGAGCCAAGCACTTTCGTCCCCTCCCGGAAAGCACGCTACCGCCTCTCCGGGTGAAAGGCAGGAGGTCCTCATGGTCACCCGAGAGATCCTTTGGAACATCCCGTTCACCGGCGAGGTCGTCCTTTACATCCTGGCCGCCGTGTCGCTGGCCTTTTTCGGATACGGCATCTATGTGAACGCACGCCGCGTCCTGAGCGGGAAGACGCTTGCCGTATCCTGGACACGCATCCGCAGCCAGGTAGGCCGTTTTCTTGGCGATCTTGTTTTCAACCGGACCGTCTCCGAGAAACACCCACTGGCCGGTGCCATGCATCTCGCCATCATGTGGGGCATGATCGTGCTGTTTTTAGGGACCGCCGTCGTTTCCGTGGAGTACGACCTTTTTCAGAAAATTCTGGGGCGGGATCACGGTATCTGGTTCGGGGGCTTTTTTCTGGGCTTCGAGGTCGTACTGGACGTTTTCGGCGTGCTGCTGATTGCAGGCTTGGGGATCGCTCTCTTGAGGAGATACGGATTGAAGCGGCCCCAGTTGAAGCGGCAGCGGTCGGACTGGGTTCTGCCCGTCTGGCTTCTGGGAATCGCCCTGACCGGATTTTTCGTGGAGGGACTTCGTCTGGCGGAGACCTCTTCGGAACTTTCCTATGCTCCCGGATGGTCCCCTGTGGGGTATAGCCTTTCCCTTTTCTGGTCCGAAGCCGCCCCCGGCGCGCTCCGACCCTGGCACGCCGGCCTCTGGTGGGTCCACGCCGTGCTGGCCCTGGCCGGTCTGGCCTACCTGCCTTATGCACCCAAGGCCATGCACATGCTCACGGCCGGGATCAACCTGTTCTTTCGGGATCTGCGGCCTCGAGGACGCCTTGCACCGCTGGACGTTGAAGGGGCCTTTGAGCGGGACGAAGTGCTTGGCTTCGACACCCTGGCGGAGCTCTCCAGAAAGGACCTGCTGGACGTGGCCGCCTGCACCGAGTGCGGCCGCTGCGAGATCAACTGCCCGGCCCACATCGCGGGCAAGACGCTCTCTCCGCGTGAGGTGGTCTTTGGACTTCGCCGCCAGGTCAACGAGGAACGGCCGCCCTTGGGAAAACCCGGCGAGGCCCGTCGAATCCTGGAGGCCGGAATCGAGCCCGGGATGATCGAGGCCTGCACTACCTGCATGGCCTGCGTGGAGGCCTGTCCCGCCGGCATTGACCCCTTGAGCAAGATCCTGGAGCTTCGTCGCAGCGAGGTCATGATGCAGGACGCTTACCCGGAGACGTTTGCCGAGGTGTTTGCAGGGATAGAAAAGCGGGGCAATCCCTGGAACGAGCACCCCACAGCACGAATGGACTGGGCCAAAGGGCTCGAAATCCGCACCATGGCCGAGGTGGCCGAGGCTGGAGAGACCGTGGATTACCTCTTCTGGGTCGGGTGCTCCGCCGCCTTTGACCCGCGGAACCAGAAGATCGCCCGGAGTCTGGTGCGCATCCTGAACGCGGCCGGCGTCTCCTTTGCCGTGCTCGGCGAGGAGGAGCGTTGCACCGGCGATCCTGCCCGTCGCATGGGCCACGAGTACCTCTTTCAGGTGCAGGCGGAGACGAACGTGGAGACCCTGGGGAACTACGGAGTGGAGCGCATCCTCACCCTGTGCCCCCACTGCTACAACACGTTTGTCAAGGATTACCCTGACTTCGGAGGCCACTACCGGGTGGTGCACCATGCCGAGCTGATTCGTGACCTGGCCGCGAGCGGCAGGATCTCCCTGGATCGGCCGGTCGAGGGTGTGGCCACCTACCACGACTCCTGTTATCTCGGCCGTCACAACCGCATCTTCGACGCGCCACGGGAGATCCTCGAGCGCATCCCCGGCCTGGAGACCGTGGAAATGGAACGGTGTCGGGAATATGCCATGTGCTGCGGCGCGGGAGGGGGGCTCACCTGGATCGAGGAGGATCAGGACAAGCGTGTGAACGACCGCCGCGTGGACCAGGCCGAAGAGACCCTTCAGGATCGAGCGAGCGGGACGCCGGCCGTTCTCGCTACGGCCTGTCCTTTCTGCATGACCATGCTGGAAGACGGCCTGGCCGCACGGGATACCGAAGTCCGTGATCTGGATATCGCCGAACTGGTGGCCCGGGCCATGGGTCTGGAGGAGTAGAGAAAAACCGGGAGCTGCGAGGGAACCCGCGCTGCCTTTCTCAAGCGCGCTGAACGTGGATGGAGTCGCAAAAAGCAGGAAGCAGGAGATTTGCCCCTAGCAATTCCAAGGCCTTACAACGTAGTCGACGGCGAGCGGGCGGCTTTATGCGAGACCGTCGACATTGAGTGAAAACGGGGCCTTGGAGAAACGGCATATCTCGTCGGAAAAGCACTCCGGGCCTGTCTTTGAAACGCCGAGCATCTCTTCCAGGGCCCCTCCCAAGGCGTTGAACTCCTGCAAATCGAAGCCGCACCGGTTCTGCATTCGAAGCTCCTGTTCGCAAGGAGGTACGGCTTCCGGGGGATTCCCCGCCGCGAAAATTACGGATTCCCTTCTCAGTGCGAAAAACGCAAGGGTATCCGCAAGCTTCCGCATGCGCGCATCCACCGATTCCAGGTAGTCCTCTGAGAGCGCACCGGAGGATCTCAGCCTGGACGCCATGAGAGGGAGGAGCGGCTTGCGGCTCACTTGAACGACGGCATTGCGCTTCAGCCACTGCACCACCGAGCTCCTTTTGGATGCGACATGGGCAAACTGCTCCGTGAGGGGGCGGTGTCGGTCCTTGATCACCGTACGCGAATCCGAAGGAAGATGAATCAAGACGCAACGGGGATTCACGAGGAGATCGCCTGCGGCCCTGAATTCCATGGCATCCGCATAGCCGCCCGCACAGAAAAGGACCAACTCAGCCACTCGGGCGTATGTCATCCAGTAGGCCACGCTTGTGCCCACGTCCAAGGCCTCGAGACGATGCAGGCTGCGCTCGAGAACCGTTTCGTTCAGCCTGAAAGGGACGGCTTCGCATTCCAGCTCGTGATTGAATGCCGCGATCCGTTCCCGCTCCTCATGGTTGATGATTTCTGCGTGTCTCCATTCCATCCCCGGAAATCCCCCTGATTCGCCCGCCGGTCGCACTGGACCAAAAGCATCCGCCATCCCACCGGGGATGGCGGACTTGAAAAGGCGCTTATATCATTTTTGATATAAGCGCCTTTTTACATCGCGTTTTGAATGGCGTCAAGCAAAACAGGGAGGGGTCTAAACGGGGATTTCCTCACGGCCGGCAGGGGCGGAACATACTGTACCCGAAAAGGGCCCTAAGACTCATGAAAGGCTCTGATAAAGCACACTCCGGCATGACGGGCAGATGCTGTGACTGAACTCTGCATCGGACCGGTCCGAGATATACGTCTCCATCGGGACCCATGCCCCATTGTCGTCCCGAATGCGCTTGCAGTTGGCACAAATGGGCAAAAGGCCCCCGAACGTGTTCATCAGGCTCTTTTCCAGGGCCCGCACGCGTTGGCTCAAGGTCTGGAGAAGCTCCATGGCGATGGAGGGATGGGTCCGGATGGCATCCAGTAAGGTCTTGCCCTGAAGAGAGAGCAACTCCGTTTCCTCCAGCGCCACCACACTGG
>JASFQI010000291.1:0-6496 GCA_050115555.1 Desulfobacteraceae bacterium
GCGATCGGGGGATGCTGAGCGAGGAGAATCTGGAGTACCTCATGGGAGAGGACCTGGGCTTCATCGTTTGCCACCGCCTGAGGCAGAACAATGAGATCAAGGATCTGGTCACCACCACCCATGAAGAGCTCAACACCGATCCCAAGGCCGGGGAGCAGTACCGGGAGGAGGAGCGGGAGGGGATCAAGTTTGTGATGGCCTACAATCCGGAAGTGGCTTCGGCCGTGCGCAAGCGCCGGGAGGCGGCCCTGGAAAAGGCCAACGCCTTTATCCAGGATGTGCGCGCCCGGCTCCGCAAGACCCAGGAGGGCAAGGCCCGGGGCCGGCCCCTGTCCCCGGAAGGGGCACTCCTTCAGGTGCGCGACTACCTCAAGCGGCACAATCTCCTGCGCTGCTACAAGCTCGAGTTGGGGCCCCGGAAGGGGCTGCGGGTGACCTCCGATAGTGCGGCACGGCACTGGGAAAAGCTCATCGACGGAAAGCTGGTGGTGGAGACCACGCTCTGTGATCTTCCTCCGGAAGACGTCATCCGGCGCTACAAGGAACTCCAGCTCATCGAGCGGGGGTTCCGGAGCATGAAGAGCACGCTCAAGCTCCGACCGTTCTACCACTGGACGGAGCGGCGCATCCGGGCCCATGTGTTTCTCTGTGTCATGGCGCTTCAGATGGAGCGGTACATGACATCTCGGCTCCAGCCCCTGAGGATCTCCGCCAAGACCGCGCTCGAGAAGCTGAGGCAGATCAAGGCCGGGCAGGTGGTCCTGAACGGGGCCAAGGCCCCGGTGATCACCGCCCTGGGCGAGGAGCACAAGGCGATCTTCCAGCAGCTGGAGCTTTCCTTCCCGAAAATCAAGCAGTTGCAGGATTTGTAGTACGAAAATCGACATCGCGAAAACGCTAACCCTTCAAAATCAAAAGGAATCCGCCATTTCAGCTGTCAAAGTCGAGGAGGGCATTGTGGTGGAATCCACCTTCAACTGGTACTGGCTTGTGGATGCCCTCATGGATGAGGGATATCGGGTTCACCTGGCCAACCCATCCGCTATCCAACAGTACAAAGGACTGAAGTCCAGTGATGATGTCCACGATGCTTTCTGGCTTGCCAACATGATGCGCCTCGGGATTCTACCTGAAGGCTATATCTATCCCAAGGAGGAACGTCCGATTCGGGATTTGCTTCGAAAACGGGGGCACTTGGTCCGGTTACGAACGAGTATCATTCTGAGTTTACAGGGCATCATCCAACGCAACTGAGGGTTCAAGGTTAGCGCCAATGATATGAAGCGACTTCGAGAGAACCGGATTGAGCCTCTCCTTTCTTCCAACGAAGATCTGGCTCTCAGTGGAAAAGTGAGCAAAGAGGCCATCGATTTCTTTACCCGAAAAATTCGGGAGATCGAAAGGGTCGTTTTGGAAAAGGTCAGCATCAAGCCTACGTTCCGCTTTTTGAACACGATTCCCGGCGTGGGTCGTATCCTCGCCCTGACGATCATGATGGAGACCGGGGTGATCGAGCGTTTCCCGACGATCGGAGACTATGTATCCTATTGCCGGAAGGTACCCACCAACAGGATCAGCAATGGAAAGAGCAAGGGCAAGGGGAACAAGAAAAACGGGAACAAATATCTGTGCTGGGCCTTTAGCGAGGCAGCCGAATTTGCCAGACGCTCCGATCCCTATGCCAGGGCTTTCTACAATCGAAAGCTGTCAAAGAGACATCGAATGGTGGCCCATAGCTCCCTGGCCGCCAAGCTTGCCAGGGCGGCCTATGTTGTGATGACACGCAACGAGCCCTTTGATGCCGCGAAGCTCTTTGCGTAACAGTTGGCTGGAGCGGTGAACCTTTATGGGGGTTGGTGAAACCATGAGACCTGATTGGAAAGCCGCTCCACCCAAATAGGTTCTTATGCTTGTTTTTGCCCATGGCGTGAGCCATCAACGGGTTGGTTTTAAGCCACAGATTCCTGTTCCCTTTTGGACACGTCATGGCACCGAAGATTTTCTGGCCGTCCGGAAAGGGCGGAAGGAGTTGGCCGGGCATTGTGCACAGTTTGCTTTGCTGCGAGACATAGAGGGCCTGTGCGCTATGAAAACCGATATGCTCTCTTGCCTTGCCTGCTCTAGATCCAGATGGGTGACTGGACCGGCGACAAAATCGCCGTCACTCCAGTAATTGAAATCCCGGGTGCAGTGACGAGCAAAGGACCTGTTGGCCAATTCCGCCGCGTGTTTCACTCTGCCGGAAAACATTCTTTCCCGGTGGGTGGGGGGTATTTATTCCTTTACAGAGGGCCTTTTAATGGGTGACCCCCATCCTCTACCGAGGGTGCTTTCCGCCGCCGGGCTCCTCGAAATGCCTGGGGTGTCCTTCGAGCGCTGTTCGGGGTTTTTCAGGTGAGGCAAGGGTCAGAAAAGGTGCTGGACCTTGCGGGCGATATCCAGCACGATCTCGGCATGGCCTTGAGTGTACCCGTTCCCAATGAGCATGCGTACATCCTTGCCCACACCCTCCGCACCCAGGGCGGCCGCCGTGAAACTCGTGGCCATGCTGAAGAAGTAGACCGTTCCCTCATCCCGAGTCGCCAGGATCGAGGCCATCTCCGTTCCCGGGACATCCACGCAATTGATCGTGACGTCGGCAAGCTCGCCTTCAAGGGCCATTGAAAGTGTCCGGTAAAACTCGAGCGGCCGCGTGGCATCGGCGCGAATCACCACATCGGCGAACCCGGCGTTCCGAATGCGCTCACATCCCTTTTTACTGTAGGAGACCCCCACAACCCGCCCGGTCACCCCAGTCCGCCTGCGAGCCTCGTACATACACAGGAGTCCGGATTTTCCCCCGCCCCCGATAATCAGTACGGTTTCACCCGGCCGGACCAGCTTGGCGGTCTGGGCCGGGGCACCGGCCACATCCAGCATGGCCAGGGCATAGTCTTCGGGAAGGTCGTCCGGGAGCGCGGCGTAGATGCCGCTTGCGAAAAGGATGGCATTGCCCTCGATCCGGACCTGATCCCGATCCTCGTCCACGTCCAGGATGCTCCGAATCTTCAAGGGAGTCAAACTGAGGGAGACCAGCGTGGCAATCCTCTCGCCGGGGCTCACCCCGCCAGGAAAGCGCTCGCCGACCCGGGCCACCTGCCCGAGAAGCATGCCCCCGGACCCGGTCACGGGGTTGTGCTGCTTGCCGCGCTCGGCCACGGTACGCAGGATGATCTGCCCGATCTTTTCTTTGTCCCCGCCGGCCTCCTCCCGGATCTGCCGAAAACTGGCTGCATCGATATTCAGCGTGTCCACATCGATCAGGAGCTCGTTGTCCGCGGGCTCCATGGTGTTGTCCAGCTTCCACGCCGCCTGGGGGAGGACCCCTTCGGGCTCGATCACCCGGTGCGATCCATATGGGCATCCTTGTTTCACGACGAACCTCCCTCAACTTCAAAATAAGGATTCAAGGATTGAAGGATTGAAGGATTGACGGGGTAAGGGGTAAGGGGTAAGGGGTGATTCGTGATTCGTGGTTCGTGGTTCGAAAATCAGGCACGAATGGAGTCCGCGACGAAGCATTGAACCTTCGGTCCCTCCAGCCCTTCTCTCTTCCTTTTTCCTTTTTCCTTACCCCTTTAATCCTGATCTTGGCTTCCGCCAAACCCTGCCACCACGTCGTACACCGGGACCCCGTCGAGGGCATCGCGGACGGCCTCGAAAAACGTCCTGGCATCGAACGCCCATCCCTCCGGGGAGACCGGGTTGACCGTGACCGCAATCAGCTGAAGGGGCTTCACCACCTCCAGCACCCCGCCATGGGCCAGAAACCGTTTCACCTGTGCATGGTCCACAAAAAGACATGTGGCATCCCGTACCACGACCCGGACCGGGCTGCCCATGAGATCCAGAAGCAGGGAATCGGTCAGGGCCCCGCCCACCAGCACGGAGGCCCCTTCCCCGCGAACGATCTCCTGCAGGCGGGCTTCTCCTTTCAGGACTGCGGCTGCCTCGATCTCGCGACTGCGATCCCCGGTGGTCCGAACGATCACCCTTCCGGGTCGCCATGCCGCCTTCAGCTCCTGTGCCGTGGCCGGAAGGATCAGCTGCTGAACCCGGGCCTGCGTGATCCTCACCACCTCGTCCAAATCCTCGTTCAGAATAGCACCCGTCGCCAGCACGCACCCTTGGGTCACGCGAGGCGAAGCCAGGCTTTGTCGATCGATGGCTCCGTCCACGAGGACCAGCTCAGCGCCCAGAGCAAGAAGCCGGTCCACCACCGTATGAAGCTGCTCCGCGCGGCTGGGCCCGGCCACCTCCACGGTTCCCGGGGCCCGCACCCTTGCCATAACCACGGGTCCCAGCGGTGTGGCAAGGGATGTCTGCTCCACGGTTTCCAGCACCGCCGTCCCCACGTCCAGGCACATCTCGGCCGTGGCGATGAGGGTGCCTGCTTCAGCCTGTATAGCGGGCTTTCTGCGGTACGTAAGCACATCCCATGTTTCCCCGTCCCGACCAATAGAGGTCAAGCCCAGCGCACGACCCTCCCTTTCAGCGGCAACGGCAATGTGATTCAGGGAAACGGTCTTGCCCGCGTTCTTGGCCATGCCGAAAACGGCCAGAGATCGTGGACAGACCCGGCATATCCTGTCCCAGAGACTCATCCGTCAAGGCCCAGAATCGCTCGGGCATCCGCCGGCTCGGCCACATCCCGTCCGAGCTCCCCGGCCAGGCGAACCACGCGATCCACCAGGGGAGCATTGCCGCGGGCCAGCTCTCCCTTGCGGTAGTACATGTTGTCCTCCAGGCCCACCCGGGCGTGCCCCCCGAGGAGCACGGCCGTGGTGGCCATGGGAAGCTGGTGCGGACCAATGCCGGCCACGGACCATGTAGACTCTGAAGGGATGGTTTCCACGAGATGAAGCAGGTTCTTGAGGCTCGCCGGAAGGGCCCCGGGGACCCCCAGAACGAAATCGAAGTGGAGGGGGGCGATCACATGTCCCTTCCTTTCCAGCCACAGGGCATTGGCGACCATGCCCGCATCGAAGATCTCGATCTCCGGCTTGACACCGTGGGCCTTCATGGCCTCGGCGAACCGGACCATCAGATCCCGCGGGTTGAAGAACACCTCGTCGCCGAAGTTCACTGTTCCCGCGGTCAGGCTGGCCATCTCAGGGCGAAGCCCCACGGGTTGGAGACGTTCCTCGGCCGTCATGCCCACGGCACCGCCCGTGGATACCTGCACGACCGCCTTGCAGCGTTCTCTTACACGCTCCACGATTTCCCGATACGTTTCTCGATCCTGGGTAGGCCGCCCCTCCGGATCCCGGGCATGAAGGTGCACAACGGATGCTCCCGCTTCGCAGGCCCGGCGCGCTTCCTCGGCGATTTCCTCGGGTGTCAGCGGAAGATGGGGCGTGTCCTCCCGGGTCAACTCCGCACCCACCACCGCAGCCGTGACGATGAGTTTTTCCATTTCGTCTTCCTTTGGCCTCCTGACCGTTCACCGTGAAAGGGAAGCCGTTCCCATCGGGCCTGTCACCTCGTCTCCATTCTGCGCGCCAACTCCTGGACCAGGTAGGAGGCCACGTGCTCCGGAAAGGTGCCGCGTCCGAAACCGGCATCGTAGCCGAGCTCCTTGGCGAGCTCCGGGGTGATGTGCGGTCCCCCCACGACCAGCACCATCTCTTCGCTCAGCCCTTCGGCCTCGAGCATCTCGATGAGGCGCGTGAGGTTCTTCAGGTGTGCGTTTTTCTGGGTCACCACCTGGGAGACGAGGAGCGCGTCGGCGTGCTCCTCCATGGCCCGGGCCACCAGGGTCTCGCACGGGACCTGGGCGCCCATGTTGACGGCTTGAATCCAGGGATAGCTCTCCAGGCCCTTGTGCATGTCGTAGCCCTTCATGTTCATGATGGCGTCGATACCCACAGTGTGGGCGTCGCTCCCGATGCAGGCCCCGATCACCACGATCTTCCGGCCGAAGGTTTCCTGAATGAAGCGGTTGATCTCGGCCGGCTCCATGATCTCGTACTCCACCTCGTGCACCTGAATCGTGCTGAAATCCACGCTTTCCCGAATGTGGCCGTACACCACGAAAAAGGTAAAGCCCGGATCGATGCCCTCCATGAGGACCACCCGGGTGTCGTGGAATCCCATCTTGCCCGCCAGAATCAGCGCGGCCTGACGGGCCTTTTCCCCGGCCGGGACCGGGAGGGTAAAGGACATCTGGACCGCCCCGTCTCCCCACGTGTCCCCGTACGCCGTGACCCTCTCCGAACCCGCCTGTGATCCCGCATTCATGCCTTTACCCCCCTTCACGCAGCAGATCCTCGAAAGGATTGCTGTACCCTTCCTGCTTGGGAATCACGCCGGAAAGCCCCTTACCCCCTTCCCGCGTCCGGGCGATATCGGCGAACATGGCCTTGGAGATCGCTGCCATCAGACCCATCTGTGCAACATCCTCGAGCATGGCCACGGCGTCTTCCAGGACCTTCTCCGCCCGCTTCTGAATGCGGCC
>JASFQI010000292.1:0-6496 GCA_050115555.1 Desulfobacteraceae bacterium
CGTCATTGAGGCCGTTAAGGCGGCCCGGGAGCAGGGGCTTTACACGGCGGGTCTCCTCGGAGGAGACGGCGGGGGTCTTCGAACCGAGGTCGAGCTGTCCCTGGTTGTGGAGAGTCGCGTCACGGCAAGGGTTCAGGAGACCCACATCTTCGCGGGCCACCTCCTCTGCCAGATGGTGGACGACATGCTTTTTCAGCCGCGGTGAGGAGGCGGGGCCCCAACGGCTTGAAACACGCGTTGTGCCGCCTGAATTGAGGAGGCGCGCACGGCGGAACAGGAGAACGAAATATGCCCATCTATGAATACAAGTGCAACTCGTGCAACAAGGAGTTCGAGTGCATTGTCATTGGCGGAAATGACGAGGTGATCTGCCCGGAGTGCAGCGGGAAGGAGGTGGAGCGTATTCTTTCCGCCTGCAGCTTCAAGTCGGGCGGCTCTTACACGCCCTCCTCGTCGGGTGGCGGCGGATCCCCCTGCTCGGGTTGCTCGAGCACGAATTGCAGCTCGTGTCACTGACGTTTCACTGAAGAGCCTGCAGGTCGCTCACGTTTCCCGGCAATTCCGAGCGATGGACGCGGGGCGGAGACTGGGACCCCACCTTCGGCTCACGGCTCAAGGAGAGGCGCAATACACCGTGTTTCGCATCGGCTTTGGAATCGACGTCCACCGGCTGGTCCGTGGGCGTCCGCTCATTTTGGGCGGGGTCCTGATCGAATGGGATCGGGGCCTTCTGGGGCATTCTGATGCGGATGTCCTGACCCATGCGGTGATGGACGCATTGCTTGGCGCCCTGGGTAAAGGGGACATCGGCCGGCACTTCCCGGACTCGGACCCGGTTTTTAAGGATGCGGACAGCCTGGCGCTGCTCTCCAAGGTCATGGAATGGGTTCGAGCGGACGGCTTCGGCGTGAATAACGTGGATGCGACCATCGTGGCCCAGGCCCCACGGCTGGCGCCTCACATTCCAGGCATGCAGGAGCGATTGGCTGAAAGACTCTTGGTCCCGCCCCAGCGCGTCAATGTCAAGGCGACCACCACCGAGGGTCTGGGATTCAGCGGCCGGGAAGAGGGAATCCAGGCGTTCGCCGTGGCGTGCCTGTGCGCTGCCACGGACTGCACGTGATCCGGGGCGCTCCGGTTTCCTTTTCCTCTGAAAAGATCCTCGGAAATTGAAGCTTTGCACATTCCGCATCCCCTCCCAGAGGGGATACGGAAAGATATAAACAGAATTCGGTGGAGGACACGGGCCATGGCCATCACGCTGTACAACACGGCGCATCGAAAAAAGGAGGTATTTCATCCTCTGGTGGAAGGACGCGTGGGCATGTACGTCTGCGGGGTCACAGTGTACGATCTCTGCCACATCGGTCATGCACGGTCCGCCATCGTCTTCGACGTGCTGGCACGCTATCTCCGGGCACGGGGGTATGCGCTGACCTATGTGCGCAACTTCACGGATGTGGACGATAAGATCATCGATCGGGCCGGGCAGCTCGGGCGGGAGCCCGCGGACATCGCCCAGGAGTTCATCGAGGCCTTTTGGGAGGACATGGCGCGAATCGGCGTGGCCAAGGCGGACCAGGAGCCCAGGGCCACGGAGCACATCGGGGGTATGATCGAGATGATCAAGACCCTGGTGGAAAAGGGATGCGCCTACGAGTCCGGGGGGGATGTCTTCTTTTCCGTGGAGGCCTTTCCCGAATATGGTGAGCTCTCCGGAAGGAAGCTCGAGGACATGCAGGCGGGCAGCCGGATCGCGGTGGATGAGAAGAAGCGTCATCCCATGGATTTTGTGCTCTGGAAGACCGCAAAGCCGGGCGAACCTCACTGGCCCAGTCCATGGGGGGAGGGCCGGCCGGGCTGGCACATGGAGTGCTCCGTGATGAGCAACCATTTCCTCGGCCCCACCTTTGACATCCACGGCGGAGGCAGGGACCTCCTGTTCCCTCACCACGAGAACGAACGGGCGCAGTCCATGGCTGCGAACGGGGGAGAGTTTGCCCGGTACTGGGTCCACAACGGGTTCGTCACCGTGGAATCGGAAAAGATGTCCAAGTCGCTCGGAAACTTTCTGACCATCCGCGATGCCCTGGCCCTGTTCCACGCGGAGGTGCTTCGGCTCTTTCTCCTGTCCAAGCACTACCGGAGTCCCCTGGATTTTTCCAGGAATGCGGTTCGGGATCTTCAGGCCGGTCTGGTGCGAATCTACCGGACCCTGGAACGCCTGGAGGAGCGCGTGGGTCCGGTTGCCGAAAAGGAACGCGGCGGCCAGGGTTCTTTGCCCGATTCGCCGGAGGGCCCCTTCATGGCTTCCTTTCAGGCCGTGATGGACGACGACCTGAACACGGCCGGGGCTGTGGGCCTGCTCTTCGAAAAGGTGAAGGACATCAACCGGCGAATGGATGCATCCACGGAGGATACGGCGACCACGGACCGGCAATTGGTCGAGGAGCGGGAGGGATTGCTTGCGGCCGCCGGGATCCTCGGCCTTCTGGGACATCGGCCGGCGGAGTTCTTCAATGAGCTGTCCCGCGAGGGGGATACCCCGGATCCCGCGGAGATCGAGCGCCTCGTGGCCGAACGGACGGACGCGCGTTCCGGTAAGGACTGGTCCCGGGCCGATGCGATCCGCGACGAGCTCCATGCGCAGGGAGTGGTCCTGGAGGACGGCCCCCAAGGGACTACCTGGCGGTTCGAGCTTCGATGATGATCTCGCCGGTCTGCCGGAAAACGGAGCGGGTTCCATGAGTCGCGCATTCGAGATCGCGACCTCGTTCGAGCCCTGCGGGGATCAACCGGGTGCGATCGAAGACCTGGCCCGAGGCGTGGAGCAGGGGCTGAGAAGCCAGGTCCTCCTTGGAGTGACCGGTTCCGGGAAGACCTTCACCATGGCCAAGGTGGTCGAGCGGGTGCAGAAACCCACCCTGATCATCGCCCCGAACAAGACACTGGCCGCACAGCTCTACGGGGAGCTCAAAAGTTTCTTTCCTCACAACGCCGTGGAGTACTTCGTCAGTTACTACGATTACTACCAGCCCGAGGCCTACATCCCCCAGTCCGACACCTACATCCAGAAAGACGCCCACATCAACGACTCCATCGACCGCATGCGGCATGCCGCCACACAGGCGCTCCTGGACCGGAAGGACGTAGTCATCGTGGCAAGTGTTTCCTGCATCTACGGGCTGGGGTCCCCGGAGGCGTACTCGGGTATGATACTCTCCCTGGAACAAGGGGCGGAAGTCTCCCGCGAGGAGGTCCTTCGCAAGCTCGTGGAGATTCACTACGAGCGGGGGGATTACGACTTCGTGCGCGGCCGGTTTCGGGTCCGCGGGGACATCGTGGACATCTTTCCGGCGCACCAGGAGGATTTTGCGTTTCGCATCGGGTTCTTCGGGGACGAGATCGAGGAGATCCGGGAGATCGACCCGCTCACGGGACGTCCGGGCAGGACGTTTTCACGGATCAAGGTGTACCCCGCGACCCACTACGTTACCACCGTGGACATTCGCGAGCGCGCCATTGCCGGAATCCGGGAGGAGCTCAAGGCACGTGAGGCCTTTTTCCGCGAGAACAACAAGCTCCTCGAAGCCCAGCGGATCGAGGAGCGGACCCTCTTTGACCTGGAAATGATGATCGAAATGGGCTACTGCCACGGGATCGAAAACTACTCACGGCACCTGACCGGCCGGGCCCCCGGGGAGCCCCCTCCCACGCTCCTCGACTACTTTCCCGAGGATTACCTGGTCCTGATCGACGAGAGCCACATCACGGTCCCGCAGCTCAACGGCATGTACAACGGAGACCGCTCCCGCAAGCAGACCCTTGTGAACTACGGCTTCCGGCTCCCTTCGGCTCTGGACAACCGGCCTCTGATGTTCGAGGAGTTCGAAGAACGGGTCCGCCAGGTCATTCACGTCTCAGCCACTCCCGGCCCGTTCGAGCTGGAAAGGGCCGAGGCCATGGCCGAGCAGATTATCCGTCCCACCGGGCTCATGGATCCGGAAATCCTGGTCCGGCCGGCCGGCAACCAGGTGGACGATCTGCTGGATCACATTCGGGAACGGGCCGAAAGGGGGGAACGGGTGCTCGTCACCACGTTGACGAAGCACATGGCCGAGGACCTGACCGAGTACTATGAGGAGCTCGGGGTGCGGGTCCGATACCTCCACTCGGACATCAAGACCATTGAACGCATGGAGATCATTCGGGACCTTCGCCTGGGGACGTTCGACGTCCTGGTGGGAATCAACCTGCTGCGGGAAGGCCTCGATCTGCCCGAGGTCTCCCTGGTGGCCATCCTGGACGCGGACAAGGAGGGATTTCTGCGTTCCGAACGTTCGCTCATCCAGACCTCGGGGCGCGCCGCCCGGAACGTCCGGGGGCAGGTGATCCTGTATGCGGATCGGGTAACCGGCTCCATGCAGCGGGCCATGGAGGAAAGCGAGCGGAGGCGTCGCATCCAGATGGAGTACAACGAGGCCCACGGGATCACCCCCGCGTCCATTCAGAAGAACATCTCGGACATCCTGGGCTCCGTGTACGAGTCGGACTACGTCACCGTGCCGGCTGCCGCAGAGGAGGCGGAGGCATTTTACACACCCGAGGTCCTTCGAGAACGGGTCCAGGTCCTCACGGAGCGTATGCTGGAGGCGGCGGAAAGGCTGGAGTTCGAAGAGGCGGCCCGCCTTCGGGATGAGATTCAGTCCTTGAAGACTCAGGAGCTGGAGTCCCTTGGTGAATAGGCCCGGCACTGCTCCCCGACTTAGGAGGCGCCTCCTTCAGGCATCAGGACACGTCGAGGATCTCCCCCTGGTTGGTTTCCGGATCATACACCCCAAAGGTGCTTCGGCCGAAGCGGCCCATCACCTCGCCGGGGTTCAGGAGCAGGCTGTTTCCCACCCGCTCCACCCGCGCTGTGTGATCGTGCCCGTAGAACACGGCGTCGTAGGATCCTGAGCCGGCCAGGCCGCGTGCGATGGCCGGATAGTGGTTCACGGCGATCTTTCGTCCGCCGATTTCGACCTCGGCTAGGTCGCCGTGCAGGGTGACATGCCCAGTGCCCATCACGTTCTTCGTGAGCAGCCACTTGTCGCCGTCGTTGTTGCCCCAGACCACGTGTACGGGCCCGCGAAAGCCCTCGGCAATCTGGGCCAGAGTGAACGGGGCACAGAAATCGCCGCAGAAGACCAGACCTTCCCAGCCGGCCACCCTCTCCAGGAGCGTCTCCAGTTTCCAGATGTTGTCATGAATGTCTGAACAAACGGCAATGCGCATGGGGCCTCCTCAGGGGGCGTTTGGAAGGCTGTCTCCCGCGGCCGAAGTCCGAGTGTGGCGGGATTTCGGGTGCTGCACATCGAGGGAGCCATTTGAGGGCGTCGGGGCGGGGGGAGGGGGTCCGGCCCATCTGGCGGGCCCGGGAATCGTCCGGACCGCCCGCACCCAGTTTCGATCGGACCGAAAGGCTTCCGCTGCATATCCCACGTGGAATTGCGCTTTCCACGCTTTGTCGGCTCCACGGGTATCCGCACTCCAGCAAGAACGTTGGTTTTGTTCAAAGGCCTCATCGATGAAGAGGTCCCCGTTACGCCAGGAGTTCTCCATGAGGGAGAGGAGTTCCTCGAGTGTGGGCAGTCGCCAGTCGTCGTAGCCTTCAAACCGGTTTCGATTCAGCTCCCGAATGTAGTCGCCTGCGGCCTGCCAGGACATGGCCTGATCGGAGCCTTTCCGTTCCCACATGAGCCCGGTCGCCCGGTCACACACCGTGCGGTCGTTGCTTGCCTGGAAATCGTTTTTGAATTCTCCGTCCTGATTGCAGAAGGTCGTATTGTAGGCCCCGCACGTGCTGTAAAAGCCGTGGTGCAGGAACAGGGCGCGAAGGTCGTTTGCCGTGAGGTCCGTTCCTTTGTTTCGGAGCGGTTCGGGCCCCGGAGGAACAGGGTCCACATGCTCGAAAAGGGCGGCCGGGACCAGCTCGGCCGCAGATTCGATCTTCGGCGAGAGGGTGGTGGCGTCTGCTTGGGTGTCCGGGACGGTTTTCGCGGTCGGATCTGCCGCGGCCACGGTCGGGGGCGGCTCGGGCGGGGCCTTTGCAGGCGCTTTCCATGCCGTCCCGGAGCCTTCTGCCATCAGGGTAAGGCAGTAGAGATTCTGCTCCTTGAAAAAGGTCTGGGCGGCCGTGTACCCGGAAGCAGGGGCCAGGTCCAGCACCAGCCTCAGCTTTCGGTCGGACTTGTAGTAATTGTGCCGGATGCGTCGAACCAGCTGCCCGTTCACCTGAATCGGTGAACGTTCGCCGAGCACGGGCAGCGCGTCGTGAATGTCCATCACGAGTCGAAGGTTGTCACCGAACGGGTTGGAGCCCTCCAGTCCGAACACCGCCGGCTCGAAAAAGCGGTCCGCTTGGATCAGGATGCGTTCGCCGCTTTCCCCCGCATCATAGGATACGGCCCGAATCCGGACGGCGCCGTCATCCGGCTCGCTAGGCTCCGGGGGA
>JASFQI010000293.1:0-6481 GCA_050115555.1 Desulfobacteraceae bacterium
AGTAGACGGTTATCGAGCCGTCGATCCTGAAGGCGTCATGCCCCAACCATACGATGCGCTCGGCAATGCCCGAAGACATGGCGTGCCCCCTTTCCGTAGAATAGCGTTGCATCCGGAAACCATTCCAAGTAGTTTACCCGGAACGAGCACGAAAAGGCAAGCGTTAGCCAGAAAGACCAAGGGGCGATTCCTGAAACACAAAACGTGCCGGAGGCTTACGAGAGTGCAGAAGGGAGAGGCCGGGATGGGGACGCGGTGAGTTCAGAGCCGGGGGTGTGGACGGAGGAAAGGGTAAGGGGGTGATCACGTGGTGTGGGCAATGTTTCCGGTCTTTTCGTACCTTCTGGGGGCGATCCCTTTCGGTAGAGTGATCGGGGCTCGGGTTGCGCGAATCGATGTGAGGCAGGGAGGAAGCGGGAACATCGGTGCGACGAACGTCGCGCGACAGGTAGGCCTGAAGTGGGGCGTGGTGACACTGGTGCTGGATGCCTTGAAAGGGGCGATACCGGTCGTCCTGGCAGGTGTCCTGACCGAAGGCGCGCGAGGTCTCCCGGAGGCCTGCGGCCTAGCGGCGATCCTGGGCCATCAGTTCTCGGTGTTTTTGGGTTTCGGTGGCGGAAAGGGAGTAGCCACGGCGCTCGGGGTGTTTGCCGCGCTGCAGCCCCTGGTATGCGTGGGGTCCATCATCGTATTCCTGGCCGTAGTGGCCTTTTTTGACTATGTATCGTTGGGATCCATTGCTGCGGCATGGTCTATACCGCTTCTGACAGGAGTGATGGGAAGTCCATTGGAGAGGGTCGTTGTTGGGCTGATTGCAGCGGCTTTGATAACGGTAAGGCATCGGGAAAACATTGAAAGGTTAATTCAAGGCAAGGAAACGCACTGGAAAAAGAGAAAAAAGATCAGCTCAATCGCTCAAGCAGACGATCCAATTCCTCGTCAGAGTAAAAATGGATGGTGATGCGGCCTCGTCTACCCCTGCGACGAAGATCCACTTTGGTTCCAAGGGAGCGCTTTAGCGTGTCTTCAATGGAGCGGAGGGCCTCCTGATCAGGAGTCGGAAGGCGGGAGGGGGCCTGAGAGTTGCGGGTGAGACGACGAGCCTCCTCCTCGGACTGGCGCACCGAAAGACGCTTGTTGAGGATGCGGTCTCGGAGCTTGCGCTGGTCGCGGGAGTTCGCGAGTCCGGCAAGAACGCGGGCATGACCCATGGAAAGGCGCTCTTCCAGGAGATCCTCTTGAATGAAGCGCGGAAGGGAGAGCAGACGGAGCATATTCGTCACGGTCGTCCGATCCTTTCCCAGTCGCTTGGCAAGGGATTCCTGTGTCAGGTTTCCATCCTCTAGGCACTGCTGGTAGGCTGTGGCCTCCTCGATCGGGTTCAGGTCCTTGCGGTGAATGTTTTCAATAAGGGCGAGCTCAAGGGCTTCCGAAGGGGAAGAATGTCGAATCACTACCGGAACGGTCTTGAGACCGGCTTTCTGTGCCGCTCGCCAGCGCCGCTCGCCCGCGATGAGGCGGTAGCCATCGGGGGTCCGACTGACGAGGAGAGGGGCGAGGATGCCCTTCTCTCGAACCGAAGCGACGAGTTCGTCGAAATCCGGGTGATCAAACCGCTTCCGCGGCTGATGGGGGTTGGGCTCGATGGCATGCACGGGGCAGAGAAAAAACGACGCAGAGCCCGTGTCGAGGTCGTGAGCCTCGGGAATGAGGGCGGATAGGCCTTTACCGAGGGCCTTGCGCTTGGTCATGAGAAATGTCTCCATGGGTAAGAAATTCATGCGCAAGGGCGAGGTAACTCTGCGCGCCCTTGGAGCGGATGTCGTAAAGGAGAACGGGCATCCCATAACTGGGAGATTCGCTGAGGCGAACATTCCTCGGGATCGTGGTGCGAAAGACGAGATCCTTGAAGTGATCCCGGACCTCCTGCTCCACCTGAAGGGAGAGATTGTTCCGCACATCGTACATGGTCAGAAGGATGCCGAAGAGTCGGATCGAGGGATTGAGGCCGCGTTTGACCGCGCGCAGGGTCTCCATGAGGTGGCTGAGACCTTCGAGTGCATAGTACTCACACTGAAGGGGAACAAGGAGGGAATCGGCGGCGGTCAGCGCGTTTAGCGTCAGAAAGCCCAGTGAGGGCGGGCAGTCCAGGAAGATGTAATCGTAGTGATCGCGGAGGGGGAGGAGGGCGTTTCGAAGAAGGTACTCGCGATTGTCGCTCGAGGCGATCTCGACTTCCGCGCCGATCAGATTCGGGTCTGCGCCGATAATGGAAAGCCCCGGCAGGGCCGTGTCCAGGACCAGGGACTCTGGTGCGGGGCTTCCAAGAAGAAGATCGTACACTCCGGCTTCGATGTCGCCGGGAGAAAGACCCACACCGGTGGTCGCGTTGGCTTGAGGATCACAGTCCACAAGAAGGCATCGGCGATCCGCTGCGGCCAGGGACGCGGCAAGGTTCACGGCAGAGGTGGTCTTCCCGACCCCACCCTTCTGATTGGAAATGGAAACGATTTCACTCATGGACGCTCTGCATTCCGAATGACGGTGAGGGATGTTTCACGTGAAACATGCCCAAAGGGGCCGCCCTTGCGGGGAGGGGCGGAAGCTGCGTGCGGGTCGGAGTCCTTGCCGGCCGCAGTGGTGTTCTGCGGCGTTCGCTTCCTGTGGATAGCACAATGCGCGGGAATTGAAAAGAGAAAACGTGGGCCCTGCACCTTTGGTACGGCGTGCTGTTATGCAAAAAATACTAATAATATCGAGATGATGATTCTCAAGCGGCCCTCTCCCGGCAAAATTCCGGTGTCGGCGTGCCCGTGGGAGGTCCTGGCGCTGTTTCACGTGAAACCGGAGCGGGTCATGCCGAGCGATCAAGGAAGTCCGCCCGGTTGTGACCTTTGTGCAGGGGGTTTTCCCGGGCCAAAACCCCTGGCAGCTTTTTCGCAGGGGCGGCTGGAGAAAAGCGGAGCTTCGTATGCTGAAAACAGAACGGGTTGAACTGGATCACGGAAGCGGGGGTGAGGCCGCACGGGAACTCGTGACCGACCTCATCCTGGCTCGTTTGGACAATCCCTACCTGAGACCCATGGACGACAGCGCGGTGTTCGAGATCGAGTCCGGGAAGATGGCCATGACCACAGACTCCTATGTGGTAGATCCCATATTCTTTCCGGGAGGAAACATCGGAAGTCTGGCCGTGCATGGGACGGTGAACGATCTTGCCATGCAAGGTGCCCGACCGGCCTACCTCACCCTGGGACTCATCCTTGAGGAAGGGTTGCCCATGGATCAATTGGTGGCGATTATCGACGCCGCGGCCTCGGCTGCCAGAGAGGCGGGGGTGGTGGTTGTGGCAGGGGACACCAAGGTCGTACCTCGAAGGCACGCGGACAAGATCTTCATCAATACGGCCGGGGTTGGTTTCGTGCCCGAAGGCGTGGATGTGGCGGCGCGGAACGCGAAACCAGGAGATGCCGTAATCATCAACGGGCCCATCGGGGACCACGGCATCGCCATCCTGTCCCAGCGGGAGGGTCTCGATTTTCACATGCCGCTTGAGAGCGATTCTGCCTCGTTGAACCGCCTTGTCTCCGCAGTGATGACCTCAGGCACAAGAATTCACGTCCTGCGGGACCCGACGCGGGGGGGTGTGGCCACGGCGCTCAACGAGATTGCCGCGGCCTCGGGCGTCGGTATTCGGTTGTTGGAGTCGAACCTCCCCGTGAATTCAGCGGTCGCCTCGGCATGCGAGATGCTCGGCCTCGATCCTCTGTATGTGGCGAATGAAGGAAAGGCCCTTTTTCTGATTCCACAGGAACACGTGGAGCGCGCGCTGGAAGCCATGCAAAACGATCCGCGGGGTAGCGGGGCATGCGTGATCGGAGAGGTGGTGGCGTCTCATCCCGGACGGGCCGTTCTCGAAACCCATGTGGGAGGAACCCGCATTCTTTCCACATTGACAGGGGAGCAGCTTCCCCGGATTTGCTGATCACACGCGCTATATTGTATTTTTATTAAAATATTTTAGGTCTTTTCATCGTATTTAAATAGTTTTTATAGTGTTTATTCACCCCTTTTCGTTTCAAGAAGAGACAACAGCACGGGATCTCATCACCGAGCGCGATAAAAAAAAGCGCCAAAGAAGAAAAATTGAACGACCGGCCACGGGCCGGGGACGCGGGTGAAACCCGCATTCAGCATGAGTTTCATCCCCGGCTGCCGCCTGATGAGGGGGCCCTGCACCGCTTGGAGGATGGAAAGGCCCCATCCCCTGACAGGGGAGGCTTTTCAAGACAAGGGGGGGAACGGATGGGCGTAATGTGGGGGTGATAATTCAAAATTCGGCGAAATTCGATGAAATTTACAGAAAATTCAAGAACCGACGCTGTGAATAGTTTTCTACACAACAGGAGAAAAGATGAGAAGCGTTTGAATTCAGGGTTAAATTCTCGTTTAGTAAATTCTCGTTGCATGAAGATAAGTTATTCCTTTCTTTTTCCGTTTCCTAGTCTTTTCAAGGAGTTTTAGGCTGTTAAAAACCGGGGGGCCGCTAAGTGAAACCCGCCATTCATTCCCTTTGACACTCCGCAGGTTATCTGGATAATGGGCTCCCAAATCCTGCCGGTGTGATCGTCAGGCACTGAAAACTGGCTATTTCTGCTCCGCATTGTTTCTCTGTAACGTTCATTCGACGCGATTCATCTTAATTTGGTTTTCAATCGGCGTTCAACGGATGACGCCATCGAAAGGCTCGCTACGGATATTACTGGAACCCCTGGTTCGGGCCGTCGAGACACCCATTCCGTTGCAGGAGTTTGTTCATGAATGGTGTGTGGGAGGAGGTCAAGCGGCAGATTCGCTCGGAGATTTCCGATCAGAGTTTCGCCCTGTGGATTCAACCGATGACCTATCTGGAATGCGCGGACCACACCTTTGTGGTGGCCTGCCCCAACAAGTTCTCCAAAAATTGGGTCAAGGAGAACTACGCCTCGCTTCTCCAGCAGAAGCTGCTGGATGTCGGGGGAGAACCTTTTCAGGTGTCCCTGAGGGTCCAGGAAAGGGCACCCGTGCCGAACGTGCCTAAATCCATTCAAGAGTCCCGACAGCTGGCCTTTCCCAATATGCGTCGTCGCGGCCTGATATCCGCCCGATGGCGCAACAACGACCAGACGTTCGAGCGCTTTGTCGTCGGTCGTTGCAACGAGTTTGCTTACTCGGTGTCGCGTTCCGTCTCCTCTGGAAACGAGTTGCTCTATACCCCGTTGCTCATGCTGGCCAATACGGGCCTGGGCAAGAGCCATCTTTCCTATGCCATCGGCCACGCCATCCTGAGCCGCAACCCGGAAACCCGGGTGTACTACACAACCGCCGAGGAATTCATCAACGAGATGGTGTTCTCGCTCAAGAACAACCGGATCGAGGCCTTCAAGAACAAGTACCGCAAGGCCTGCGATGTCCTTCTTCTCGAGGAGGTTCATTTCCTGAGCGGAAAAGAGAAGACCCAGCGCGAACTGGAGTACACACTGGATGCCTTGATAAATGACCGAAAAACCATCATTTTCACAAGCTCCGTCCTTCCCAAGGACATCCCCAGCCTGCGCAAGGGCATGGCATCGCGTCTTACGTCGGGGATCATTACCACGATGAATCGACCGGACTATGAGACGCGTGTCAAGATCCTGGAGAACAAGTCTGCGGAACAGAAGCTATCCCTCTCGGACGAGGCCGTGCATCTCCTCGCCACGCATCTCGATCGGGATGTTCGGCAGATCGAGAGTGCACTTACGTGCCTCAAGGCCAAAACGGAGCTCCTCAAGGAGACCATCTCCAAGGATCTCGTGATGGAGGCCATCAAGTGCCACGTACATGAGCCAGCGGGCACCAGTGTGGAGGAGATCAAGGAGCTTCTGTGCCGCTATTTCCACCTGGATACCGAGGTCTTGAGTTCGAGATCCCGCAAGAAGGTCCACGCGTACCCGAGGAATGTATATGCCTACCTCTGTCGGGAGCACACAGACGCCACGCTTGAGGAAATCGGAAAGTCCATCAATCGAAACCACTCCACCGTGCTCTATGCCGCAGAGGTCATTGCGGGCAAGATGAAGACCGATCGATCCGTCCGAAAGCAGGTCGAGTTCCTGAGCCGCCGTATCAATCAAGGAAGGACATGATGGAACAAGACGCTTCGGCCGTGAAGAAAGCGCTTCTCAGCGTTCTTCTCTCTGCGGTGGTCCTGCTCGGTGGATACGGGGTCTTGGTCGGTGCGGTGTGTATATGGGTAGGGGCGCGCAGCACGCACCAGGATGGCTTCTGGGTCCCTCTATTGGCAGGGGGGCTTACCGTGGCCGTTGTGTTCCTTGTGTTCATCCCGGCGGTCCGTGCCCTTCGGCGTGCCCTTCGGGGAAGTCAGGCTGGGCCGGAACTCGAAGGATATTGATTCCCGCCGAGGTTCTTCCGCCCGGGACGGATCCGGTCCCCAGGCCGA
>JASFQI010000294.1:0-6450 GCA_050115555.1 Desulfobacteraceae bacterium
GGGCTTTCGAGGTATTCTGATACCACTCGGTTGAGGTTCACGACTTCAGAGGCGGTGACCCCCCTTCTCGCCAGGGTCAACAGGTCCTGCACGATGGCCGCTGCTTTGTGGCCGGAAGTCTGGATGGTTTGAATGGGTTTCCTGAGAGGGCTGTTTCCCGGGAGTTGTATGAGGAGCAGATCCGGGTAGCTCACGATCCCCGACAGAATATTGTTCAGGTCGTGCGCCACACCGCCTGCCAGGGTCCCAATCGCCTCCATTTTCTGAGCGCGTTGGAGCTGGTTCTGGAGGCGCATCTTTTCCTCCTCGACCTCCTTCCGTTCGCGAATATCCCGGGCGACCCCGATCCGGCCCACGGCTTCACCGTCGGCATTCAACATGGAGGTGACCTTCAGCTCAATGGGAACGGTACCCCTGTCCTTGTGCTTCACCTCCACCTCGTAAACCGGGATCTCTTCGCCGGTCAGTCCTCGCTGGAATCGCTCGATGGTGGATTGGATGTCCTGAGGGGCAAGGATTTCCGTGAAGGGCCGGCCGATGAATTCGATGGGAGCATACCCGGTAATGGTTTCGAACTCCGGATTGAGATATTCGAGGGTCCCCTTTTTGTCGATGATAAAGACCAGGTCTCGAATGGTTTCAATGAGGGTACGGTACCTCTGCTCACTGGCGCTCAGTTCCTTTTCCGCAACCCTACGCCGTCTCATGTTGAGGAGAAGAAGGACGATGATTGTAGTCTGTACGATTAACGCAACGACAGCTGCCCAGATCCGGTATCGGTACTTCTCATAGAAGCCGGAATCACGATGGATGACACTGCTCCCGGGAGGGAGCTTGTCCTCGGGAAGCCCATATCGGGCCAGTTCGCTGTGATCGAACAGGTAGTGGTTGGGGGATTTCGTCACAATGGGGATATCTTCGGCCGGCTCCCCAGTGAGGATACGGAATGCGAGCTGTGCCGCGGTCCTGCCCTGCATCTCGCCGCTGGTGAGCATGCCGCCCACGATACCGTGCCCGAGGTAGAAGGTCCAGGGACCGTAGATAGGCACACGACAGCGGGAATCGATCAATCGTAGGCTTTCCTCGTGGGTGAAGTTATGGCCTTGGTTGTCGCGATTGAACACGAAGAGGAACACGATGGCGTGCTCGGGCAATGCCGCTACCTCCTCCTGCAACGCCTCCATGGACAGGTCGCTGACATAGCGGAACGAGAGCCGATCTTCAAACGGTACAAAGGCCGTTCTGGCCGCGCGCTCGATGGCCTGTCCCGTGCGCGTGATGTCCGTGATCACGAGCACCTCCCGAATGCCGGGCTGCAAGGCAAGAGCCACCTCAAGCGTGCGCCTGGGATCGATGGCCTCGATCACGCCGGTGAGCCGGTGTCTCTGACGTCGCATTTCCGGTCGGTACCCATTGACGCCACAGAAGACCACGGGCGTATTCGGAAACAGGGTGTCGGCACGCTTCAGCAGGAAATCCAAGGCCTGGTCGTCAGAGCAGAGGATGAGGTCCACATCATCCGGGTCCGGGAATTTTGCGGAAAGGAGCCGGGCGTACTGATCGAGATAGGCCGGATCGGGGTGGCGTTTGGCGTCCATGTGCTCGAAATAAAGGGCGGCATTGGAGTACTCACTCTCGAGAAAAGCGTTTCGAATTCCTTGGGTGATGTGGTCGGTCCAGGTGAACGTTGGATAGTAGGAATGGAGGATGAGCACGCAGGGACGCCGGTTCTCTTCAAGGATGGGTGTCTTCGGTGATGCGGAACGCCCCGTTCCAGGCATTGCCAGGACAATGGGAAGGATCACGATGATGATCCGGATGAAGGTCCCTATTCGGCGCATAGCGGTATCCTGTGGGTGCAAAGACGATTTGCTCTTGCATTTCTCATCCCCCAGAAGCGGGAAAGCAGGATAGGGCGATGTTCACGGAGCGGAATGCCTTATCCTTTGAGCTTCATCACCCGCTTCTGGTGGGACGACGGGGAGATTCAATGAGATTCCTCTCCCTCTTTGAAAGAGGACTGAACCACATTCAGTATTCCTAACAATAAACGCAATTTCAATACCAATATGGGGCCGGCTTCCTACGGGTGAGCTCGGTGCAGTCCGGCCCCTTGTCGGTGGATGCGTCAATGGCAGGACATCTCTCTTCTGGAAAAGCCTTTCCGAAATGGGCGCAGCCTGGGCTGAAGCACGTTGGACCTGGAGGAAGTCGTATACCTCGCTGAGAAAGTTTCGCTTTATCCTGTATTCAGCCCAGGGAGATGTGTAGATCCATGGTCACGTGTTTCACGCCATGGTATACTGCCGCCACCCTTTGCAGGTGAGGAAGGCCATACGGTGTTCGTTCCGGATGAGGATAATCCAGAAGGGATAGGGTTTTTATTACCTAGGGCATTTATTCAAAAGGATGGGCTCGCGTACCTCCCGTCGCTTGCTGTGGGGAATGCGCGGGCGAAGCATTTTCAATCATACGCGCGAAATCGATCCATGACATCGTGTCCCCGGCAGGAGGCTGCGACGGGAGCACATAACCGGAAATCCAGGAGGTCGTTGGAAATGAACATCGAACCCTTTGCCTTGGAGCGGTTCTTTGGAGAGCATGAGTTCTCGGCAGAGATCCTCCTCGGGAGCTCGGACTGCGAGGCGCTCTCCGTAGCGGAGCTGGTGGGCATGGCGGACCCCGAGACACAACGGATGTGGGATGAGCTGAAACTGGGGTACACCGAGACACTCGGACACCCGGCCCTTCGGGAGGTCGTGGCCAGCCTGTACGAGGACCTGGATCGGGAGGACGTTCTGGTGGTGGTCCCGGAGGAGGGCATTTTCCTGCTGCTGCATGCCCTGGTTTCCCCGGGCGATCACGTGGTCTGCACGTTCCCCGGGTACCAGTCCCTTTACGAGGTCGCCCGTTCCATGGGGTGCGAGGTCTCCCTGTGGATGCCGGATGAAGACAAGGGATGGGAGTTCAGCATTCAGGAGCTGGACACTCTGCTTCGGGAGGACACCCGGCTGGTGGTGGTGAACTTTCCCCACAACCCCACAGGGTTTCTTCCGGACCGGACCGCGTTCGATTCGCTCGTGGAGTGTGTGAGCAGGCGCAACGCCTACCTTTTCTCCGATGAGATGTACCGGTTTCTGGAGATCGATTCCCAAGACCGGTTGCCTGCAGCCTGTGATTGTTCCTCCAGGGCCATTACGCTGTCGGGTCTTTCCAAGTCCTTCGGCTTGCCGGGCCTGAGAATCGGATGGCTCGCCACGCAGGACTCGAGTGTGCTTCAACGGGTGAGCCGGCTCAAGGACTACACCACGATCTGCAGCAGCGCCCCGAGTGAGATTCTGGCCCTGATGGCCCTCCGCTGCCGGGATCGCATCCTTCCGATGCAGCGGACCCGCGTTCGAAAAAACCTCGAGGTCCTGGATGGTTTTTTTCAGGAACACAGCGACTGGTTTGGGTGGAATCGTCCACGGAGCGGTTCGATCTGCTTTCCGCGGATGCATGGCGTTCAAGACACGTATGCGTTCTGCGAGACCCTGGTCAGGGAAACCGGCATCATGTTGGCGCCCTCCCGCATGTTTCATTACGGCGATCACCATGTACGCTTCGGCTTTGGAAGGGACAGCCTTTCCCAGGGCATTGAACGTCTGTCCGCCTACCTGGGCGAGAATAAACCGGCGGGCTCCTGACAAAGGGATCGAGAGGATCTGAACGCGAGCTTCAACCGCTTTGTGGATTCATGCATTTGAATCACAGAAAAGGAGGTGCTCCATGAACCTGGCCAGGTTTCCAAGGAGGCGCTACACCCCGCATCCCACTTCGATCGAGTTTTTGCCCCGCTTCACCGAGGCCCTGGGAGGACCCGAGGTCTACATCAAGCGAGACGATCAACTGGGGCTTGCGGCCGGGGGGAACAAGACGCGTAAGCTCGAGTTCCTTGTTGCAGAAGCGCTTGAGCAGGGTGCAGACACCCTCATCACCTGCGGTGCGGTCCAGTCCAACCACTGTCGCCTCACCCTGGCTGCGGCCGTGAAGGAAGGGCTCAAGTGCAGGCTCGCCCTGGAGGAGCGCGTGCCCGGCACCTACGACCCGGAGTCGAGCGGAAACAACTTCCTTTTTCGGCTCCTGGGGGTGGAGCTGGTCCGGGTCTGGCCTGGAGGGCAGGATATGATGGCCGCGATGAAGCAGATGGCGGCCGATGTTACGGCCGAAGGGCGAAAGGCATATGTGATCCCCGGGGGAGGGTCCAACCCGGTCGGTGCCACGGGCTATGCGGCCTGTGCGCTGGAGATTGTGGAGCAGGCCTTTGACGCGGGCCTCAGCTTCGATCACATCGTCTGTGCGAGCGGAAGTGCCGGCACCCAGGCAGGCCTGGTGACGGGCCTGGTGGGGTGCAACACGGGCATCCCGGTGGTGGGCATCAATGTGAGCCGGCCCAAGGGCATGCAGGAGGAGCTGGTCCATGGGCTGGCACAGCGGACAGCGGAGCGGCTGGGCGTGTCGCACGGCATTCCCCGCGAGGCGGTGACGTGCTTCGGGGACTACGTGGGGCCGGGCTACTCCCTTCCCACGCCGGAGATGGCCGAAGCGGTCCGCATGCTGGCGCGGACCGAGGGGATCCTGCTGGATCCGGTGTACACCGGCAAGGCCATGGCCGGATTGATCGATCTATCGAGGAAGGGCCACTTCAGGAAGGACAGCCGGGTGCTGTTCGTCCACACGGGAGGGAGCCCGGCCCTGTATGTGTATCAGGAAGCCCTGCTCTCGGAGTGAGGCGTCTTGTGCGGAGGAACGGGATGCCCCCTTGGAAAACCGTGGGCGTGATCGGCGGCATGGGACCGGAGGCCACCGTGGACCTCATGCAGCGGGTCATTCGAGCCACCCCGGCTGCGGATGACTCGGATCATGTGCGCATGATCGTGGACAACAACCCCCGCGTACCTTCGCGTATTCGTGCCCTGATCGAGGGGACGGGCGAGAGCCCGGTCCCCTGTCTTCAGGACATGGCCCGCAGGCTCGAGGATTACGGCGCAGACGTCCTGGCCATCCCCTGTAACACGGCCCACGTGTACTACGATGAGATCGCGTCGAGCGTGGGTATTCCCGTGCTGCACATGATCCGCCTGACCGTGGCCCGGATCGTGCGGGACATGCCGGGCCTCTGCGCGGCAGGGCTTCTGGCCTCCGACGCCGTGATCAAGACCGGCCTCTATGTGGACCCGCTCGCAGAAAAGGGCATGGGGCTGGTTCATCCCTCTCCGGAACGCCAGGCCGATCTCATGGCCGCCATTCGCGGCATCAAGGCCGGAGGGCCGGGTGCATGGGAGCGGAATGCGCTTCGGGCAGCGGGAGAGGATCTGGTGGAGAGTGGGGCAGAGGTTCTCATCGTGGCCTGCACCGAGCTTTCCATCGTAACCGAGGCCTTGGCCGGGGTCGGCCGTCATTGCGACGCAGCCCAGGTCCTGGCCGAGGAAATCGTGGCCATAGGAGCTCCCTCGTGACTGGCTGTCTTTCTAGCCCGCCTTGTGCCTGGCGCCCTTCTTTACCAGGAACATGAGTGCCAACCCTACAACGGCCGCGCAGATGTTAATGGAAAAGGCGAGGTCGTATCGGCCGGTGGTATCCCTCAGAATTCCCGCGACCCAGTGTACCAGGATGGCCCCCAGCCCGTAAAACGGCGTCCATGCCCCGATGACCGTTCCCATGACCTCCTTGGGGAAGTAGTCCCCGGCACAGGCCCCGTAAATGGGGAAGGTCACACCGTAGAACACGGCCATGAGACCCACGAAGAACATGAGCGCAGGCCACGAGTTTCCCGAGAACAGGATGCCCGCAAGGGCCAGGGCAATAAAGGCGTTGGAGAGGATGATAGTCTTTTTTCTGCCCAGAATGTCGGAGAGTGGCAGCACGGTCAGGACCCCCAGGACCTGGCAGGAGCCGTGTACCGTGGCCAGGAGCCCGGCCTTTTCCAGGGGAAAACCCAGCTGATGTTCTGCGTAATCGACCATGAACGTGGTAATGCCGTACAGGCTGAAAGCGATGGAGAAATAGGATGCCCCGATGATCCAGAAGGTTGGAGACCTGAGAATCGGGTACCGCTCGGCACGGACTTTGGGGATCTTCGGTTCCGGTCCAGGAGAGACGGCTCCACGCTCACCCCACGGACGGAGGCCCGAGACCTCCGGGCTGCTCCGAAGGAAAAGGCCGTTTCCCAGGACCATGGCCAGGGCGGCCGCCCCCAGGATGACCCATGAGTGACGCCACGAATAGTGCTGGACGATCCATGGAAAGGCGGCGCCCATGGAGGCGAACCCCAGCCCGTATCCGGTCGAGAGGATCCCGAGCGCAAGGCCTCGACGCTTGGGGTCAAACCAGCGCTGAACCACCGTAATTACGGGCGTCCACATGCCCGTAGCCCCCAGGCCGACGATGGCGTAGGACACGCAGGCCTCA
>JASFQI010000295.1:0-6445 GCA_050115555.1 Desulfobacteraceae bacterium
CCCCGAAGTCTTCATGGCGAGGCTACGCCAGCCCTTTGAGAACAAGAGGCGGCGATACAGTGGTCTCAACGATGTGCTCCGCCTGATGTCCCACATCAAAACCCTGGAGCGGATTCGAACCTGGTTGAACCCGGAAGAGGTCGAGGGACCCCGAACCTCCGTGCTCGAGAACCTGGAGGTTCTCCCCTTCTTCGGGCTGAGTGCGGGCGAGATACGAGAGGTTTATCTGATCGTCGTCGGCCACACCTCCATGGGGCGGGTACTTTCGGGAAAGATGACCGAAAAGGCCCTGAAGCCCCTCTCCGATCTTGCGCGAAAGGAGGAGCAGGGAAAGGCATTGAATCTGCTCCGCTACTGCCGCCTCATGACCATGGCCGAGATCGTGGCTTCCCGCGGTACCGTGCTTCGTTCGGAACACCTGTCGGAGCTTTTCGACCTGTACGAGTCCCTGGTACGGGTCGTCACGAACCGCAACATGGACTGGGATCAACTGCTGGATGAGAAGATCAGCCAGATGGGCGGGATTCACAACATGATTGTCCGCAAGAGCTTGAAGCTCATGGACCTGGTGGACCACTTCGAGTTCCTGGATACCTGGGCGGAGCTGCGGACGAAGGGGGCCATGGAGAAGGAGAGCCTGGCGGATTACGACCCGGACAGGCTCTGGAAGATCGAAAACATTCTTCGGCTCATTCGGACGATCGAGGAGTTCGAAGACCGGTTCCTGAAAGACGACCCCCTGGAACTGCCCATTTTCTACCGTCGGTTTCTCAACACGGAGTTCCATGGGACAGGCCACATTTTCGAACGCATGGACAGCCGCCTGGCCTTCATTCTCCTCTGGGTTGCGGTCAATGTGGTCCGAGGAGAGATCGTGAATTTCAATCCGCTTCTGGGCGACTCGTCGCTCGCCGAGATGAAGGTCCGGGTCAAGCGCGTAGAAGAGGAGGCCGGCGCAATCAATACGGATTACCTGGACCTGGAGACCCTGGAGGAGTTCGCGGAGCAGTTGTACCTGAGCGGAACCGGCTTTGTCATGGGAACGGGGTTCCAGTTACGGATCGATCCGGAGGCCCAGTCCCTGGATCTGACCTGCATGGATCTGGATGAAATCATCGTGCGCCTGGATCGACTGACAGATGCCTTTTTTTCTCAGCCCATTTCCGAGCTCCCTTCAGAGACCCTGGAGGAGGTGGACGGCCTTTTCTCCAAGCTCGAGTCTTTTTACCGAAACTATCCCACCCTGCTGTCGTTTCACGAGGAGCACGCCGATGACTTTCGATTGCCCTCGAGACAAAAGGCCTGGTTTCGTAAGGCCACGGCCGTGCGTGAGCGGCTGCAGACCGCATTGCTGGAACACCTGTTCCAGCCTGAAGAGCTGCATGCCGACCTGTATCGCCTCTACCAGAGTGCGCCTTCCCTTTTTCGGTCCATTCTTCCCGAGCTGACCGGCCTGGAGAACCTTGAGCTCATAGGGCACACCTACCTCAGCGCATCTCCTGTGGAGTACATGTTTCGAAATATCCGCAAGCTCCAGGCCCTTGTTCGAAGGGATCCCCAGGAATTCCAGGACAACCGCCTCCTTCACAAGCTCGCGCAGAGGGAGTTCGGGCCCATGGCCGCAGGGACCGTGGGGGTCAGTGAGGTGCAGATCGAAGAGCTCGAGAGGATCGTGTCCCATCTTCGCACGCGCCCCGCGCTCTTCGATGCCCTGATCAAGTCTTTCGTTTTCCAGGACCTGGGGCGGGTCCCGGACCTGAGGGAGCGTCATGCCGACCGGCTCCACCCGGTGGATCACGCCATGAACGGCGCCCGGATACTGGAAGAGGAAGGCCTGCCCGAGCGGCTGGGTATGAATGAGGAGGCCCGCGCGTTTCTGGTGACCCTGGTTCGGTATCATGATTTCATGCATCACATCCTGCGCGGCGAGTTCGATTTGGAAGCCCTTCATGAGATGATCGCACTGCAGGAAAAGGAGTTGTTCGACGCTTTCTTTGTCAATGCCTTTGTCATGCTCTCCAGCCTGCGGGAAGATCTGATGCTGGAGGATCTGGCCGGCGAGCTCTTTCGATTGCGAACGCTCTGCCACCGCATCATGGACGGCACCATCACGCTCGAGGATTACCTGGAGACGGTGTACGTCCAGGGGGGGAGGTTGTTTCGCGCATTGGAGGCTTACCGGGCCAAGGGCCTTCCGAAGGACACCACGCCGAGTGAATATCTCGAAAGCTGGCAGGAAACCGAGGGACCGTGGGAGCAGGACCTTTCTTCGGGACGGATGGTGGCCTCCCTGGAACGGGTCTTTCGTCTTCGAGGCATCCGGTACGTCGGATTTTCAGATTTGGCCAAGCTCGTGATGAAGGTGCCCATGCGGTATATTTACCAGAAGAGAGGTCTCTACGGGATCGGATATCCCACCTTTGAGAGGGAACTCTACGAGGCCTTCCGGGTGTATCGCAGCCTGCAACATCTCCCCGAACATCACCGGCATTTCATGCTGGATCGCCTGAGTGGGGATCGGGTTCGCCTCTTCGGGTTCGAGAATGTGAGCCGATACCTGAGTTACGAGAACCAGTTGAAGATGCTCCTCATTGCGCTCATGGGTTCGATACGCTTTGAGGAGCGTGCAGGGGTTCCGGTTTGCGTGAGCTTTCTCACGCTTATGGCAAAGATCGGCCGCCGCTACGAAGCATTGAACGACTTCCTCAATGACCTGCCCGAGAAGGAACTCTGGGAAGAAAAGCACCATATGGACCGCTTCCTAAAGGCGGGCACAGGGCTTGTGCTGACACGGGATAAGCCTCGCCGCGTGCTGTTTGTCGATTTTGTGGACCGGGTCGACATTCGAAAAAAGGTTTCGCACATGGCTTCCATCACGAATCTGGAGCAGCTCAAGAACTACTTCCACTACAGCCTTCAATCACTCCGGAAGATTCCGTTCTACACGGACGACTATGAGCTGGAGCTCGAGGGGGCCTTTGACAAGCGGCTTGAGGAAATCACGGAGCTCCTTCTGGCCCAGGCCCAGAAGCAGATGGAGCTTCAGGACGATTTCTCCGAGATTCACAGTGTGTATCAGGACCTGGCGGAGCGCGCCCTGGATATCGGGTTTACCGACGAGCAGCGGAACAAGCTTCGGGACGTGTACGAGCTGCGCAAGGACGACTTGAAACGGCTGAAGCTGGAGGAAATCAACGCGTTCCTTGCGACCATGCAGGACGCCCAGGAACTGCAAGACTACTGGGACAGCATCAAATGGTATCTCCAAAACAACCGCCCGTTCCTGGGCAAGGAGTTTGAGAATATGATCGCCAGGAAGTTCGACGAGGCCATGGTGTCCCTTTCGGCCCGTTGAGGCGGTCCCACCATCCGACGTTTCAAAGGCCATCCGCGCATTCCTTCCTCTTTCCTCACCCTCTCATTGACATCGGCCTTTCCGTGGCTACGTTTGCACGAGGGCAAGTGAAAATGATTCGCCGCGAATGGAGGTCTCATCCATGGGGAATACGTGGAAGACGACGTTGCTCCTGGGAGCGCTGACCGTGCTGATCGTCCTGATTGGTCGGGTTTTCGGGGGGCAGAAGGGGATGATCCTGGCGTTTTTTCTGGCCATGGCCATGAACGCAGTCAGCTACTGGTACTCGGACAAGATCGTTCTCCGCATGGTCCGGGCACGGGAAGCGACCTCTCGAGAGTACCCTCAGCTCTACGAGATCGTTCGGGATCTCTCGGCTCAGGCGGACATTCCCGTCCCCCGAATCTTTGTCATTCCGGAAAAGTCACCCAATGCCTTTGCCACGGGACGCAATCCGGAGCACGCTGTGGTGGCGGTCACACAAGGGCTCCTCGAGCTCATGAGTCGGGACGAAGTGGCGGGCGTCCTGGCCCATGAGATTGGCCACATCAAGAACCGCGATATCCTCATCGGAACCGTTGCCGCCACCCTGGCGGGCGCGGTCATGATTCTGGCGACCATGGCCCGGTGGACGGCCTTTTTGGGAGGAGGCTCGAGTGACGATGAGGGCGGAGGCTTGGGAGCCGTCGGCCTGATCGTCATGTCGATTCTGGCACCCATCGCCGCCATGCTCATTCAGATGGCGATTTCGCGTTCCCGGGAGTATCAGGCGGACGCCACGGGGGGACGGCTCATCGGGCGGCCTGAGGCCCTGGCCAGTGCCCTGGAGAAGCTCGGGGCCTACTCAAAGAGGCTTCCGCTTCAGCAGGCTCGGCCCGACACGGCCCATATGTTCATCGTCAACCCCCTTCGCGGTGGAGGAATTTCCCGCCTCTTTTCAACGCATCCCCCATTGGAGGATCGCATCGCGCGGCTCCGCGGGCTGCACACCGAATCATCCGGGCGACCTGCTTCTGATCGGGCATCAGGACGGGACCGGGCTCGCGACACCTGGCGAAGCCTGTCGGGATAGATCCCCTTGCATGAACGGCTGGGCGAGCCTCAAGCCGGGATCGTTACCAGCCTCCCATCAAGTGAAGATGCAGGTGGAACACGTACTGGCCTCCTCCCCGCTCCACATTGAAGACCAGTCGATAACCCGATTGGTGAATCCCCTGATCCCTGGCGATCTCGCGGGCCCGGAAGAGCATCTCTCCGAGAAGGGCGCGATCCTCCTTCTCCAGGTCGTTGATGCTGCGGATGTGTTTTCGGGGCACCAGAAGGATGTGAACAGGCGCGTGAGGCTTGATGTCATGAAAGGCGACCAGGTGATCGTCCTGATAGACCTTATCCGCGGTCTTCCGCCCCTCAATGATTTTGCAGAAAATGCAACTCTCTTCCATGACTCCTCCATTCGGAATTCGGGGTGCGGCGGTGCGGAAAATTCGGGAATGTCTGAGCGGTTCGGCATTGTACCTGCACTCGGTTGGCTGGTTCAAGGGGCTCACTTCAAAGCTTTCCCCGGCTTGACGAGCGTCCGGGGCTGGCCTATGGTGGACGAGATTGTTCCCGGGGGTGGCAGAGGAGCGAATATCTGGTCGGGAGGAAAGGCGCTTTTTGGAACAACCCATCCAGGCGTTCCCGGCACTCGGGGTTCGAGCAAGGAGTAGCAGGCTAGAACCTCGGGTTGAACAAGGAGTATGGCGTGCAAGAAAGCGATCCCGTGACCATTCGCCGCATGCGCATCGAACATTTGGCGCCGGTGTTTTACCTGGGCGAGCGGCTTTTTACCCTATCCGCGTCCCCGAGTCTATACCGGACCTGGGATGAGTACGAGGTGATCGACATCTACAGGAACGATCCGGATTCCTGCCTGGTGGCCGAGCGGGACGGCCGGGTCGTGGGGTTCGCTCTCGGCACGATCATCGACAAGCGCAACTCCCCGCGGAAGTACGGGTACCTGGTGTGGTTCGGGGTGGACAGGAATTTGGCCGGCCGGGGCATCGGTCAGCGCATGTTCGCCCGGTTCCGTGAGATCATGGAGGGGCAGGGAGTCCGAATGCTCCTAGTGGACACAGAGGCCCGGAACGAGGAGGCCCTGCGTTTCTTTGAAAAGAGCGGCTTCAGCTCCCCCAGAGACCATGTGTACCTGACCCTGAACCTGGTGGAGGACTGACGGGTACCCTCCGTACGAGGAAGGATCCATGGCAGAAACACGCATGCAGATCGACCGCAAGCGGTTGCGAGATTTACTCCGGTCGCTGATCGATATCTACAGCCCTTCGGGAAAAGAGGGGGAGGTCGTGGATTTTCTCGAAGACTACCTCCTGAAGGCAGGGATGGACGTGGTGCGCCAGCCCGTGGAGGAGGACAGGGACAATCTCATCGTTCTGCCCGAAGGAGGGGATGCGGATCTCGTTTTTCTCGGCCATGTGGACACCGTGCCCGCCTTTGATTACGAGCAGTACAAGTGCTCGGAATCCGGGGACGAGATGGCGGGCCTGGGCGCAGCGGACATGAAGGGAGGCTGTGCGGCCATGGTGGAAGCGTTCACGGCCCTGCGGGACTTCACGGGGCGTGAGTCATCCGCCGGGCTCGTGCTGGTGGTGGGGGAGGAGGAATCCGGGGACGGGACCTCGGCTATGCTTGAGGACTACCGCTTTTCCTGGGCTGTGGTGGGCGAACCCACCAACCTGGTCCCCTGTCTGAGCCATTACGGCTACATTGAGATGGAGCTGAGCACCACGGGTCGCCGGGTGCACGCCTCGCTTGCGAATGCGGGATTCAACGCCATACGAAGCATGCTACAGGTCCTTATGGGTCTCACCACCCACTTGGAGAAGACGCGGCAGGATGTCATCTACAACATCCGGGACATGAACAGCTCGCAGGCAGGCTTCGCCGTTCCGGACCGGTGTGATGTAGCCATCGACCTTCACCTTCCTGCGGCTGCGCCGGTGGGTGAGATCGCAGCAGAGCTCGAAGACGTGGTGGCCCGAACCCTTCCCAAAGGGCTCGATCTTCGGGATGCCTTTGAGTTCTGCACACTTC
>JASFQI010000296.1:0-6445 GCA_050115555.1 Desulfobacteraceae bacterium
CTACGGCAAAGGGCATGGAGCTCCTGGAGAAGGTGGGGATCGCAGACAAGGCCCACCACTTCCCCTCCCAGCTCTCCGGCGGTCAGCAGCAGCGGGCGGCCATCGCCCGGGCCCTGGCCATGGATCCGGATGTCCTCCTGTTCGATGAGCCTACGTCCGCTCTGGATCCGGAACTGGTGGGCGAGGTGCTGAGGGTCATGCAGAAACTGGCCGAGGAGGGACGGACCATGCTCATTGCCACGCATGAGATGGGGTTTGCCAAGGAGGTCTCCTCCCAGATCGTGTTTCTGCACGACGGGTATGTGGAAGAGCAGGGGCCGCCGGAGAAGGTCTTTGGGAACCCGGACTCGCCGCGATGCCGTCAGTTCCTGGCGAATTTTCTGTAACGCCCGATCGGCGGACGAGCGGGGGCTGTTCGATTTGAAAATCCATCAAGAAAAGGGAGGAAAAGCATGAAAAGATTCCAAAAGGTGTTTGCTTGCATGGTGATGATCGCGGTAGCCCTGGTGTTCGCCGGACCGGTGTCCGCCGGCGAGTGGGACAAGGTCCGGATCGGGACGGAGGGCGCATACCCCCCGTTCAACTTCGTGGATCAGGACGGCAAGCTCCAGGGGTTTGACATCGACATCGCCAAGGCCCTTTGCGAGGAGATGGGCGTGGAGTACGAGTTCGTGGTGCAGGACTGGGACGGCATCATTCCGGGCCTCCTGGCGAAGAAGTACGACTGCATCATCGCCTCTATGTCCATTACGGAGGAGCGTAAGCAGAAGGTCGACTTCACGGAAAAGTACTACCTGACCCCGGCCCGGTTTGTTGCGAAGAAGGGAGCCGGCATCGAGATCTCCAAGGAAGGGCTCAAGGGGAAGACCGTTGGCGTGCAGCGCGCTACGATTCACGAGAACTTCCTGCGGGACAACTTCGGGGACGCGGTGGACATCAAGTCGTACGCCACACAGGACGAGGCCAACATGGACCTGGTATCCGGTCGCGTGGACCTCGTGATCGCGGATGCCACGGTCCTTCTGGGCGGTTTTCTGGAGACCGACGCGGGTGCGGACTACGAGTTCGTGGGACCCGGGTTCACGGATGAGAAGTGGTTCGGCGAGGGGATCGGGATTGCGCTGCGCAAGGAGGACGACACGCTTCGCGAGATGTTCAACAAGGCGATCAAGGCGCTCCGCGAAAAGGGAATCTACCAGAAGATCAACGCCAAGTACTTCGATTTCGACGTATACGGAGACTAGTCCGTTACACCGTGAACGATTCCCCAGGTATACGGCGCGGCCGCGCGTTTCACTCCGGGGCGCGCGGCCGCTTCCTTTTCATTGAGGAACTCCGCCCCCTTTCCGAATAGCACCGGGAGACGCGGTTGATGGATCTGCAGGGTTACGGATGGCTTCTCCTGGACGGGGCCAAGCTCACGGTCCTGGTCGGCCTCTGCTCCATGGCGATCGCCATCTTCCTGGGCCTGATCGGATCCTGGGGAAAGCTGGCGCCGTCCCGCTTCGCACGCGGGGTTGCGGGGACGTACACCACCGTGATCCGGGGCATCCCGGAGCTCGTCCTCATTCTGCTCGTCTACTACGGTGTCCCCACCCTGATTCAGGACATTGCTTCGGCTGCCGGGGCTGAGGTCATCGTGGACATCAACCCGTTTACGGCCGGTGTGGCCACCATCGGTTTCATTTACGGGGCGTTTGCCACCGAGGTCTTTCGAGGGGCCTACCTCGCCGTACCCAAGGGGCAGATCGAAGCTGCCCGCGCCATGGGCATGAGCACGGCACTGACCTTTCGACGGATCACCCTTCCCCAGATGTGGCGGTTTGCACTTCCCGGGCTGGGCAATGTCTGGATGGTCCTGATCAAGGCCACGGCCCTGATCTCCGTCATTCAGCTGCCCGAGCTCATGCGGAACGCGGACATCGCGTCGCGAGCCACCCGCATGCCGTTCACCTTCTACTTTGCTGCGTCGCTTCTCTATCTCCTGATCACCATCGCCTCGATCATCTTCCAGCAGAAGGCCGAGACGTGGGCGAACCGCGGTGTGAGGAGGGCATAGGGTATGGGCGTCATTTGGGAAAGCCTTCCTCGATTCCTGGACGGGACCTGGATCACCATCCAGATCACAGGGCTCAGCGTGATCATCGGCCTGTGCCTCGCTGTTCCCCTGGCCCTGATGCGAGTGGCCAGGAACCCGTTCGTGCGAGGCCCGGTCTATGCCTTCATTTTCTACTTCCGAGGGACCCCCCTGCTCGTTCAGATCTTCCTCATCTATTACGGGAGTGGGCAGTTCCAGGACGGACTCAGCCAGATCGGGCTCTGGACGTTCTTTCGGGAGGCCTACTTCTGTGCGGTCCTGTCGCTTACCCTGAACACGGCCGCGTACACGGCGGAAATCCTTCGGGGAGCGATTCAAGGCGTGCCGTGGGGGGAGATCGAGGCGGCCCGTGCGTGCGGCATGTCCGGCGTGCTCCTCTACCGAAGGATCATCCTGCCCAAGGCGTTTCGGCTGGCCTGGCCGGCCTATACGAACGAGGTCGTGTTCCTACTTCAGGCCTCGTCCCTCGTCTCCATCATCACGCTCATGGACATCACCGGCGTGGCCCGTGTCCTGTCCGCCCGAACGTTCGCTTTCTACGAGCTGTTCCTCACGGCGGCCGCCATCTACCTCGTGCTCGTCTACGGTGTGATCTGGGTGTTCCGCAAGATCGAGTACCGGATCTCCGGCCACCTTCGCTCCGCACCCGAGACCACCGACCCCGCCGCCGTTGTCTGATCCTCGGTTGTTCTTTTCTTCTCCCTTACGAGCTTAATTATGGATTTTGTTTTTTCTTATTTTTACCCCTTGTCCCTTCAATCCTGAATCCTGTTTTTCCCTTTCACACCACCGGCACCCGATCTCGAAGTACACCTCCACGGCCTCCTCGATCCTGGAGACGGAGCAGGACTCGTCGAGCGTGTGGGCCATGGACGGATCGCCCGGGCCCAGGATCAGGGTGGGCAGATTCCCCAGGGCGGGTGTGAGAATGGAGGCATCCGTAAAGTACGTCATTCCTGCCGGGTGAGGGCACTTTTCAAGGCGGGGGGCCGTCAGGTCGAAAACCTCCTGTACCCACGGCAGGTCGGGGTCCGTGGCCACGGCCTCCAGGTCCACGAAGGGGTCCAGTTTCACGTCGCTCCCCAGGTAGGCCCGAAGATCTTCCAGAACCTGCCGGTTGCTCCGGCCCGGGACGGTGCGAATGTCGATTCCGAACACGGCCTCATCCGGGACCGAGTTGATGTTGATGCCGCCTGAAAAGGTCCCCACGTTGAGGGTGGGCGCGCCGAGGACGGGGTGGGAGGGGATTCCGAACACGCAGTCCTGAAGCCGGAGCACTGCACGGGCCGCCTTGACCACGGCATTGACGCCCTTCTCGGGCATGGAGCCGTGGGCGGCAACTCCTGTGGTTCGCGCATTCAGCCAGAGGGCCCCTTTGTGGCCGATCATGGGGACGTTCGATGTGGGTTCACCCACGATCAGGGCTCCGGCCTCCCCCAGGGCGTCAGGGAGACCGGCCAGGTGTCGCGCTCCTTCGCTTCCGGTCTCCTCTGCGGCGGTGAGGATCAGCTTGATCCCGGCTTCACCTCGGGGTTGTTCGGCCAGGCGCAGGGCGGCCACGACCATGGCGGCGAGACCCCCTTTCATGTCGCTGGCGCCCCTTCCAAAGAGGCGGTCTCCCTCGACGGCCCCGGAAAAGGGATCGTGAAGCCATGTTGCCGATCCGAGGGGCACAGTGTCCATGTGACCGCTGAAGCAAAGAGGCGGTCGCTCCCCGAGCCCCGGACGGTATGCGACCAGGCTGGTCCTGCCCTCGGCATGGGCATAGGACTGCACGTCGTACCCACCCTCCTGGAGCAGGGCGCTCAGGTGGTTGGCGCAAAGGGCCTCGGTGCTCGTGGGATTGACGGTGTCAAAGGAAAGAAGCTCACGGGTCAGTGCGATGACACCCGGTCTTGAGGTCATGGAAGGAAATCCCCGTTCTGAAAGCACGACATGGACACAATCCGAGGCCCACTATTTTGCTGCCGCGGTTTTCGTGTTTCCGGGAATGAGCGGTTCAGCGAAGGCTTCGACGCGCATCTTCCTTATGGCATGTCACAGCCAGGCCTTGATTTGCTCCTTGAGGTTTGCGAAATCTTCTCTCGGGCCTTCGGTCATGTTCTTTCCAAGGGCCAGAGCGTAGACGTAATCGGAGACCTCAATGGCCTGTTTGATATTCTGGTCCACGAGAAGAATGGTAATGCCTTCCTTCTTGAGGTCGGTGAGCTTGTCGTAAATGTCGTGGGCCACGATGGGTGCGAGACCGGCCGTGGGCTCGTCCACGAGCATGAGGTCGGGGTCGATCATCATGGCCCGTCCCAGCTCCACCATGCGTTGCTGACCCCCGCTGAAGCCGCCCGCTTTCTGTTTTCGGCGGTCTTTCAGCACAGGGAAGCGCTCATAGTTTTCGTCGAGCTTCCTGCGGATTCGCTTCTTGTCGCGTTTGTAGGTCCAGGCCCCCAGCTGGAGGTTCTCCTCCACCGTCATGTCGGGGAACACGTTGCGCCGCTGGGGGATGTACGTCAATCCCAGCTTGGGCATCTTGAACGGGTTGGCCCCGGTGATGTCGGTCCCTTTCCAGGAGACCTCGCCCCGGTTGGGGGGGAGGAACCCGTAAATCGTTTTCAGGAGCGTGGATTTGCCCACGCCGTTCGTACCGATGATCGAGGTGAGCTTCGCGTTCTGGGCCGTGAGGTTCACCCCCTGCAAGATGTTGATGTCCCGGTAGTAGCCGGCATGGACGTCCTTCACCTCAAGCATGGTCCCCTCCTGTCGCCCCTGCTCCCTCGAGCTGTTCTTTCTCCGAGGCCTCGCCGAGGTAGGCGTCGATGACGGCTTCGTCCTTGCGCACGACCTCGGGATCCCCGTCCGCAATCAACCGGCCTTCGTTCATGACGAGCACCCGATGGGAAAGGCCGAAGATCGTATCCATGTCGTGGCTTACGATGATGAAGGCCTTTCCTGCCTGGTGCACCTCGCGGATGTATTCGTGAATCTGCGTTCGCAGCTCCGGGTGGACCCCGGCGAAGGGCTCGTCCAGAAAGATCAGGGCCGGGTCGAGCATGAGCACACGGCCAAGCTCGAGCAGTTTCTGCTGCCCTCCGGAGAGGTTCTGAGCGGGCTCATAGGCCAGGCGGGTGATCGTGAGGAATTCCATGACCTCCTCGGCGCGGGCCTCAGCCGTTTTCCGGTCCCCGTGTCCCAGCGCGAGCGCCGGGACGAGCAGATTGTCCATCACGTTCATGCGCCGGAAGACTCGGGTCACCTGGAAGGTCCTTCCAAGGCCCCGTTTCGCCCTCTCATAGGGAGGAAGCCGCTCGATCCGTTCGCCCTGAAAAAGGATGGAACCGGATGTCGGTTTCAGCAGGCCGTTGATCGTGTTGATCGTCGTGGTTTTGCCCGAGCCGTTGGGCCCGATCAGACCGATGAGCTCGTTGCCCGCAACGGAGAACGAGATTCCATCGACTGCTTTGACGCCTCCGAAGTGTTTTTTCAGGGATTCGACTTTTAAATCGATGTCTGTCATCGGTTACACCTCTTCGCCGGTCAGTTTGCGGCACAGCGGGGCAAGCAGCCCGTTGCGCGCGAATCGCACCACTACCATGAGCAGGCCTCCGAACACGACGAGCCGCCAGGCGCCGAATCCTCGCAGGCTCTCCAGCCCGAATTCCAGGAAAATGCCTCCCAGTGTCGCTGCGATGAGGTTCTCCACCCCCCCGATCACGGCCATCCCGATGACCAGACCCATCGTGGCGAGGGTCCCGAAGTTGGGGGCGAGCATCTGGTTGAAATGGGCATAAAAAACACCTGCTACGCCGCAAAAAAGGCTCGCTACCACAAAGGCGATGACCTTGTATCGGATGATGTTCACCCCGAGGGCGGAGGCCACGTCGTCATCCTCGCGCACGGCCCGGAAGAAAAGACCCCACTTGGATTTGGCCATTTTGTATAGGATGAACATGGAGACGATCAGGATGGCGAACATCAGGTAGTAGTATGGGACCTTGGAGGTCGTGTCGAAAAACCCCTCCACAGAGAGGCCGGCCGGGCCCCGGGTGAACCGGTGCTCCGTGTTGAGCACCAGGCGGATGGCCTCGGCAAAGGCAATGGTGAACAGGGCCAGGTAGGCTCCTTTGAAGCGAAGGCACAGGATCCCGATGAACAGACCTACGACGCCGGATGCCAGGATTCCCAAGAGGATCCCCACCCACATGGGGGCACCGGTGTACTTGGCCAGGAGCCCGCTCGTGTACCCGGCAATGAGTACCAGGGCGATGTTTCCAAAGGAAAACTGGCCGGAGTACCCGTCCAGGAAGGACCACGTGGCGGCGAGAAGGCCATAGAAGTACGCCATGGCAAAGACGT
>JASFQI010000297.1:0-6412 GCA_050115555.1 Desulfobacteraceae bacterium
GGGTGTATGGTCATCCCCAAACCCCTGTGCAGGTGCAGGGTGTGCGAGGAAGCCCGGGAAAAGGGCCCTCCCTTTGCACGGACAGGACCTTCGGCGTTCCTGCACGACGTCCACTTGCTCATCGACGCCCCGGCGGAAATCGCCTGCCAGCTGAACCGGGAACGAATCTCAGAAGTGAAGCACCTCCTTCTGACGCACCTGGACCCGGATCACGTGGAAGGGCTCCGAGTGGTGGAGCAAATCACGCTCGACTTTCGCACCTGGCGGGCCGATCCGGAAAAGCGGATTCGTCTCCTTCTACCCAGGGAACTGCAAGGGCGTATTCGAAACCTTCGGTCCGCCTATGGGCCGAAAATCGACTACTACGTCGAGCAGGGATTTGTAGAGGTCGTCCCTTTCGACGATACCATCGCCATTCGCGGGATCCGCATTCATGCTCTGCCTGTGGATCGCGGGGACCAGATCGTCTTTATCTATGTGTTCAACGACGGGAGCAAGCGCATGGTGTACGCGCCCTGCGACATCAAGCCGTTCCCGGAGCACCGCCCGGAGGTCCGGAATCCGGACCTGCTGGTGATTCAACCGGGCATCTTCGAGAAGGGTCTGAAGCACGATTTTACGTACCCGGCAGACCACATCTCAAGAAGCACGTTGTACACATTCGAACATACCGTGGACCTTGCACGCCGTCTTGAAGCCGCCCAAGTGGTCTTCGTTCACCTTGAAGAGTACTGGAACCGGAGCCACCAGGATTACAAGGAGCTCGAGAAATCACTTTCGGGCATGCGCTTTGCCTTTGACGGAATGAAGGTTCACACATAAAAAGGAGGAAATTCCACATGGAATCCACGGCACCTTTGGCACCCACCCAAGACAACGACATTCCCCTGGAACAATCGCACCTGATTGCACGCATCCACGAGGATGCGCTTCGAGTGCTCGAGGAGGTCGGCGTACGATGCGAGTCGCCGACGGTTCGCCGGGTCTTTGAAGACACAGGGCTTGCAGCATATGATACAGAGCATGGCACATTGCACATTCTGCAGACCCTCGTGGAACAGGCCCTGAGTACGGCCCCGAAGCGCGACCAGTATTGGATTCCGGAGAACGCCTTCGGCGTGGGCGGAACCGCCCCCTTTGTCTACGACGACGAGACTGGCGACCTCGTAGAACCGACCGTCGACCACCTGACACGTATCGCCACCATCGTGAACGAGGCGGATGTGGTCGATTTCATGGCCCGGGGCGTGCTGCTGAAAAAGCAGGAAGTCAAGGTCATGGACACCATGGTGGAACATTGCGACAAACCCATCTACGTGGCGGCGGTGACCGAGGAGGGGATTGCCCGGGCCAAGCAGATTCACGAGACCCGTGGCAAGATCACCATCCAGTTCTCCATCCTTAACAGCCCGCTCCAGCTGATCGACAGCATGATCGAGCCGTTTTCAGCCTGTGTCGAGGCCGGTCTGCCCATTTACGTCTCTACCATGCCCATGGCCGGGCTCTCCGGTCCCTACTCCATGTCCGGGCTCGTCACGCTCACCCACGCCGAGGCCCTGTTCGGCATTACCCTGACCCAGCTCCTTCGTCCGGGGCTCACAACGGTCCATGCGGGACTGCCCTCCATTGCGAGCATCCAGAAAAACTATGCCGTGGACCTGGGACTCGTCTCGCACAACATCGCCAACCTCCTTATGGAAAAGGTCAGCAAGTATCTGGACCTTCCATCCATTCAGACCGCCTGCACCACGAGCCAGGAGCACCCCAACAAAAAGGCCGAGGAGGAGGCCATTGCCGGTTTCGCCATCATGAAAAAATACGGGTTTCATCAGATGCGCCACTCGTTCGGGTTTCTCAAGGAGCTCATCTCGTTCTCTATTGCAAAGCTGGAGCGCCACATCCAGCTGCTTCGCGAAACCACTGCGGACCACGCCCCGGACTATGAGATCGACGCTTACGATCCCGAAGGGTTCGACGTCATCCTGCGCAATGGAACCCAGGCCAACTACATGCGCGACGACCACACCCTGAAAAATACGGGTAAGGCCTTTCTGTACTAGCCCGCAAAACCTGTGTAGGTGAAAGTGTAGGTGTAGGGGATTGATAAGGCATCCGGTCTCCGGGGTGGGAAGGAGAATCGCTCCTGAGCTCCCGGGCCGGTCTTCGCTAAGGACTTGCCCGCGGGGGAAGCCGCCCCCTCCCTGTTCCATCCCCGCCGGGCACCTTCCTCCACCCAACAAATGCATGCGTTGTTCGCAACGTTATCTCTTCACGGCGTTCAGCGGTCCGGCGTGGATGGCCAGGGGGTCCCCCACGGACAAGTCCGGCGAAGACGAGGCCCTTCCGCAAAGTCACGATCCCTCCTTCACACCCCTTCGCCCGGAGCCACACAGGAAAACCACGCTGAGCCTAAGGCGTTATGACGTTGGCCTAGAAAGAATTCCAGCGCCTTGAACATGTGAGCGAAAGAAGAACTCCTGTTTTTCGGGCTCGAAGGGAGGAATGCGTTTCGTGGGGCGAGGGGCGTGGGGCTCTCTCCGTTCCCCGAATCGAGCGATGACCAAGTTTGCCGAAGATGCAAGGAAGAGGGTGCTTCGCCATGCTCCGCATGCGAAGCACCCGATGACGCCGCAGATTCGGTAAAATTGGTCATCCCGCAGGGTTTCAGATTGCTGCGGTTTTTTGAGTGAACACGGTTGCTCAAACATTCCGTTTTCCAAATGAGCGACAAAAGATGGCGAGTCTGAACACTCCCTTATTGCTTTTCCGAGCCGCAATATGAAACGCTCGGTTTGGGGAGGAGAAGCGATCCCTGAGACCGGATATCGGCGCGATGCGCAGGGTCTCAGTCGCCGGATCCTGTCTATTGCGGGGAAGGTCGAAGCTTGGGGGGTACAACTCCGCGAAGCGGGACAGGGTTCCCGGACGTCTGCGGTTCCCGCTCAGGGCGGCCCCATGGGAGCGTACCCGAACCCTGGATCGCGCCGGAAGGAGAGCATCCCCAGGGCCCTCGCCCCGGCCAAGAGCATGTGTAGATGGAGGTGTTGGTGTAAGGAAGATCATTCCAAGTCGAATCCTCCAGGGTTTCCGTGCCAAAAAGATGAAAAATCTTCATCCTCCAAAGTGACGCGTAAGTCCAACTCCCTGAACCCCTTGACATCCACTACCGAATTATGCAGATTGGATCGGCGGAAAGGGACCCGGCCTTGTACACGGGCGCTTTCCTTCCGCCTCGACGAAGCCTTCTCGCGCCAGCAATCGAACGGAAGGAGGGCCCGTTCATGTGCGGAATCGTGGCGTACTTCGGGGACGCGGGAAACAACCTTACCCGCGTGCTCACCGCCATGTCGGCTATCACCTACCGGGCCCCTGACAGTACCGGGGTGGGCTTTTTCGGGGATGATACCGAACCGATTCGGGCGCGTAAGTCCCTGGGCGCAGTCGCCCCTCTGGTAGAAACCCTTCTCGATGACCCGGCCTACCCCAACCCACCTGAAAGGCTTCTTGCCGTCCTGGCAGGTGGAGGCGAGGATCCGGTCGATGCCCAACGCCGTCTCCTTCAATTCGAAGGCCTTCCCCTGGACACCCTGGAGGCCCTGGCTCGCGGAGAGGAATCCTACGTCACGTATGAGGACCTGGTAGACCCTGGGGATCCGGTGACGGCCTACCCCGGTCGTCCAGGTCGCCCCACTCCGCTACCCGAATTTCGCATCCGGTCCAGGAAGCACTTCCAGGATGTGATTTCTGATCTCACCACGCGCTACGACCTCTCGCCCGTAGTCATTCGAACTCTGATTCGAAGGACCCTTTCCGAGGCCTTGGACCGGGATCGTGATGCGGGAACACTCCAGGTCGATCCCCACGACATCCTTGAAGCCTTTGAACGTCTCTTCGATACGGCCAACCTCCAGGAGCGCTCTCCGCGACCGCGGCGTCTTTACGGCGGGACCCAGGCGGGGGCCCCCTATGCGGAAAAATACCTCTGGCGCTACCTGGTGCAAATCCCGGTTCGCGTCCCTCCGGATTATGATCGCGACGGCGTACGGTGTCTGTTCAGGCTCCTGGATGCTTCCCTGCTGAGTCGGATTCCAGCTGTGCCGACACTGAGCCATGCGGTACAACAAACGCTGGAAAGCCATTGGCCGGAAGCAAGGCATCAGGACGGTTCAATGAGCTGGCGCTCCCTGTATTGGGCGGAGAAGGGAGTGAATGTGTTCGGCCGGGCAGCGGCCTCGGTGCTCACTCACCTCCAAATCCACGAAATCCTCCCGGCACTCGACGCGTCAGGGGCATCGTCCGTTCAGGAAAACCTCCAGGCGCCGGACGGACGCACGGACTTCCTCAGCCTCAGGTCCCTCACACCCCCTCTGCTCTCGCAGGGCCGGTGGGCCTTGCAGTCCCCGGTGACCTTGAAAAACGCCCACCCGTTCATCGATCGACTCGCACAGCGAGCGATTGTCCTGAACGGGCAGTTCAGTGGGGACGTGGAAGAAAATGTGGGGAACTTTCTCGAGAAAGTGGCAGGATACACCTTTCGAAGCCGGAACTCATCCGAGTACTTCGCCCTGCTCTGGGGTTACTACTTCGACGTCCTTCAAGGGGAAAAAGGTCGTTACAAGGCTGTCCTCTCCCAAATCGATGAGGGACTCGAGGCATTCGGGATCGGAAGCCGTTCCATCGATTACGAGGTCTTTCGAAGGCTCCATGAAAAAACGCCGCCCGAACTCGACGCGTTTGCCTTCGTTCAGACGGCACGCTGCCTGGCACAAGGCGGAGGCCAGATCGCCGTATCCGGCATGAGCGTGGCCTCACCCCGCACACTCTATGTGGCGAGTCACAACCGCCCTGTGTTCATTGTTCAGCGTGTGGGTACCGAAGAGTTCATGGTTGTCTCGGATGTCAACGCTGCCATGGGGCTTTTTCCACAACGCATCATTCGTGAAAAGGCCTTGGAGCTTCATCGGCTCTGGAGAGCGTACCGAGCGGAAGTGGCCGGCCTCCGAGAGGAGGAAGCCGGCCGCGAGGCGGTACTGGCAGCCAAGAAGGCTCGTGAAAAGGAGGAGGAACGCATCCTCGAGACATTCCGGGTCCGCGTGTATCCCCTGGAAGGCGAAGAGACCTTCGCCCGAATCGAAGCGATTGCAACGGCAGGAGGTCCCGTGCGAACCCTCACCATTACCGACTTCGACGGGAATCCCATGCCCACAGTGGAGCCTTTCCAGACCCTTCTGAACCCCCTGGAGACCGGGAAAGACGTGGACCGCTCGTTTTACGAAACCCATCTAGAGGAGATTCCCGAGCGTTTTGAGAACACCCTCAGCTTCCATGTGCCGGAAACGGAGAACCGTCCTGAATTCGAACTTCGGGAGAGCCTTCTACGACGCCGTTTCGGCCGGAACCTTACATCACTCGGCCGCGTCGTCCTGTTGGGAATGGGCAGCGCCCACCACGCAGGCATCATGGTCAGGCGCTTCATTCAGCGGGCCTTACCCGGAATCGATGTAGTTTCCCTTCGTCCCGCCGAGCTCGAAACGCTCCAGCAATCCATCATTCCGGAAAAGGACCTCGTACTCCTGCTGAGCTGGTCCGGTACCACAGCCGACATGGTCCGGGCGGCCAAGGACCTTGCAGGCATAAACGCCGCTGTGATCGGAGTAACCGAAAAGGTCTTCTCGGACGTGGGGCTGCTCACGGCCCGGAGTGTAGGCGTCATCCCTATCCTGAGCGGTGAGGAGGTCACCGTGCCGGGGCTGAAGAGCATTCTGTGCATGATGTTCAGCGTGGCCCTCTTCTCGATCTGGCTGTCCTCACGAGCCATGCCCTGGACAGAAACGGCCCCACTCATGGCTGGACTGCAGGAGCTTCCCGACCTCGTGTCCCGCGTTCAGCACGACGAATCCGTACTTGGGTTCTCCAAAACCCTGGCCGCACAAAGCGCACGTGCAAGAAGCACTCTGGTCATCGGGGCGCTTTACACCACCGGCACCGAACGAGAGGCGGCATTCAAGCTCGAGGAAACGAGCTGGAACGCCATAGGACGCTGTCTGGACTACAGGGAAGCGGTTCGACCTTTTCTCGGACAGGACCCGTTGCGGGACCTCGTGCTGGTCAACGCGACGAACAAGGCACGACTCTCAGAGGCCATGGAAATCATGGAGGACCTCTCCCAGACGGATATTCCCTTTGCGGCCGTGGGATTCGCAGGCAGGCACCAGGCGGACATGGAAAAAGCGAGCCGTGGAAAAACCGTGCTTTTGCCCAAGGTGGACGACGAGCTCCAGCCGTTCATCGACCTGATGTTTTACTACCGGTTTGCGCTCGACTACGGCCTGGCCCACGGTCGAAGCACGGAGGACTTCCCACGCAACCGGGCCAAGTCCGTCACGGCGGGCCGTTCACCTGTGCACAAAGG
>JASFQI010000298.1:0-6411 GCA_050115555.1 Desulfobacteraceae bacterium
GCGGGAAGGCCTCGAAGCGAGGAGCAGTAAAAGAAGCTCGTCGCGAATCCTCTCGGGCGAGGCGCATACCACGCGATCCGCCAGAGCCTGAACACCTCGAAGCGTGGCCTCTTCCACGTGGAAATCAAGAACTGCGGCGAACCGTACGGTCCTCAGAAGCCGCAACGGATCCTCCTGAAAACGATCCTCGGGCCGACCCACGGCTCGAATCCGCCTGTCCTTCAAATCGCGCCTTCCCTCCCAGGGATCCACGATGTTTCCCCGCTTCGCGTCGTAGGCCATGGCGTTGATCGTGAAGTCCCGGTATGCTAAATCCCCTGACAAGGAACCCGATGCGTCCTTTACGCCGCGGAACGGGGTGATCTCATACGTAACACCCTTGTGCACGAGGCTCACGGTGTCGTGCTTCAACCGAAAGGACCGGACATCGGAAAACACGGAACAGATGGCTTCCGCTTCCGCGTCCGTGGCGACGTCCCAGTCCCGGATCTCCCTGCCCATGCACGCGTCCCGCACCGCGCCTCCCACGACAAACGCCTCGTAACCCTTTTGATCCAGCTTCTCGAGCACGAAGCGGATAAACGAGGGGATCGGGAGCTCACCCGGCCGGTTTCCTGTTCTTTCCATGAATCGTTGTCCGCCGTTCATGGGTTTTCCCGTTGATTTCCACCTCTGGCGAGTATACGTTCCCCCATGGAACGGAAAGCAACCCTTTTTTCCTTTATGGGTGCTCGAATACTGCGCCGAATGCGGCCGGAGTCGGAACGAGTGGACCTCGAGAAAAGCAGGCAGCAGATTGGAATCCTCAGCCCCGTTGACCCCCTCATCCGAATCGCCTATACTTCCAAAGCAAGGACCGCACAACGGCTCGTGCCCGTTTTTCAAAAGACGGTTCCATTGGCCTTTCAGCCCGGCATTGGGGATACGAAAGGAGAGCGACATGGATCTTTCTGAATGCTACCAACGGGGAGAAGCCCTTTTGCGTGAGCGGGAGATCGGGCACCTCCTGAACGGAGTGGAAACGGGGTCGGTCCTGGAACGCAACCGGCGCATCCTCGATCGCTACACGTTCGTACAACGGTGTATCGACACCCCTGAAGCCACTACCCGATGCCGCATTCTGGGTCTGGATCTGGCCTCCCCGGTGGTCATGTCGGCCATGACCATGCCCATTCCCTCCATTCGGGAGCAGGGCCTGCTGCAAACGGCCGAAGGACTGCGCGATGCAGGCAGTCTCCTCTGGACCGGCACGCCCCTGCCCGCCGACCTCGCGGATCTCGTTCGAACCGGGGTCCCGACGGCAGCCAATGTCAAACCCTACGCCGAGCGGGATCGAATGTTTCGGGACATTGAGAAGATCCAGAAGGCCGGCGTCCACTGGCTGGGGGTGGAAATCGACTCCGGCGTGGGCACGAAGATCGGGGATCGAATCATGGCGTCCCATTGCATGCCGCTTTCCTTTCGGGAACTCGAACGCGTTCGGGCGGCCGTGTCCGGGACTTTGATCCTCAAGGGGGTTCTCAGTCGGGATGATGCCATGCGTTGTGTGGAGGCGGGTGCAGACGGTGTGGTGGTAAGCAACCATGGTGCCCACACGCTGGATTACCTTCCCCACCCCTTTCAGGTCATGGACGAGATCACCCGGAGGATCGGGGGCCGCTGTACGATCCTTGTGGACGGCGGTTTCCGGCGCGGAAGCGATGTCCTCAAGGGCCTGGCCTTCGGAGCACAGGCTGTGGGCCTGGGCCGGCCGATCCTCTTCGCATTGGCCGCAGACGGACGCACGGGAGTGAGGGACCTGATCCTCGGGATTGCCGAGGAGCTTCGACGACTCATGGTCATGACCGGGACCCCTGACCCGCAACGCACATGCCGCGACATCCTCATCGAGGAACCTTGAAAAGGCTTCGCTCGTGCATTCCCCATCCCGCCTCTGGCGGGACTGCGGGGAGATTCCATTCCGCGTTTTCGAAAATCGAACACCCTCCGGGCTTCGGCCCAAATCATCTGCCGAAAGCCTGAAATTGTCCTGTTTTTCCTTACCCCCTCCAGAAACTGACAAATTCTTGACGGCAACAGGGGAACTCTCGATAGCCGGCGGCCATAACTTACCCGTTTGGGTGGGACCACGGGCACTCTCAAAAGCCTAAAGAAACGCGCTTTCCGGTACAACTATTGCATACTTGTGAGAAATGCGTCCACGGAACCGATTCCCCACCGCGAGGGTCCGCCGGCCCCCCTCCCATTCGCCTGGACGCAAGAACTCCTGTATTCCCTGTCCGGGTTTCCGGCCCGAGGAAAAGGAAACGCGGGAGGCCGGTACACGCAAGGAGAATCCACGATGGCGTCCACCTCCCCTGGTGCTTTGCCCAAGCGTTCACTCGACGCAGGAAAAAAACCTGCCGAGCTCCCTCTTGGGGACCTTCTGGTTCGAGAGGGGCTGCTGGGAAAGCAGGACGTGGAACGCGCCCTCGCAATTCAGGCCAAGGAGCGCGAGTTCCAGAAGCTTCCCCTTGGACGCATTCTCGTGAAAATCGGCGCCCTGGATGAATTCCAGGTCCAGGATCTCCTGAAGAGCCCAGAGCTGCGCAGCACCATCGGATCCCTTGCCGTGGAGAAAAAACTGATCAGCCAGGAACAGCTCTCCGGTTGCCTGTGGAAGAAGAAACCCGGCGAGCTCATCGGGCAGTTTCTGGTGCGCCAGGGATTCCTCACCCAGGGAGAACTGAAGAATCTCCTGAGCGAACAGGTCAACGCGTCCCGTTTCGGGGAACTCGCCGTCAAGCACAAGCTCATCAGCCGTGAAGACCTGGAGAGGGCGCTGAGACTCCAGAGGGCCCCGCGAAAGCTCGGGGAAATCCTGTGCGACCTCGACCTGCTCCGCCCCCTGGACCTTCAAAACGTCCTGAAAAAATACAACAAGCAGTTCGAGCTCGGAGAGCTCCTGGTGACGCTCGGGTACCTCAAGGAAGAGCAACTCCAGAAGGCCCGTCAGGAGAATGCAGGGGGACCGGAAAACCTGCCCCAAATCCTTATTCGAAAACAGTTCGTCACTCCGGAGCAGCTACAAAAGGCCCTTTCCAGGCAGTACAACATCCCCTTCAACCGCCTGGACAACTTCGTCTACTACGATTCCGACAAGAAACTCCTGAGCCGTCTCATCAGTCAGAAGTATGCGGAGAAAAACCTGATCCTCCCCATTACACTCTCGGGGAAGCGGCTCACCCTGGCCCTGCTTCAGCCTCAACGGATGATTCGCATCGTGAATGATCTGCAGGAAATGTACAGCCAATACGACATCTCCTGCGTCCTGATCACCGAGGAGAAGTACGAGGAGCTCTTCGAAATTCTCTACAGCCGTCACCTCCGAGGAAAACCCCGACAGGGCGAATCTCCCGAGGCCGGTGGTCTCGACATTGATATTATGGAGCTCGACATTGAGGAGGGCATCCAGGAACAGAATAGTGAGAGGCACCCTGCTGCGAATCGAGACCTCGAAGCCGAGGAACTCGTCAATTTCGTCCTAAAATACGGCATCGTAAACGGCGCCACCGACATCCACCTGGAGCAGGACCGGAAGAGGGCTCGTCTCCGATACCGCTTCGACGGACTCCTTCGAGAGCCCCGTAACGGGTGGCTTCAGGACAAGCTCCAGGAAAAGGCTTTAGCCATGATCGCCCGTATCAAGGGCATGGCGAACCTGGACATCACGGAGAAACGCCTGCCCCAGGACGGCGGATTTCGACTCCAATACCACGACAAGGTGAATGGTGAAAGCGTAGACCTGGAATTCCGTGTGGTCACCTGCAGATCCAACGTGGGTGAAAACGTGACCATACGCATCATCGACCCTCGGCAGGCCAGGCTGGCACTCGATCGGCTCGATCACGCCCCACACGTCATGAGCCCGCTGAAGAGCATGCTTAAAAGCCCCGGAGGAATGATTCTGGTCTGCGGCCCCACAGGCAGCGGCAAGACGTCCACCCTCTATGCGGCGCTCCACCACATCCACAGCCCTGCGTTGAAAATCATCACGGCGGAAGACCCCATCGAGCACAGCTTCCCCGGCGTCATGCAGACCGCGGTGAACCCCAAAATTCACCTCACCTTCGCAAGGCTGCTGCGTTCCTTTCTGAGATTCGATCCCGACGTCATTCTGCTAGGTGAGATCCGGGACAAGGAAACGGCCCGCATTGCATTCGACGCGGCCCAGAGCGGGCACCTCCTCTTGAGCACCCTCCACACGAACGATGCAGTGAGCGCCATCCAGCGGCTTCTCGATCTCGACGTGGAGTACGGGCAGATCGCCTCCTCTCTGATGGGCGTAGTCGCTCAACGACTCGTCAGAAAAATCTGCCCTTCCTGCATGCAGGAAACGCTTCCCGAGGAGGGGGAGTGGAACGTGCTGTTCAAACAGTATCCCGCCCACCTGCGTTTTTACCGCGGGGAGGGGTGCCCGGCCTGCAACTTTTCAGGGTACAAGGGGAGAACGCTGATCTCGGAGATCTTTGTTGTGGACGGAGAGGTCTCCCACGCCTTGAAACACGGCTATGAGGCGGAGCACCTCCAGAAGCTCGCCCTGGAATCCGGCATGAAGACCCTTATCGACGATGGACTGGACAAGCTTCACTTGACCACGCTTTCCGAGATCCTCCGCATGGTGCCCCATGACATGATCAAGGGGTTTCGCACCCGACAATTTGCACAGGGAGAGATCGACCGTTTGATGGATACCCTGGATGATTCTTCATCAGAGCGGGAATCCGGCACGAAATCCAGGGAGTATTATATCTCGGATCCGGAATCCCAGCGTTCGAGAATGGATCTCATACAGGCGGCGTACAATGACCTTCGCTGTCGATCCGGCGATTCCGAAACCGGGCCTGTGGACCCGCAGCTGTTCAAGATGTTCATTTCAGAGAACGTCCATCGAATCCGTAACGATTACGACTGTTCAATCGTTGCGTTTTCGGTGGGCACCCATCCGACCACCGGCAAAGCGGCCATCTGGGCCGCACCGCACACGCAGAGGGGGCCCATTGAGAGAACATCCTAAAACCCGGGTGATCGCTGTGACGAGCGGCAAAGGAGGTGCAGGCAAAACGACCCTTTCCCTGAACCTCGCTATGGCCCTTGCCTCGAACGGTATACGGACCTGCCTCTTCGACGCTGACCTGGGACTCGCAAACGTGAACGTGCTGCTCGGCCTGAGCGCGTCGAAAACCCTGGAAGACGTGGTCTGCAACCGATCGACCCTCGAGGATGTCGTCCTGCGGGACGTCCACGGCATCGACATCATTCCCGGCGCCTCCGGGGTTCAGCAGATGGCAGACCTGCCGCCGGAGCAGGTGACTCAAATGCTCCGGTCGTTTTCCCTTCTGGACGTCTATGACGTGATCCTGATGGACACCTCCGCCGGCGTGGCAAAGTCCGTGATTGCCTTTTGTCTCTGTGCGGCCGAGGTGATCCTGGTGATCAATCCCGAACCCGCATCCATGACCGATGCATATGCACTTCTCAAGATCCTGAAGTTGAATGGTTTCCAGGGCAGGGTCCGGGTGGTGGTAAGCCGGTGCAAGAATGTCGAAGAGGCCAAATCGTTTTTCTCGGGATTCCAAAAGACCGTTTTTCGCTATCTGGACATGCGCCCCGTTCTGCTCGGCGTGGTGGTGCGGGATCGAAAAGTCCAGGACGCCATTCGAAAACGCGAACCGGTCCTTTTTCGGCACCCGGGCTCGAACGCCAGCCGATGCATCCGTCACATCGCCAAGTCCTTAGCGGAGCATCGCCCGGCCACCCCCATGACTCAGAGTGAATCGCCTTTCTGGGAGCGGTGGTTTCGGCTCCTTCGGGCCCCCTTGCACCTGGATGTCCCTGAAGAGGCGCAAGCCCACAGGGAAGCGGCCTCCGGGTCTTCATCCTCCCTATCGAGGCCGGACGCAACCACTCCTTTGAAACCCTGTCATGCGGAAAACGCGCACGAGGCCCTTCAGGTTGGATCGCCGTCTCCCACGGGAACTCAGGACCCTGTCGCGCCGAACGAACACGAACTCCTACAGGAGCTTCGAGGGATCCGGGTTGCCCTCGAAACCCTCGCATCCAATCATCCACTGGGCCCGTTCGCCACCCTCGGTGGGCCCGGTGCCGTCAAAGAAGGGGGAGCCATGCTCCTCGACTATGATGCGTTTGTGAAGCAACACCGGTCCGAAAGGAGAGGAAATCCCGCATGAATGCCCCGACTCCAGCACTGGAACCCATTATCCATACCATTGAGCACATCCCCACCCTGCCGGTCATCTCCCGGCAGATACTGGATATCCGTGAAGACGACCCCAACTCCCATCGCAAGTACGTGAACATCATCGAACAGGACCAGTCCCTGACCCTGAAAGTCCTCAAGGTGGCCAACTC
>JASFQI010000299.1:0-6368 GCA_050115555.1 Desulfobacteraceae bacterium
CGTTATCGAGTGCATTCAGGATATCCCCTGCAACCCGTGCGAGGCCAGTTGCAAGGTGGAGGCGATCACCGTGGGCGAGGACATCACGAACCTGCCCCGGCTGGACGAGGACAAGTGCGTGGGGTGTATGACCTGCATTCCGATCTGCCCGGGGCAGGCCATTTTTGTCGTGGACGAGAGCCTCGGAAACGGCAGGGCCACGGTGGCGATGCCTTACGAATTCCTGCCCCTGCCCGATGAGGGAGAGACCGTGACGGCCCTCGATCGGGCGGGCGCAGAGCTGGGTGACGCGACGGTGACAAAGGTGAGGAAAACGGAGCGTATGGATCACACGGCCGTTGTCACCATCGAGGTTCCCAAAGACTGGTCCATGAGGGCCAGAGCCTTTCGATTGAAACGTTAAATTCATAGGAATCAGGAGGAATTGAAGGATGGCTGAACAAGCGTTGGGTATGGTGGAAACCAAAGGGTTGGTGGGCGCCATTGAGGCGGCCGATGCGATGGTCAAAGCGGCCAAGGTGCGGTTCGTCGGCCGTGAGTTCGTAGGCGGAGGCCTGGTGACGGTCTTCGTGCGTGGGGACGTAGGCGCCGTGAAAGCGGCCACGGACGCCGGGGGCGCAGCGGCCGATCGCATCGGCGAGCTCGTTTCCGTCCACGTCATCCCGCGGCCCCACGGCGACGTGGAACACATCATTCCCAAGACGGAAGAGTAGTCCCGTAGCCCGCCACGGCCGGGGCCCGACATGGAGTCATTGAGGCGGTTTCCCCAGGACCTGGGGGCGAACGGGACCACCGGACCGATGGGAGAGGGGCGCTTCGGCACGCACGCGGTTTGGTCACGCGTGATCCAGGACAGCGCCGTGAAGGCGATGATTCCCGGAATCAGGCGCTCGGAGCGTCCGTGAAGAAATCCACGAACGGGTAGGATGGTATGGCACTGAACACGCAACTTATCACCCATCCGGGACCGGGGGTGATTGAAATCCTCACCACCCGGATGAGCGCGACGGGAAAGAAGGCCCTGGAGGTCATCGACTTCAGCGCGGTCGGACTTGTTCAAGGCAAGCTGGTGGACATGATGTACGCCGCCGACATCGCTGAAAAGACGGCCGACGTTCACGTCTTCGATCTCAAGGGTACGTGTCCTCAGCACCTCACCATGATCGGCGTCTTCGGCGATATTGCCGCAGTCAAGGCAAGCCTGGACGCCATTGGTGCGGACGAAAGCCTCTGAGGTCAGGTTTTTCGGCGTGTACCCGAGCGGGGTCACGGGGATGCGTTTCCTGACGGGAGCCCGCCTTCCGGTCGCGGATGAGCCGGGCAAGGCGAACTCCAACACGAACCCCGGGTAAAGGGGGCGGTTGACTATGCAACTCTGCAAGGTCGTGGGCGATGTCTGGTCCACGAAGAAGAATGAAAAAATTCATGCCCTGCGTTTTCTCTTCGTCCAGCCACTGGGAAGGGATCTGTCTCCGAACGGCGGCGTTCTTATCGCAGCCGACGAGATCGGGGCCGGGATCGGCGAGATGGTGATGGTCACCCAGGGCGCACCCGCCATGCAGGCCGTTGGAAGGGACCCGCTCGCTCCGGTGGACGCCGTTGTGGTGGGTATTGTGGACAGCCTGTACATGGGAGACGAAGAGGAAGACTGAGCGACGCATGGGCCGGGAAATCGTCGAAAAAGTTCGTGATGCCGGAATTGTGGGCGCGGGGGGCGCCGGGTTTCCGACGCACGTGAAGCTCGACACGGAGGTGGAGCGCGTCCTCGGAAACGGGGCGTCGTGCGAACCTCTCCTCATGAGCGACCCCTACCTCATGGAGCACGAGACCGAATCCGTGCTCAGGGGTCTTGTGCTGACCATGGAAGCAACCCGTGCCGGTAAGGGCTCCATATGCATCAAGGGGAAGCACACCGGAGCCGTCAGGGCTCTCAGGGACGCCCTGTCGAAGGGGGCATTCGATGGCGTGGACCTCGTCGAGCTGGAGGATTTCTATCCTGCCGGGGACGAGCACGTGCTCGTCTACGACATGATGAATCGTGTCGTCCCCGAAGGGGGGATTCCTCTCCAGGTCGGCGCCGTGGTGAGCAACGTGGAGTCCCTTCGGAACGTGGCCGCGGCCGTGGATCGTCAAGAGCCCGTTACAGATCGCTACCTGACGGTATGCGGAGAGGTGGCCCGGCCCATGATTCTGAAGGCCCCCCTCGGGACCCGCATTGGAGACATCCTGCACCTGGCCGGAGGCGCTACCGTGAATCCTTACCGGATCCTCATCGGCGGACCCATGATGGGGAAGGTGGTGGACGATCCGGCGACCCCGGTGACCAAGACCACCAGCGGGGTGATCCTTCTTCCGGCGGACCACAACGTGATCGTAGGAAAGACCAACGACCCCGATCGCATTCGAAGAATCACCCAGATGGTATGCTGTCAGTGCACGCGCTGTACGGATCTCTGTCCGAGGCACCTCCTGGGACATTCCCTCGAGCCCCACAAGATCATGAGGCAGCTGGGCGCTCCTGGAGGGCTTTCCCTGGAGCTGATGGAGGACGCCCTCATTTGCTCCGAGTGCGGCATCTGCGAAAAGTACGCCTGTCCCATGATGATTTCTCCCAGGGAGGTGAACGCCCAGATCAAGCAGGAGCTCATGTCCCAGGGAGTTCGCAGATCCCCTTCATCGGAGGCGTACAACCCCTCCGCATTCCGGGATTTGCGGAAAATTCCGACGCTCCGACTGATGGATCGGCTCAAGGTGCGCGCCTACGACGTGCACCCGGAGTTCATGGCCGAGCCGATTCAGGTCGGGGAGGTGTCCATTCCCTTGAGCCAGCACATCGGTGCACCGGCCGAGGCGGTGGTCAAGAAGGGGGACAGGGTCCGAAGGGGCGATCTCGTCGGCAAGATCCCGGAGAAGGCCCTGGGCGCCGCCGTCCACGCCAGCATCGACGGCGTGGTTACGGGGGTGAACGACGCCGTTACCATTAAGAGATAGGGAATCAGACCGGTCATGGAAATTAAATCCATAGGGCTCGTGGAGACCAACAGTGTGGCAAAGGGCGTGGAATGCGCCGACGAGATGATCAAAACGGCCGACGTGGAGCTTCTCATGGCCCGCACCACCTGCCCGGGGCGTTACATGGCGATGATCTCCGGCGATGTGGCCGCGGTCCAGAACTCGGTGGATGTGAGCAAGGAGGTGGCCGGCGAGTTCCTCGTGGACACATTTGTCATCGCCAACGTTCACGCCTCCGTGTTCCCTGCCCTGAGCGCCTCCGGGCCGATCGCAGAGCTGGAGTCCCTGGGAATCATCGAGACGTACACGGTGGCCTCCTGCATCACTGCGGCCGATGCCGCCGCCAAGTCGGCCGATGTGGCGCTCATGGAAATCCGATGCGCCACCGGCCTGGCCGGGAAGAGCTTCGTGACGATGACCGGGGACGTGGGCTCGGTCCGGGCGGCCGTGGATGCCGGTGTTGGTGAGATCGAAAAGGAAGGACTCATTCAGACCTACGTGGTCATTCCCTCCCCGAGTCGGGAGCTGTACGCGAGCCTCGTATGACAGAACGACTGGAAACCGTCCGGAGACTGATGAACCGCCCCGAGCGATGGGATTTCAAAGGGGCCGAGGATCTGTATGCCGGGGTGGACCTGGGAACCTGGAAGGCCATCGTGGTGGTCGTGGACGAGAAAGGCGTTCCCCGGGCCGTAACCATGCGTCGTGCCGAGGTCGTCCGAAGCGGGATGATCCTGGACTACTTCGGTGCGCTCCGGATCCTCCAGGAGATGGTCGAGGAGCTTCGAGGCGTCTCGCCGCTGCCGCTGGAGAAGGGAGCCACCTCCTTTCCGCCTCAGACGGGGACCGCCAATGTCGACACGACGACCTACATTCTGGAAGGCGCCGGTCTCGAGGTCCTCAACGTGCTGGACGAGCCCACAGCGGCCAACCGGGTCCTGGAGCTTCGAGACGGCGTCATCGTGGATGTGGGCGGGGGAACCACGGGCGTGGCCGTTTTGAAGGACGGCGAGGTCGTCTACACAAACGATGAGGCGACCGGCGGCCTGCATCTTTCCCTGGTCCTGGCCGGCCACCTGAACGTGAGTGTGGAAGAGGCCGACGCCCTCAAGTCGGACCCCCGAAGGAACAGCACGATCATGCCGGTCGTGCGGCCGGTGATCGAGAAAATGGCAAGCATTGTCCAGGGGTATCTGGAGGACAACGGACAACCTGGTCCCGTCTGGCTGGTCGGTGGAACCACCGAGCTGGCAGGTTTCGGCGAGGTCTTCGGCCGTTCCCTGGGCATGGACGTCTTCCAGGCCCCTTTCGCCCAGGGCGTCACCCCCCTGGGAATCGCCCTGTCGTGCATTCGCGAAGAGCGTCAGGCACAAACGCGGCGCGCGGCGCCGCGCTTGAGGATCGTTACCTGAGATGAGCGAGATCGATCGAGAAATCGTCCGTCGAGTGGTTCGAGGCGTCCTGGAGGAGATGGCGGGTCGCAGCGACGGGGCACAGGGTGTGCGAACCGGCGCCGGGAAAGAGGAACCGGGGATGCGGGTCCTGTTTCTCTTCAACGCCGGGGTTCGGAAGCTCGACGACGCCCTGGAGCAGGTCCGCCTCATCGAGGAGAGCGGGGTGAAGTCCGGCGTGTACACGGGTCCGTCGGCCCGCGGCTGGGTCTGCGGCGACGACGTGCGGGGAACCACCGGGGCCCGGTGCATCCTGGACACGGTGAAACCGGAGGGCGTCGAAAAGGTCCTGCAGCTCGCGGACGTGCTCGTGCTCCCTACGCTCTGTCTCACCGTGGCCGCTAAGGTGGCCGGCCTCGTGTGCGACGATCAGGAGTCCAGGCTCGTTCTATCGGCCCTGATGCAGGGCAAACGCGTGCTGGCCGCACGGGACGGCTTCCTGGTCTGCGACGTTCTGCTCAACGAGAGGCTTCGAGGGGAGATCGAGGGCGTGCTGGGCAAGCTCGAGGAATTCGGCGTGGTCTTCTCCCCGACCCACTTGCTGAACCGGACCTTTCAGGAACGGATGCGGTCCGAAAAAACGAAAGGCACCCAGGAAACCGTTTCAGGGGATGCGGGATCGGAAGCGAACGCATTCCGGCTCATTACGGGAAAACAGATTACCGACGCCGTGGCGGATCGAACGCACACCGTCGTTCTGGCGCCCGGAGGAATGATCACACCGCTCGCCCGGGACCTGGCCAAGGAATACGCGGTGAACATCGTAAAGAGGTGATCGGAGGCCTCTCGCGGCCCCGATGAGGAGAAGAATCCATGGCTGAACTCAGAGCGTACTGTCATTTGGATCGCCTGCAACCGCAATTTGCCTCCCTTTTCGCGACCCGATGCCGAGGCTTTCTTTGTGTGGAAGGCATGGCCGCACTGTTCGTGGAAGTGGTGCCCGGCATTGAGATCAACCGCCTGACGGACATTTCCCTGAAGCTGACCAACTCCAGGCCGGGGGAGATGATCGTGGAACGGCGTTACGGAATGCTGGAGATTCACTCTTTCGACCAGGAAGAGGTGCTGCACGCCGGTCGCATGATCCTGGAAGAGCTGGGCCTCAAGGAAGAGGATCGGCTGGCTCCGAGCATTCTGGCCACGAGCATCATCAACAAGGTGGACTCCTACCAGGCGGTGATCATCAACCGAAACAGCAAGGGCATGCTCATTCTGGGCGGCGACGACGTCTACCTTCTGGAGGTCACGCCGGCCGCCTACTCCTCCATCGCGGCCAACGAGGCCGAGAAGCACTGCAACGTCAAGCTGGTGGATATCCGTTTTTTCGGTGCCGCGGGTCGCATTTACCTCTCCGGCACGCAGGCCGAGGTCCAGGCCGCGGCCAAGGTGGTGGAGGATACGCTGGCCAACCTCGTGGGCAGGAAACCCTAATCGCAAGCAACGGGTGAAATTATGCAGGAAGCTCTGGGAATGATTGAAACGAGAGGTATGGTGGCAGCCATAGAGGCCGCGGACGCCATGGTCAAGGCTGCGAAGGTCCGGCTTCTCGGACTTCAGAAAGTGACGGCCGGTCTCATCACGGTCATGGTGGCAGGGGATGTGGGGGCCGTGAAGGCCGCCACCGACGCCGGTGCGGCTGCCTGCGGGAGGGTCGGTGAGATGATTTCCGTTCATGTGATTCCGAGGCCGCACGAGGACATTGACAAGGTGCTGCCCGTATCGCCGGGAGCCGGTCCCGCACCGGCCGCACCCGGGAAGAAAAAGATGACACCCGCCAAGGGTGCAAAATCCAAGGGGAAGGGTGGTAAACCGCCGCGATCCAAGTAAAGGGGCCGACCCGTTGCCGGGAACATGGGATGCCGGCATGCAAGCCGAGCATTCCGTGAGTCGAACCCGCGGCTGCAG
>JASFQI010000300.1:0-6366 GCA_050115555.1 Desulfobacteraceae bacterium
GACGGCTCGATAACCGTCTACTTCGATCCCTACGATATCCAGTCCGGCCCGATCGCGGACCTCGTCCTGATCACCCACGAGCATTTCGACCACTGCTCTCCCGACGATGTAAAACGCATCCAGGGATATCGTACCGTGATTGTAGCCGACCCGGATTCGGCCCGAAAGATCTCCGGCGACGTTCGCGAGGCTCGCCCCGGAGACCGCCTGGAGGTTCAAGGGGTCGTGATCCATGCCGTTCCTTCCTACAATGTGGACAAGGCTTTCCATCCTCTGGAAAAGGGATGGGTCGTGTACATCCTTGAAATGGACGGCGCTCGTATCTACCATGCAGGAGACACGGACCTCATTCCCGAGATGAAGGACCTCGAAGTAGACATCGCCCTTCTGCCTGTCTCCGGGACCTATGTCATGGACTGGGAACAAGCCGTGAAAGCCGCGGAAATCATTCGGCCGACCCTTGCCATTCCCATGCATTACGGAACCGTGGTCGGTGATGACCAGGACGCCATCCAATTCAAAAACGCCCTGCAGGGTCGTATCGAGGTTCGTATCCTCCCCCGTGCCTGACCCCCTCAAAAACAAGAGGCGGTCGCGAACCACTCACGACCGCCCTCTTCTCTTCCACTGCATTCTTTTCCGGGATCCCGATTCAGTCTCCGCTGGTTTCCTTTTCCCTGCCTTTGAAGTGCTTCACGGGCCCTTCCTTGCTCATATTTCCCCATATCTTTCTGGATAACTTATCACCATATACTTTTTTTTCAAAAAGTTATGCTGCATGTTCTTCCCTTCACAGGCATCTTCCCGTTCCATCCTCTTCGGGGTTCCCCTGTCTCATCAAGGATAAAGGCGGCGGCCCCATCCACCCGCTCCCGAATTTCCTTCAGAACCCGCTCCACTGACGCCGGGGTAACCTTCTCCCCGCCGCTGAGGGACACACCCCTTTCCAGGCCCACGTCGCGTGAGGCCTGAAAAACTATAAATATTGCAATGTCATCGGGCTCATCCTCCACTATGTGGATCCCTTTTCTCCTCTGGGTTTTTTTGGATCCTCTGGGAAAACGTCCCCCTTGAACACCGGGTCGGCACACAGACTCCCTCTGAAACGCCGTCCATTTCGAAAACGTCTCGTCCGCTTGCCCCCGCTTTGGCCTGGTTTGGCCTAGGGTTCTTCCCATCGCTCACGCAGGTTTCCGATGACCCTGCGAAGCACGCTCTTGCACCCCTCAAGGTCTTCCTCCGTGATCCCGTTGAGCGCCTCATCAAGCGTCCTCCGGGTCAAAACCACGAGCGCCTGCTGAATCTCCCTCCCTTTCCGGGTCAGGTAGATCAGTTTGTTTCTGGCGTCGGTCTTGTCCGGCGTTCGCACCACGAGGTTCCGTTTCTCCATACCGTTGAGGATGCGTGTCATCCCGGTCTTGTCCTTGCGGACGGCCGCGGCGAGCTCGCGCTGACTCTGCCCTTCCCGATTCCACAGATTCGCAATCACGCGCCATTGCTCGACCGTGATATCGTACCCGGCGGATCGGAAGTTCTTACTCAGCCGGTTGATGAGTGCCCTTTCCGCCCAGTGGACAATGGTGCCGAAGGAGTTGTCTATATCGTATTTCGGTTGGTTTTCCATAATGAATGCATATGCAACAATGAATAGGGTTTGAAACCGTTCACTCCCATCACGGTGCGTGGGGAGCCCATTGTCTGTTGTATCCTTCTTTATTCAATTATAATAACAAGTTTATCCTACAGGGTAAAGGACTGTCAAGGGGCATCCGGGCATCGAGGTCTTCGTCATTGCCTGCACGGGTACACCGAAAACAATTGTGCATGCAACCATGTTCTACTGTCAAGCGCTTCCTTGATTCGCAGAATTCGGGCACGAACCAGAGCCCCTGCCTTCGCCTGCGATTTCGGACTCCGAACCCCCACCGGTGAGCACCTCACCTGAAAGGGGGCCCGTCTTTCTCCCCGCCCGTTTCGTGTTCGGGCGGATGAAAGGGGAACCGCTCCCCCTGCGCAACCCTATCCGCAAGCGTCTGGTAGTAACGCCCTTCTGCTCGCCTTCCCCTCTTGAGGCATCCCTCTGCGTAAATATGGCTCTTTCGCCTCAGTGCATCCAGCGCTGCCCTTCCCTGGGAGGCCGACAATCGTCCGCTTCGAAGCACTCCGACCAGGGCCTGAATCCGATAGCGATCCATTCCAGGTCCACGGGCCGACAGCTGGTCCGGGTGGCCACCCTCGCGTACGAGGAGCTCCCGGTCGATCAGGTGGATCGGATGGCGACATGCGATTCGAAGCCATAGATCGTAGTCCTCGCACACAGGCAGGCTCTCATTGAAGAGACCGACCTCCTCCAGCAGCGACCGGCGGAGCATGACGGCGGACGGGCTCACCAGACACCGTTCCAGGCTGGGTTCAAAGATGTCCCCCGACGGCTTGAGGTGTCTAAGGGCGGGATTCACCCGGCGCCCCCCTCGTATCCAGATCTCCTGCGTCTGACAGGCCACGGCTTCCTGTTGATCTTGAAAAAACCTCGCCTGAACCTCCAGCTTTTCGGGCAGCCAGCGATCATCGCTGTCCAGGAAGGAGACGAAACGCGCCCTGGAGGCGCGAATGCCCGCATTTCTCGCGGCGGATACACCGAGATTCCTTTCATGGCGGATCACGCGGATGAGTTCTAGAAACGGCCCTAAGGCACCCATGGTTTCGTCCCTGGACCCGTCATCCACCACAATGAGCTCGAAGTCGGTGTACGTCTGGGCGAGAACCGAGGACACCGCAATCGTGACGCGGTCCGCCCGGTTGTACGTTGGGATGATCACGCTCACCTCGGTCATGAAACCGCCTGCCAGAGGAGCCCCAGAAGCCCGGCCAGAAACAGATTCCCCTCCACGACGGCCTCCAGTCGAAGACCGGGATACATCCACCTCTTCTCGTAGACCCCTAGTGTCATGGAAAACGAGAGCACCACGACGAGCAGCATGTAGGCAAAGGGCGTCACCAGCCCCGCGATCCCTCCGCCCAGGAGAAGCAGTCCGACTCCTGCCAGGATCCCTTTGAGAAGGTTCAGGGTTCGCTTCTCGCCGATGGTGATGGGCAGGGTCTCCACGCCCACGATCAGGTCCCCCTGGGCCTGGAAAATGTCAAAGAGCCCGGATCGCACATTCACCAGGGCCAGCACGAAAAAAAAGGCGATCCCCGTGGAAGGCCATGGCGCCGAACCGTTTTCAAGAAGGGGAATCACGGCGATCACCACCCCCCAGGCCAGGGACTCGGCAAATGTCTTTGAACCCGGAATGTCCTTGATCTTGGCGGTGCGCCACCGCTCCCGGCGCCGTACCGGCATGATCGGGATGCTGTAGGCGATGCCCAGGGCGCTCACACCGGCCACGGAAGCCAGAACAGCCACGCCCAATTGCCAGGCCAGGGCCAGGGCCAGGGCCACTGCTCCGATGCCGCATACGATCAGAACCGTCCGGTGGGTCTTGTAAAAGTGAGCCCGGTCGGGCTCGTTGTACGTGCTCGCCCCTCGATCCAGGAACCGGTTCAGCACCCGCATGGCCCAGATGTAGAGCGTGGCCAGGGTCGGATGAAGGAGGTCGGGCGGCCTTCCGGCGAGCAGAATCGCGGCGTGGGTCAAGGAGAACACGGCCAGAGCGACCCAGAGGTTGCTGAAAATCAGGAAACGAAGCGCGAGCCGGATCCATTGCCCCGTGCGGGTATCCTTGCGGCTTTGAATGCGCTCCAGCCCCCTCACCACCTCTCGGATCATCCAATTCGGCGTGGACGCGCCCGCGGTGACACCTACGGAGCCCAGCGTAGACAGGGCCTGCCGGTCCAACTCCTTCTCCGTCTCCACGTGAAACGTGGGCAGTCCCACCTCCCGGCTCACCTGCGCGAGCCGCTTCGTGTTCCCGCTGTGGTAGCCGCCCACCACCACCATGCCGTCCACCTGGCCTGCCATGGACCTGACCTCGTCCTGCCGGTTGTGGGTGGCGTCACAGATGGTGTCGAAAACCGTTGCATTCGGATTCCGCTCACGTATGGCCCGCATGATCTCCTCGAAGATGCGTGCGTCCTGGGTCGTCTGTGCGACCACTACCATTTCCTGATCCCGTGGGAGATCGTCCACGTCGTGAACGCTGTCGATCACATAGCTCTGCCCCTCTGCATAGCCCTGGAGGCCGATGACCTCAGCGTGGTCCCGATCCCCCACGATGACCGCTGCACAGCCTTTGCGCGTGTGAGAGCGGATGATCGCCTGGACTCGAGCCACCCGCGGGCACGTGGCGTTGATAACCCGCAACCCCGTGGCCTTCAGCGCCTCGTGCGCGTCCGGCGGGATCCCATGCGCCCGAATGACCAGCGTCCCCTCTCGAATCCCGCCTACGTCGTCCACGGCCGTGACTCCCTTGCTCTCCAGCAGCTCCATGACCTGACGGTTGTGGATGAGCGGCCCATAGGTGTAGATCGCGCCCTGGGCCTTGTTGGCCTCGGCAAGGACCTTCTCCATGGCCAGGCGAACCCCCATGCAGAACCCGGCCGTCTTTGCCAATCGGACCTTCACGGCGTTCCATCCTCCTTCAGGAGACCGAAGTACTCATCCATCAAAGCCAAAAGGGTGTCGTCGTTCTTGATTCGTGTAATCTTCTCACGAAACCGATGGCTGTAACGAAGCCCCTTGGTGTATCGAAGCAGAAGTCCGCGCATCATGTAGGGGGCGCGGTGCTCCCCCACGGCATTTCTCAACAGCCGGTAGTGCTCCAGGATATGATCGCGGCGTTCGTCCAGGCTCGTGTCCCTAGGGGTTCGCCCCTCGTCCAGGTCGATCGCCTGGGCAAAGATCCAGGGATTCCCAACGGCCCCACGCCCGATCATGACCCCATCGCAGCCGGTCTCACGGCGCATCCTCAAGGCGTCCTCCGCCTGGAACACATCCCCGTTTCCCACCACCGGGATGCGGACCGCTGCCTTGACCTGGCGTATGATCCCCCAGTCCGCGTGCCCGGTGTAGCGCTGGGTGGCGAAACGCGGGTGGACGGTCACGGCGTCTGCACCGCAGTCTTCGATCACCCGGGCAATCTCCACGGCCGCGGGTCGTTCCGGACACCATCCGGCCCGAATCTTGACGGTCAACGGAACGGGACAGGCCAGCCGGACGGCCTGAACGACCGCGGCCGCCCGTTCGGGGTGATCCAGCATGGCAGCGCCGGATCCGGTCTTGGCCACCTTCCTCACAGGACAGCCCATGTTGATGTCGATGATGTCCGCCCCGGCCTCCACCGCAATCTGTGCGGCACGGGACATGCCCTCCGGTCCGGAGCCGAAGAGCTGCACGGACCAAGGTTTTTCCTCGTCCGCACTCTGCAGATAGCGTCGGGTCTTCGTGTGGCCCTGCCCAAGCCCTATAGCGCTCACCATTTCCGTGGTCACGAGTCCAGCACCCAAGCGCTTGACCATGAGCCGAAACGGGAGGTTCGTGATCCCGGCCATGGGTGCCATGATCCAGCGGTTCTTAAGGGAGATCGCTCCGATCGTCAGCATGAGAACCTCACGGGCTCATGGTCGGCCGCGGCCGTGACCCCGCGCCCGCAACCCACCGCCCGATCCCTCCGGTGCATGTTTCCTGAGGGATCCCCCTGCCCCTGAACCACTTACCCCTGTCGGATCCCGAAGACGAGATTCAAGAAGACCCCGGCGCCCCCGAAGTCCGGGGCGGGGTCCTCGGTCGCCCGGTACGCCGTGGCGGGACGAATCTCCTGCCGCTCAGTAGTCCACCGAGGGGAATAGCTTCCGTTCCGTATGGGGGAGAAACAGGGATGCCACGTACTCGTCCATGTACGGAAGGTAATTGGACAGCTCGATGTTGGTCATAGACTTGGAGACCGCAAGGCACTTCTCAAAGGCCTCCTCGTGGAGCAGGGACATGCGGGCACCGGTCAGGGAGCTGTTTCCGATAAACCGGATTCGCTCCTCCGGGATGTCCGGAAGGAGTCCGATGGCAATGGCCTTTCGAATGTTCAGATAGCTCCCGAAACCCCCTGCCACGTAAAACGTGTCCATCATGTCGAAGGTCATTCCGATGTAATCCGTAAGGGACTTGATGGCGGCAAAGACGGAGCCCTTTGACTTCATTAGGTTGTCTATGTCCGACTCGGTGATCACGATGGGTTCTCCGCTCTCGGTTTCCTCGGCCCGTGCAATCACGTACTGCGGGATGTCGTCCTCCAGCTCCAGCCGTGAATCCTCCCGTTTCCGGTCGAACTTGCCCTCGTAGCCGATGATGCCGTTCTTGACCAGTTCGTAAATACAGTCGATGAGCCCGGAGCCGCAGATCCCCCTCGGGGCGGCATTGCCGATGGTCTGGTA
>JASFQI010000301.1:0-6339 GCA_050115555.1 Desulfobacteraceae bacterium
CGTCCACGAGGCAAAAGGACTGCCGCAGATCCTTGCCCTGCCGGACGCACGCGTGGAAGCCTTCAGGCAAGGCCCGCTGGGGCTGATCCATGTGGTGGGAAGCCGCCATATCCATCAGATCCCCGGACTCAGCCTGCACTATGGTTCGTACCGGATGGAGCCGTTGCCGGAGCAGAAAGGCCTCTTTTTGGACGGGGCCGGGCCCAGTCCCATCATGCGTTTCTCCGGGGATCCGAGGGACCGGGTCCACCTGGATTACACCCCCCCGGCCCTGGCCTACCACGTCCGCCGCCCGGAGCGCGTGCTGGTGCTGGGACTCGGCGGGGGATCCGACGTCCAGCTCGCTCTCCATCACGGCGCCTCTCAAATCCATGCCCTGGAGCCCGACCCTCAGGTCGTGTCTCTGCTCGCCGGGCCCTTCGGCGCTTATGCCGGCGGGATCTACACCCTCCCCGGCGTCCGCCTGCTCGTGGACGAGCCGAGACGCTACCTGCGAGACACCCGCAAGACCTATGACCTGATCCAGATTTCTTCGGCGGGCTTCGGAGGAGCAGGCGCAGGTGCGCATTACGCTGCAGCGGAGGATTACCTGCGCACCACCGAAGCGTTCACATGCTGCCTGAATCGTCTGAATCGCGACGGCATGCTCGCGCTCTCCTGCTGGTTGCAAATCCCGCCCCGGGATTCCCTTCGGCTGACCGCCACGGTCCTTGAGGCGCTTCGACGATCGGGCTCATCCCATCCGGCGGCCGGGCTTCTGGTCATTCGGAGCTGGGCCACGGCCACGATCCTGGCGTCCCCAAGCCCGTTCACCCAAAGGGAGATCCGCCATGTGCAGGCCTTTTGTCAAAAACGGGGCTTCGATACGACGTTCTTTCCCGGCATGGCGGCAGCGGAGGCGAGCCGTTACGACAAGCCGGCCCGTCCCTGGTACTACCAGGGCATCTCCCGCCTGGCCGGCCCGGAGGGCCATGCCTTCCTGGAAGGGTATCTCTATGACGTGTCTCCCACGACCGACGATCGCCCCTATTTCTCCAGGTTTTTTCGCTGGGATCGCGCCCTGGAACTCTTCCGCCATTTTCACGGGGAGTGGCTCCCGCGCGTGGAATCCGGGTATCTTTTCCTGCTGGCCGCCCTGATTCAAGCCCTCCTGGCAGGCGGCCTGCTGGTCCTCCTGCCGCTCCTTTTCCTCCGACGCCGATCGCCAAGGCGGGGCGGAAAGCGGGGTACCCAGGGAGTCCTTCTTCTCTACTTCGCGTGCCCGGGACTCGGATTCATGTTCTTTGAGATGGCGCTTCTTCCGAAATACACGCTCCTCCTCGCTCACCCGGTGATCGCAGCGTCCACCGTCTTGAGCACGGTGCTCGTGTTCGCAGGGCTGGGAAGCCTGAGCCTCTATCGGTTGAATCGGCCTCCCTCACGCCTTCTTTGGGTGGGGGTCCTGGTGGTGACCTCGTGGTTTGTGGCGCTTGCGGTTGCAGGAACACCGATCTTTGACACCGCCCTGACCTGGGGCGAAGGGGCCCGGCTGGCATTCGCCGCAGCCACCCTTGCGATTCCCGCCTTTTTCCTCGGGTGGCCCTTTCCACTCGGATTGCGAAGGGTGTCCGAAACCCATCCCCGCCTCGTCCCCTGGGCATGGGGGGTAAACAGCTGCGCATCCGTGGTCGGCGCGATCCTGGGAAAATGCCTGGCCATGAGCTGGGGATTGAAGGGAGTCATGATGGCGGGCCTTGCGCTGTACGCGCTTACCGCGGCCCTCTATCCCCGCCTGGACGGCGGTGGCGATCCGGAGGAGGCCTGAGGCATTTCAGGTCCATCCGACACCCTTTCGTCCCTGTGACGGTTTTGCCGGTTCCTTTTTTCGCGAGGCTCTGCTATATCAAAAAAGCCATGAATCGATTCCCGTTTCGGTGATCCCTTGGAAAACACTCAAAAAATCCGGTCCATACACACAGCGGAAACCACCGGCCACTCCTCACGTTTCGTCATCCTGGTGGCGGTCTTCGTCACCTGCCTGATCACGGCCAACATTACGGCCGTGAAGCTCGTGATCGTGGGAGGACTGATCCTTCCGGCCGCAATCGTCATCTTTCCGATCAGCTACATTGTCGGGGACGTCCTGACCGAAGTCTACGGCTACAGCCGGGCCCGCCGGGTCATCTGGCTCGGTTTCCTGTGCAACGCCGTCACCGTGGGGGCGATCTGGCTCGGCCAGGCCCTTCCCCCTGCCTCCTTCTGGGACGGTCAAGCGGCCTACGAACGGATTCTGGGGTACACGCCCCGCCTGCTGCTCGCATCGTTTCTGGCTTACCTGGTCGGGGAATTCGCCAACGCGTACGTGCTCGCCAAAATGAAAATCGCCACCCGGGGCCGCTGGCTGTGGCTGCGAACCATCGGATCCACCCTGGTGGGGCAGGGGCTCGATTCCCTCGTGTTCATCACAGCCGCATTTGCCGGGACCCTTCCGAGCACGGCAGTGGCAACGGCCGTGGTCGTGCAGTGGCTTGCCAAGTCGGCCTATGAAGCTGCGGCCACGCCTCTCACCTACATGGTGGTGAACGGGCTCAAGCGGAGGGAGGGGCTGGATGTCTATGACCGCGACACGCGGTTCAATCCCCTCGTGGTCTCGGAGTAGGGTCACCCGTCGGAAGCGCTCCCCCGGTCCTGAATCCGTTTCGGTCATCACGCGAGTCAACGGCGACCGGGAAAACAGGAAACAGGCATATCGCCATGGACTCAGCACAGCATGTATCGGGTGCATACGACGTTGCTGTCGTCGGAGGAGGTCCGGCCGGCTCCACCGCGGCCTTCGCCTTGGCCCGTCAGGGCGCGCGCGTGGCCCTGTTTGAGAAGCAGGGACTGCCCCGGTACAAACCCTGCGGGGGCGGAGTGACACAACGCGCGCTTCGCCTGGTGGGTACGGACGTTTCGAACTTGGTAGAACGACGTTGCCGGGAGGTGATCCTGAGCCTGGGGTCGGAGCGTTCCTCCTTTGTGCTTCGCACGGAGGAGCCGATTCTGAGCATGGTTATGCGGGATCGTTTCGACCTGGCGCTGCTGGAGGAGGCCCGCCGCGCCGGCGTCGGCATCTTTTCAGAATGCCCGGTCATGGGGATTCGCCGGGAGGGGGTCGGAATTCGTATTGCCACCTCCCGGGGTGAGGCCCGGGCTCGGTTCGCCGTGGCCGCGGATGGGGCCGTCGGTCGGTTCTCTCACGTGGCCGGGTGGCGGGAGACCCGTCGTCTTGCCCCCACCCTTGAAGTCGAGGTGCCGGCCCGGGAACAGGAGCTTCAGGCCATGGGCGAAGCGGCCCGCTTCGACTTCGGCGCGATCACCGGGGGGTATGCCTGGGTTTTTCCCAAAAGGAATCACCTCTCCGTAGGCGTGGGCGTATTTCGAAAAAACGGGCCTCCCCGGCTTTCCGAACGGCTTCACGCGTACATGTACCGTTCGGGACTGAACCCGCTTGCTGCAGTGAGACCCTGCGGGTCTGTCATTCCCGTCTCTCCCCGAAAAGACGGTTTTGTCCGAAACCGGGTGGTGCTCGTGGGGGATGCGGCCGGATTGGCCGACCCCCTCACAGGAGAAGGGATCTGGGCCGCGGTCCAGAGTGGTCTTCTGGCCGCCGAGGCCCTGATCCAGGCCGATTGCCGGGAAGAGGATGTACGAACGTTCTATGAGGCCTCACTTCGCGATCACATCCTGGATGATCTGAAAATCGGTCGAGTGTTGTCCTCCCTGATGTACGGCTGCCCCCGTCTTCGAAACCTCTTGTTTGCAATCTACGGGAAACGATTTTCCAAGGCCATGGCCCTGGTGGTGTGCGGCCGGGCGCGATACAAGACGCTTTTGTCCTCCCCCCGGAACTACCTCCGCTTGGTGCTCCGAAAGGGCTGAACCCGTCGCTCAAAAAACCCCCTCTTTTTCGATTTCAATAGCGATCACGAATGGTTCCGCTGAAGAATCTCCAAAAGGATCCGCGACGCCTCCAGGGCACCATCAAGCACTGGAGGATCTCCTCGCGGAAGGGCGAGGAGGTCGGGGAGGTCGTCCAGCCAGGCGGCCGTGTGGAAGCGTTCCTCCGAGATGGGCATCCCGGGCATGCGGTCCCGAATGAAATCCGCCAGCACGGTGGACTCCCGAAAGCCGACGGGCAGGACGTACCCGAACGGGACCCCCTCACGGTAAACTTCGGCCAGGGTGCTGTACCCCGCCTTCCCCACCACGGCGTCCGCCGCACGAACCAGATCCGGATGATAGTGCCCCGAGTGGTGGGGCATCAGGACGAGGCTGCCCTTCCGCGTCACCTTCTTTTTTGAAGCCCCCGGAACGAGGAAACAAACCCCCTTTTTCAGGGCCAGTCGATCCAGAAACTCAAAGTCCCTGTGCACGCCTCCCTGAGTCACCAGGACCAGGGGCGTACCCTTCGGCACGCCGAGGGCAGCCCGGACGGTGCGGGCGGGGGAACGTGGCCTCCGGCTGATGGGTGGAACCCGGTATGCTCCGGGCTGCAAACGACACATGGGCTCGGCCTGAATCCGGTGGTCGGCCTTTTCAAAGACGCCTGTCAGGTAACGCGCCTGGCGCCTCAGGCCGTCCACGTCGTAGGACTCGTAGATCCAGTCCCATGTGAAGTTTTCGAGCAGTACGGACGGGAGGCCCGCCGCGCGGGCCACCTCGATACCCATGGGCGCGATATCGCAGAGAATCAGGCCGCATCCGCGCTTGCGGATCGAATCGGCCAGCCCTAGAAGGCGATCCGTATCCAGAGGGAAAAGGCGGTCCAGGCGTCTCACGGTCTCGAAAAGATCCGGCTCCAGAGGGCTTTTCTGGGCCAACCCGATGTCGGTGAGGAAGCGGCGATAGGTGAAGGGCCCGCGAAGGGACTCCTCGAAGAACCTCCTGGGAACAAGGGTGTATATGTCGAAGTGAGTTCCCGGAAGCGCTTCGTGTGCGGCCTCCATCACAGCGGAGGCCCTGGCGGCATGGCCATATCCATGGGGGCTGATGAAGCAGGCGATGCGCCGTGCGGTTTTCGGGTTCATGGCTTATGGGTCACGCGTTCAAGCAATTGACGGTAGTAGATATAGTGCTCCAGCGGGACATCTTCTCGAATGCGGCCGTCAGCCAGGGGGATGTATCCGCCGTCGGCCAGGAGAGGCGGTACCTTGTCCTCCACCTCATGCCGAATGGCCTCTTTCCCCTGACGCAGGGCATCCAGATCGATCCCTCCAATCAGCCGGAGATCGCGTCCGAACTCCTTTCGAAGATCCCGGTAGTCCATGGACTCAATGAACACTTCACACGCCCAGAGGGCATTGAATCCCCATTTGAGAATGCTCGGGATCAAGCTCCTGGCGTTGGCGAACGTTCGGAAAACGCGGTAGGCCACCCCAAACCGATCCAGCACCTCCAAGAGCGGCTCATAGCTTCGAAGGACAAAGTCCTCGTACATGGCCGGAGAAATCAGAGGACCCGTGTTGCCTCCGATGGGCTCGCTGAAAATCGCCGCGTCTACCTCCACCTCCTTCAGAACGCGTTCCGCCATTCGTGCGGCAAACTCTCCCTGAATTCTCATGAATTCCCGAATGTAGCGCGGACGGTCCACGGTCCGAAGCATCACGTGGGAAAAGCGTTCCCATCCGTAGACCCCCAGGCTCAGGAAAAACCCTCGGTGCACGCGAAGCATGAGGAGGTGATCCCTGTCCCGCCATGATCGAACCTTGGGTCTCCAATCCGCAGGCAGGCGGTCCGGGTCGGCCGGATCGAGATGTGCGGTAAACGCCCCCAGCTCCTCCTCGGTTTCGGGCAGGACGTCCGGTTTCGGCCTGGGCTCCAGGTCCGGATCGATTTCCTCTCGATGATCCGTGGGAAACCTGCGGGCCAGGTCTTTGCCCCCTGAAAGGCCCTGCCTCTTCCATGCCTCGATCACCTCCTCGCGGAGGCCCTCCTCGAAGTAGGGAACGCGATCCGGGGTCCCGTAACGCATGGTCTCAAGGAAACGTTGTCGGCTGTTCATGGCTTCTGCATCCTGTGTGGACAATCGTCCTGGGCCTTCTATATCACAAATGAGCCGGCTTAGGCTACGCCGCTCGAGGCCGTCCCGTTCGATGCCCAGGAGGAGCACCTTCTCGATCCGGAGGGAGCAGTTCCCCGGTCGGAACGCAATGCCGGAGTTGAAACACCTGCCGACGGACCTTGAATCCCGTATAGGAACCTTGTTCCCGGTTGTGTCGGGCCAAAATGCCCCAAACGTTGCATTCATGTTGCATCCCCATGTTGCATCTCCATTGCGATCCCAGGACAGGCATGATAGAAGAGATATAGCGTCGAAGG
>JASFQI010000302.1:0-6291 GCA_050115555.1 Desulfobacteraceae bacterium
GGGGCCAAGGACTTCGCCCGGTATCGACCCCTGATTACTGGAAAGGAGAGCCTCATCCAGGCGGCCCACAAAGAAGAAACGAATGTCACCCTGGCCCTGACCGGCCGGGGCGAAATCGTGGGTGCAGGCATCCTGGAGTTCCCCGCGTCGAACGAACGTTGGCACCGGGTCGGGGAGCGGGCGATGATGGAGGTCTCCGTCATCGAAATCGATCGCGCATGGCGTGGGGCGGGCATGGCGGAAGCCATTTTGCGCCTCCTCCTGGAACACCCCCGCTGCGAGGAGCGTATCATTTACATGGTCGGCTACTCCTGGACGTGGGACATGGAGGGCCAGGGACTATCCACCATGGCTTACCGGGACATGCTCATCCGCCTGTTTTCCCGGCAGGGATTCCGGATCTTTCAGACCAACGAACCCAATGTGATGCTCCGGCCCGAAAACGTGTTCATGGCCAGAATCGGAGCGTATGTTTCAGGAGACACCCGGGAGCGATTCAAGAAGGTCCGCTTTGACATGGATCGCTATGCCTGAGAACCGAAAATGCCATGCGACCCCATCACCCCTTTCCGTTTTCAGGGATGAATTCGCAATCCCGAGGACGGGATCGAATTTGTGTAAAGGAAACCCATGACTGAAGCGCACCCCCCTCAGGCACTGAAAAACAACGAGACCCTGCTGCGGACCCGGGCGTTCACGATCATTGGCGTATCCATCCTTCCCATGCTCCTCATCAGTGCGTTGATCCTGTACCAGTTCCACCGCTCGTACCAGGAAAAAGCCTATGCTCACCTTGGAACGATCGTCAAGAAGCACAAGCTGAACATCGACTGCTTCCTGGGGGAAAAATCCGGGGACATCCGTTTTCTCGCACGAACCTTCCGCTTCGAGGAACTGAGCGACGAATCGTTCCTTCAGGACCGGCTGGAGACCCTTCAGCAGGAGTTCGACAATGCCTTTGTGGACCTTGGCCTCGTGAACGGCCAGGGCGTACAGGTTGCCTACTCCGGGCCGTTCAAGCTGGGGAGGGCGGTCTACGCGGACGCCGACTGGTTCCGGCAGGCCATGACCCGCAAGTTCGTGGTGAGCGATGTCTTTCTGGGGCTTCGGGGGCTTCCTCACTTTATCGTGGCTGTGAGAGAGAACACGAACGGCCAGGACTGGGTCCTTCGCTCCACCATCGACTTCGTCAAGTTCAACAATCTGGTGGAGAGCATCCGGATCGGCAAGACCGGATTTGCCTTCATTCTGAACAAGGACGGCGAGCTCCAGACCACGCTTCCCCGCAACGTACACCTGGAGTCCGTGCCGTACCGGGAGTTCATGGAGCAGCACCGCGCCGAGCCCGACCCGGATCGCGTCTACATTGCCCAGCGCGAGGACAAGGAAGGCAACGATTTCCTCTACGTGGGGATGTTTCTCAAGGGCGGCGAATGGCTGCTCGTCTACCGTCAGACCACATCGGATGCCTTTTCAGACTTCCACCGGGCCGTGCGCGTGACCCTGGCCATTCTCCTTCTGGGTATGATCGCTGTGATCAGCACCTCCTTCGCCGTCTCCAGGCGCACCGCCTACCGCTTCGCCGAAGTGGACATGGAAAGGCAGCTGATGAATGAGCAGATCGTGGAGACCGGCAAGCTGGCTTCCGTGGGGGAGCTAGCCGCCGGCATCGCTCACGAGATCAACAACCCCGTCGCCATCATGGTGGAAGAGGCCGGCTGGATCGAAGACCTCCTCGAGGAAGAGGAGTTTCAGGAGGGGGAAAACCTGGAGGAGTTCCACCGGGCGCTGACCCAGATTCGAACCCAGGGGCTCCGCTGCAAGGAAATCACCCATAAGCTCCTTAGCTTCGCACGAAAGACAGAGAGCCGCATCAAGGAGTTCCAGGTCAACGACGTGCTCCAGGAGCTGGTGGACCTCTCGGAACAGCGGGCCAAGTACGGCAAGGTGACCATTGAGACGTCGTTTCAGGATGACCTTCCCCTGATTCAGGCCTCGGAGACGGAGATACAGCAGGTCCTGCTGAATGTCATCAACAATTCGATTGACGCCATGGAAAAGGAAGGAGGCAATCTCTTCCTTCGCAGTCGTCTGGTGGACACGAACGTGATCGTAGACGTGATCGACACAGGCCCCGGCATCCCCAAATCCAATCTGGGCCGTATCTTCGACCCCTTCTTCACCACGAAACCCGTGGGCAAGGGAACAGGGCTGGGGCTCTCCATCTGCTACGGCATTGTCAAGAAAATGGGCGGGGACATCCAGGTGGAAAGCCGGGTGGGATCGGGCACGACCTTTCACATTGTCCTCCCTTTGCCCAAGGAGAAAGAGGAAGACACCTCCACCGAATCCTGAACGGGATGCGGTGGTGAAGGATGGAAGCGCTGGGAGCACCAACCATGAAGAAAGAGGAAAGGCTCATTCGACTTCTCCTGGTGGACGACGAAGCCGGCTTCGTGCAGGTCATGGAGAAGCGCATGGGCAAGCGAAACATTAAAGTCACCTCCGCCACGAGCGGGACTCAGGCCATACAGGTCCTTCGAAGGAACGACTTCGACGTGGCCGTCCTGGATCTGAAGATGGAGGACATGGACGGAATCGAGGTGCTGAAGGTGTTTCAAAAAATGGCCCCGGAAATGCCTGTGATCATGCTCACAGGCCACGGGTCCGCAGTGGCCGCGGAAGAGGGCATCGCTCTCGGGGCCTGCGACTACTTGACGAAACCTTGCAGCCTGGAAGAGCTGGTCGAGCGAGTCCGAGAGGCTGCAGCACGGAAGGGGTGATCCCGATGGAAGGTTTGCAGACCCTCCTTGTAGACGATGAGATCGAGTTCCTGGACACCTTGCTCAAGCGACTGAATAAGCGTGAGCTTCAAGTCCAGGGTGTGCGCAGTGGAGAAGAGGCCCTGGCCTATCTCGAACAAAATTCGGTGGACGTGGTGGTGCTCGACGTCAAGATGCCCGGTATGGACGGTGTCCAGGTGCTTCGAGAAATCAAGAAGCGCAACCCGCTGGTGGAGGTGATCATGCTCACGGGTCACGCCAGCATGGAGGTTGCCATTGAGGGAATGGAGCTGGGGGCATTCGACTACCTCATGAAACCGATCAACATCGACGACCTGCTCTACAAGATTCAGGATGCTTATAAAAAGAAGGCCATTCAGGAGAAAAAGATCCGACACATGGAAGATTCGGTTCGTTCGGGGAAACCTGTGGGCCAGGAGTGACATGGTGTTTTCGGGAAACAGCTCAATTGAGACTTCGTAATCGATCGGGTTTCGGGAAGTGCATTCTTTGAAAAGGAGGGGCTGAAGAAGATGAAGTTCTTGAAACAGTGGGGTCATTTCATGATGATGGGCGCTCGCGCCCACGCGAGGTGGGAGCTTGACGTCTCCAGGACCATTCTCGGGGACCGCAAGCGTCTCCTTATCCTGGGGCTGCTGATGGTGCCCGTCCTTCTTGGCGGAATCGCGTTTGCTGATCAGATCGGCGAGGCGCTTCCCGACGTGCTGGGCGGGAAAAAGGCGTACACACCGGCCTTCTACTCCGGCGGCATCTTCGTGGTATCTATTCTTATCGGGCTCGTGGCCGGCCTGATCACCGGGTGCATCGGCGCCGGTGGCGGGTTCGTCATCGCACCGGCCCTGATGAGTGCGGGAATCAAGGGCATCCTGGCAGTGGGAACGGACCTCTTTCACATCTTTGCCAAGGCCATCATGGGGAGCGTCATCCACCGCAAGCTGGGGAATGTATCCGTGCCCCTGGCCGCTGTGTTTCTGATCGGGGCCATTCTGGGCGCCACAGGCGGCGGCTTGATCAATCGGGTCCTTTACGAGATCAACCCGGTGCTGAGTGATGCCTTCATCACGACGATCTACTCCCTCATGCTGGGATTTCTGGGCATTTACGCCATGACCGATTTTCTCAAGGCGCGCAAGGCCGGGCGCCAGGCCGCGCCTCACGGCGGCGGAGACGCTCACGGCGGCAAAACAGAGGGAGCGGAGCTGGGCAATCTTCCTCAAAAAATCCAGAGGGTCAATGTGCCCCCCATGATTCGGTTCGACCACGACTTCACTCCGGGAGGCCGGAGCATTTCCTGGATCTTTCTGGTCATGAGCGGCGGTCTCGTGGGACTCACGGCCGGGATCATGGGCGTAGGCGGCGGGTTCCTGACCTTCCCCATCTTCGTGTACATGCTGGGGGTCTCCTCCATGACCACCGTGGGAACGGACATCTTCCAGATCATCTTCACGGCCGGGTACGCCTCCATCAGCCAGTACGCCATCTACGGTTTCATCTTTTACACACTGGCCATGGGCATGCTCCTGGGCTCCCTTCTGGGCATCCAAATCGGGGCCATGGTGACCAAGGTGGTCCCCGGCATCGTGATCCGTGGATTTTACGCCATGGCGGTGCTCGCCGGGTTCGTGAACCGCATCTTTGCCCTCCCCGGCAAGCTTGGTGAAATCGAGGTGATCACCATCAGCAAGCAGACCGGGGCTGTTCTCGACAGCATCGGCGTGTGGGCCTTCTTCCTGGTGATCGGAGGGTTCGGCGTCTGGGTCTTGAGCACGTTCTTCAGGAACATTTCGGTCCTGAAGGGGGAGGAGGTGTCATCATGATGGCCAACAAGAAGGAATTCACCCGGGGGTTTGTGCTGATCCTGTTCTTTCTGGTCATTCTGGGGGTCATGTTCTCTCCCATCTTCAGCGGGAAGAATGCTTTGGAGTTCTCGGACGATCTCTACAACTCCATCTCCAAGGAGTCCGCCTACTACATCCCGGCCGCCAAGAAGGGCATCGAGCCCATGAGCGGTGAGACCGTGGACATCGTCCTGAATGTGGATGCGGCACAGGCCGAGAACACGGCCCTGCTTTACCGGGCTGCAGGGGCGAGCGCGGCAGTGGAAAACGATTCTCTTCGAGTGAGCGGGGACCTCGGCGCCATCCTCTCGGCATGCCTGGAGGATGCAGACGCCATGTTTGCAAACAATGGCGAGGCCCTCTCAAACAAATACGGTCATGACGCCAGGCAGGCCCTGTTCAACTGGTGGTCCGCGTGCCAGGCCATGGACAAGGCCCTGAGCAAGCAGAAGCAGTTCAAGCTGGCCAAAGCCGTGGACCTGGCCAAGAAAAAGGCCGTAGAGCCGGCTTACAACTACTATGGGATCGAACCCCAAAAGATCACGGAGAGGCTGGGCATCGTCCTCTTCTCTTTGGTCTTCTACGTGATCTACACGTTGTGGTATGGTTTCTCCATCATGTTCATGTTCGAGGGATGGGGCATGCAGCTCGAGCACTAACCGATTTCGACCTGCTTTCCTCGTGCCCGCAGTGAATTCATGAACACGTCGGGCAGGCGAGAGTCCGGTTCGAAGTCATCCATTCAGAGGCCGAAGGCACGCTTGCCCGTTGCCTTCGGCCTTTTTCCGCCCCATACGGGCCGGATTCAGTTGTCGAGATCTTTTGGAGGAGACTTCCTTGGGTCGAATTGTTCATCTTCTCCGTTCTCTTCTCGGAATTTCGTCGCGCCCCGAACCCGGTGACGCAGCCCAGCTGCGCACGGCCTTTCAGGACCGTTATCATCACTTCAAACTGCTGCTCAACGCCAACAACCGCGCCCTCGACGTGATGGCCGAGATGGAGGAGGCGTTGAAAGGAACGCACCCGTTCGGCATGGCCTTTATCTCCTCCCGGTGCACCAGTGTTTCCACGAGTGTGTGGCAGATCATTCAGCACCTCAACCAGCTCGCCCCTGAACGCCCGAACTATGAAACCCTGCACGAACGATTCCGCGAGATTCAGAACCGGATCAACCCGTTTGTGGAACGAAAAGCCCTCACACGTGAAGGGCCGCTCGTCCTTCCCCTTTCCGAGGTGGACCGGGAATCGGCCGATCTCACCGGAGGGAAGATGGCGAACCTCGCCGAGGTCATCAACCGCCTGGGAGTCAGCGGGCCGAGCGGCTTCGTGGTTACCGCCCGAGGGTACCAGCGTTTCATGACCCACAGCGACCTCCAGACGGAGATCGACCGCCGTATCCAGGCCGCCAGTGTGGAGGACCGGGACGCCTTCCACTCCCTGAGCGCGGACATTCAGCAGTTGGTCATGCGATCTCCCTTGCCGGAGGACCTGGAAAAGGCCATCGAGGATGCGTATGCACGCATCGAGGAGCAGGAAGGCCCGGGGGTCACTGTGGCCATGCGCAGCAGCGCGCTTGGCGAGGACTTCGCCGGGACCAGCTTTGCCGGCCAGTACCGCTCCGAGCTCAATGTGAGTCGGGAGAACCTCTT
>JASFQI010000303.1:0-6234 GCA_050115555.1 Desulfobacteraceae bacterium
GGTATAAAAATGCACATTTATGTCAATAAACATTCCATAGATAATTTATACAATAACCAACGGAGGATATTATGGAAAAGCAAACAGAACTCTATCCGTCCTTTTTCAACCCGCTGTTCAAGACCCCTGAGAGAAGTTTTCCTGGGGAAGTGGCCATCATCGGAGCGGGCACTATCGGGCCGGACATCGGCTACTATATTAAAAGCGCCCTCCCCGGTATCAGCCTTTTCCTTGTGGATGTGGACGAAAAGGCGCTTTCGAATGCTCAAAAAAGATATGAAAATTATGCCCAAAAGGGAGTGGCCAGGAAGAAAACCACCGAAGAAGAGGCCAGGAATATTCTTCAGAATATCGAGTACACCACGGAATACCCTCGAATTAAAAACTGCAGCCTCGTTATCGAATCGGCAACGGAGCACATCCCCCTGAAGCAGAAGATATTTGAAGATATCGAAAAAATCGTGGACGAGGACACCATTATCACCTCCAACAGCAGCTCCATCCCTCCGGACAGACTCTTCCTCAAAATGAAGAGACCGGAGAGGTGTACTGTGACACACTTCTTTGCTCCGGCATGGCGGAGTCTGGCGGTGGAAGTCGTCAACTGGGAAACGATAAGCAAGGATGTCCTTGAATATCTGTTCTGGTTTTTTACCGCGACCGGAAAGGCGCCCGTAATCACCGGCAATGTGATCTGTTTCATGCTGGATCGGATCTTTGACAACTGGTGCAATGAAGCCGCCTACCTCCTGAATGACGCCACTGCAAGCCAGGTCTGCGCGGGGGTTGAGGAGTTCGCCTTCCAGGGACCCTTCTACGTTCTGAACCTGGGGAACGGCAACCCCATTATTATTGAAACAAATACTCTCCAGATGGAAGAAGGGGAACATTATCGACCGGCGCCCATCTTCGCCTCGGTTGAACAGTGGCGGGTACCGAGGCCAGGAACCCCTGTCGAAATGCCGGATACGGTCTTGAACAGTGTCCGGGACAGGATGCTGGGGATCCTCTTCAGCCAGTCTTTCGACATTGTAGATCGAGGCATCGGCACCATGGGGGATCTTAATTTCGGGTGTCAGATCGCTTTGGGTTTTAAAAAAGGTCCTCTCGACATCATGAGGGATATCGGAGAGACCGAGGTGGACCGGATCATGACCCGCTTTGAAAAGGAAAGGCCGGGATTCCCGCGGCCGAATAAGCCATTAACCGATTACCAGGATTTCAAGCGATACCTTCTCGTCGACGACTGGGACGGGGTCAAGGTGATCACCATCAGACGCCCCCAGGCAATGAACGCCATAAGCGATGAATTGAACAACGAGATCCTTGATGTCCTGAAGCAGTATCACGACGATCCATCCGTCAAGGGGTTCGTGTTGACGGGATACGGGAATCGGGCCTTCTCGGCAGGGGGTGATATCGGGAAGTTCCCGGAAACCCTGGGGAATAAGGATGCGGCCATCAAGTATGCCAAGGACTCGGCAGAGGTCCAGCTCTTTATGGACCGCATGGAGAAGCCAATAGTGGCCGCAGTCAACGGTATGGCCCTGGGCGGCGGATTTGAGCTTGCCATCAGGTGCCACAGTATTGTGGCCATGGAAAACGCGAGGTTCCAGTTTCCCGAGATCACCCTGGGTATCCTTCCCGGTATCGGCGGTTGCATTGTCCCCTACCGGAAATGGCCCCAGGGGGCTTCGCTGTTCCATGAGATGATATGTCTTGCCAGGCCCCTCGGCATTAAAGAGGCCCAAGAGGTCGAGTTGGTGAGCAAGGTGGTGGACCGGTACGATCGCATGATAGAGGAGGCGGTGAGTGAGGTCGAGAGACTCCAGGGCAACATCCCCCGCATAGCCGAAGGCCCGGTTCAGATTCCGGATATCAAAGTCCCGGAAAATCCGGCAGCCGGTTCCCTGAAGTTGAGCAGAGAGGGGATCTCCATTATCGCACGCACAATTGAAAAGGGAGCTGCGGCGGACAGCTTTGAAAGTGCCCTGGAGATAGGCTACCAGGGCGCGGGAGATATCGCGTGTACCGACGCTGCCAAGGAGGGGATAAGCGCGTTTCTTGAAAAAAGAAAACCCAGTTTTGAGAAATGATTCTTGGGTACATTTTTAAAAGAAACGATGGGATCCGCTTTACAGAAAAACACCAGCATTAAGCTCATACTGAGGAGTTATCGACAAATGAAATATAAAAGGCTTTTTTCGCCTCTTATCATCAGAGGCTGCGTCCTTCCCAATCGAATCATGTCCACCGCCGCGGTGACTCGCCTGGCTGCGGAGGACGGGCACGTGACGCCGGCAATTATTGAGAGATACCAACGCATGGCCAAGGGCGGTCTGGGGGCCATGGTGGTAGAGGCCGCCGTAGTCCTCCCCTCCAGGAGCTCCTACAATTTGAGACTCAGCTCTGATGAGTTTGTTCCCGAATTGGCACAATTTACCGATGCGGTAAGGTCCGCCAACCCGGAAGTGAAAATCGGAATCCAGCTTATCCATTTCCTCAAGCTCGCGCGGAGCGGCTGGAGACAGAGGGTGGAGGATCTGTCTGAAGAGGATATCCGCGCCATCCCTGAGCAGTTCGCCGAAGCGGCCCTGAGGGCTCGAAGCGCAGGATTTGATTTTGTTGAAATCCACATGGCCCACTTCACCACACTCGCATCCTTTCTTTCTCTTGTGAACAAGCGGATGGACGATTTCGGGGGGGATTTTGAGGGGCGGGTCCGCCTCCCCACGGATGTGGTCCTCGCCGTCCGATCGGCCGTGGGGGATGGCTATCCTGTGGGTATGCGAATGAACGGTGAGGAGTTCACCAAAGAGGGGAACACGCTGTATCAGAGCACACGGGTGGCCAGGAGGCTGGCCGTCATGGGGGTGGATTACATCAGCGTATCCGCAGGAGAGAGGTTCGAGGATGCGGAGCCGCCCCTGCCGGATTTTCCCCCGTTTGCGGGAACAGGCTACAGCGGTTACCGAATGAGCCCCCGCTGGTGGAATCCTGACGGAGTCCAGGTCTTTCTTGCAAGCGGCATTCGGAAGGCTCTTAGGGAGAGCGGGATCGGGATCCCCGTAGTCACGGCCGGCAAGATAAGAACGCCCCGGCATGCCGAAAAAGTCCTCACGGACGGGGATGCGGACATCATTGGAATGGCCAGAGGCCTGCTGTGCGATCCGGACTGGCCTATCAAGGCCAGAGAGGACCGGGCCGGTGACATTGTCCTCTGCGCCGCCTGCGGTTTTTGTAGTGAGGCGGATGAGAGGTACGAAACCGTCACCTGTATCCAGTGGCCCAAAGGGGCACTCAATGCCCCTTCTCCCTGGTACCTCGCTCCTCCCTGCTCTGCTGCATGCCCGGCAGGGGTGGACATCAGGGGGTACATCGAACGGATCAAGCAGGGGCGGTACGAAGAGGCCCTGGAATTGATCGAGGAAAAAATTCCTTTGGCAGGTGTCGTGTGCCGGGTCTGCCCGCGCTTCTGCGAGGAAAAGTGCAATCGCGCCGAGATGGACGAGGCCGTCGCCATCAACGCACTCAAGCGATTTGCCTTTGACTCCGTGGCGCTCCACGGTCGAAGAAAAAAAAGTCCTGTTTCTCGAATCAAATCCAAAAGGGTGGCGGTCATCGGGTCCGGACCTGCGGGGCTGACGGCGGCCGCATTTCTTGCACGACGGGGTTACCCTGTGACGGTCTTTGAGAGGGAGGAAGTCCCCGGCGGAATGCTCGCCCTCGGGATTCCGGAGTATAGGCTGCCCAGAGAGATCCTGCGCACGGAGATCGATGCTATTCGTGAGTTGGGTGTTGAAATACGGCTGAATCACCCCGTGGATTCCCTGGAAGGGCTTCAAGAGCAAGGATTCTCGGCCATATTTGTCGCGGTAGGTGCACACAAGAGTGCAACGTTCGATATCCCCAATACCACCGCCAAGGGAGTGGTTCACGGGACTCCCTGGCTCAGGGATGTCAACTTGGGCAAAGAGATGGTCATGGGGGAAAAGGTGGCGGTGATCGGTGGAGGTAATGTGGCCATCGACTCGGCCAGGACGGCATTGCGAATGGGCGCAAAGGACGTTTCCATCGTCTATCGGAGATCAAGCGAGGAGATGCCGGCGATAAAAGATGAAGTTGAGGCCGCCCTCGAAGAGGGGGTGAAGATCCGTTATATGGCCAGTCCCTGCCGGATCGTGTGCGCCGACGACCAATGCTGCGGATTGGAATGTCTTGAGACGGAGTTGGGTCCGGTGGATGAAAGCGGGCGTCGGAAACCCGTCCATGTCGAGGGTTCGGAGTTTACCCTGGATGCGGACATGGTCATTGTCGCCGTCGGGGAGGTCCCGGATCTCGATTTTCTCAGCGGCGAGTGGCAGGCCCTGGCAGGGGATGGAGGCGTCAAGACCGACCCCTTGACCCTGGAGACTGAATTTGAGGGGATTTTTTCAGGAGGAGACGCCGTTACAGGTCCGGCATCCGTGATTGAGGCCGTTGCAGCGGGAAGAAAAGCGGCGCTGGCGATCGAGAGGTACCTGGAGGGAATGAGCCAGGTTCGGGAGGTCGCCGAGTACCGAACCATCCCCCTGGAGGACATGGACACGCAGATGTTGAAAAAACGCGCGAGGGTGAAGATGCCGGTTTTGCTGCCTAAAAAAAGGAAAGACGGCTTTGAGGAGGTGGAAACCGGGTTTGCTGAGATGGATGCGCTCAAAGAGGCCGACAGATGTCTTCAGTGCGGCATGTTTCCGAAAAAGTAAGGTTTCCGTTTGAAATTCAGGAGCCAAGAGAGGTTTTTTAAAATGGATAAGACCGATGGAGAGGACCAGGTTATCAAGTCCGTCTGCATGCTCTGTTTCATGGTCTGCGGAATAGATGCGTACATGAAGGATGGAAGGCTCGTCCGGGCCGAAGGGATGAAGGAGCATGTGGCGACTAGGGGGGTGATATGCCCTAGGGGGCGGCACTTCCCTGATTATGTCTACTCACCGGATCGCCTGAAATACCCCATGATCAAAAACAGGCAGGGGAATCTGGAAAGGGCATCCTGGGATGACGCCCTGGACAAGATTGCATTACAACTGGAGGCGATTAAAAAGGAACACGGGGCTCGATCCGTAGCGCTCTCCGTCGGGTCGATCGGTGCTGAAAACGTTCTCATATCGGCCTTTGCACAACGGTGGCGAGGTGCCTTCGGAACCCCCAACTTCTTTTCCATAGAGGCACACTGTTTTCGTGTTCGAATAATGGCCCGTCTTTTTACCTTTGGCTCTTATCCCCTTTCGGATCTGGATAATGCGGAATGTGTCGTCTTTTGGGGGCACAATCCCGATGCGTCCGAGCCACCCGTGGCCGCCCGCATTCATAAACTCATAGACGAGGGATTGCAAGTCATCGTGATCGATCCCAGGAGGATACCGCTGGCGCAAAGAGGCATTCACATGCCGATAAGACCGGGGAGCGACGCGGCCCTGGCCCTGGCTATGATGAACGTGATCATCAGGGAAGGATTAGTAGACAAGAAGTTCATCGAGGACCATGCGACCGGCTTTGATAGGCTGGTGGAGCATGTGAAGGAATATACCCCTGAGAAGGTTTCCGGAATCTGTGGGGTGCCCTCGGCCGACATATACAAGATCAGCAGGGTTTTCGCACGGGCCAAGGGCGCCTCCATCGAGCAGGGGATCAATACACTGGACCAGCACATCAACGGTTTTCAAAACAGTTGGGCCCTGGCCATCCTGCAGGCAATCACAGGGAACTATAATAGACCCGGCGGGTGGTGCGTCAATCCATTCTTGCGCCTTTCCGACCTGAGGCTGCGTGTGGAAGAAGAGCCCATCGGTGCGGACAAGCATCCCATCTTCAGATCGTTTTGGGGGATGACATCCCCCTATGGGCAGCAGATGTACCTGGCAGATACCATCCTCACGGGAAAACCCTATCCCATCAAGGCGATGCTGGTGAGCGCGGGAAACCCCGTTGCGGCCTGGCCGGATACCCGGAAATGGAAAGAGGCCTTCGAAAAGCTGGACCTTCTCGTGGTGTCGGATATTTTTATGACAGAAACCGCCCGTCAGGCCGATGTCGTTTTGCCTGTCTGCTCATCCGCGGAAACTCTAGGACTCGCATACAATTACGGTCTGACCATGGGCATCCCCTTTGTCATGTTGAATCGGAAACTCATCGATCCCATAGGAGAGAGCAAGCCGGACTGGTGGATCTTCTCGGAACTGGGACGAAGGATGG
>JASFQI010000304.1:0-6232 GCA_050115555.1 Desulfobacteraceae bacterium
ACGGGCGAAGCAGGAATGATGGATCTTTATCGGCTGCGAAGGGGCCAAAGGGAGCTCGTGTACAGCGCGAGGCTGGATACAGGCCTTGGGAACGGAGAACGACATGAGCTCGTGTGGCGGCAGGCAACAAACGGTCAGGTGGAAGTGCTCTCGGATGGGAAGGCGATCATTGACCTTCGCGATCGGGCATTTCGAGACGGGTACAGGTGGTTGGAGCTGGTGAACCAAGGCGGAGAGCTGGGGGTGAGACAAGTGAAAATCCTGGGGACCCCGCAGCAATGACAAACCGTGAAAGCCAGGAGTTCTGCAGGTAAATGTACCGCCTCCTGAAGCACCACAGGGTCACAGCTCGGCCATGGGATGCCTTTCGGCCGCGCTGATCACCTTTGCCACTCCCGGCACCTTCTTCGCCACCTCGGCTAAGCCGGCCACCGTCCGCATGGGATCGATCAAGCCCGTCAATTTTACTACGCCGGGTTGCGGTACCTCGATTCCGAGCTCCTGCATGTTGATGTTGGCTTTGATGAAGGCGGCCTCGACCCGCTTCTGGAGCGACAGCCGCTCCATGGCTTCCAGGGCGCTCAGGGTGCATGCGGAGATCGCGTTTGTCTCGGCCAGGTGAACGACGATCGAGGCAGCAGCGTCCGTTCCGATCTTCTCGATATTGAGCACCAGATCGTAAAGCGACAGATCGCCCCAGTCGATTTTCAGGGTATATTGAAAAAATCCCTTCAGCTCGGCGTCGCGGTTGGCAATGAGCTCCGCAGCGATTCGAGGCTCGATCTGCCTTCGGGAAGCCACCCGCTCGGTGCGGAATGTTACGGGTGCACGCATGCGTACGTGCAGCGCACAAAGAAAGTCCTTCAGAAAAAAGGCAGATCCATGGCCGATGATGACACCGTCCCCGCGCCGGGCCACCTCGTAGATCACGGCCGCCATCAGCTCGTCGTAGGTTTCGGGGCTTCTTCGGAACAGCCGATCCAGGAGACCGGGTGCCCTTTGGTCGAAGGCCTTCAAATCCTGGGAGGAAAAACCGATATCCAGTGCCACGTGTTGCAGGCGTTCGTCATCGAAAAGGTCCACATCGAGCCGTCGAGCCACCTCGCCGGCGACATCCAGGATGCCGCATCCGATGCCGCCCGTCATGGTAATCAAAGGCATGATTCCTCCTTGCAAGGGTGTTGCCGCATGGCGTGATCGGAACACTGGGCCGGCATATGCTCCTCGGGACCGGCCTGAAAAACATTTTACCAGCAGGAGCGTCTGGAAGGTATTCAAAATTCGATGATCGGAACCAGGACGGGGTCGAAAGGCAGGGAGGTGCGAGTCGCGTGAGCGGGCATGTACTGATATCGACATTCGAGTCCGTTGCCCTTCTCTTGGGCATCGGAGCCCTCGGCCTCTGGATCATGAGCAGGCGGATCCTGCCCAAAGAGGCCTTGGGGGTCCTATCCATTCTCGCATTGGATATCGCACTTCCAAGCCTCGTCTTCGTGAACATCCTCCAGAACTTCAAGCCGTCCGAGTTTCCCGGCTGGTGGCTTCTTCCCCTGTGGTGGGTCGGTCTGACGGTCCTGCTTGCAGGGCTCACGGCGGCCTTCTCGTTCATTTCCGGACGCGAAACCCGTCGGGAGTTCGCCGCCAGCCTGTTTTTCCAGAACGGGTTGTTTTTTCCCCTTGCGATCCTGACCGGCATGTTCGGCAGCCATTCGCCGTACATTGTGGATCTCTTTTTTTTGATGCTCTTCTTTCCCTCCCTCCTCTTCAGCACGGCCCATCTCTTTTTCAAGAAGTCCACGGAGGGCCTCAACTGGAGCAAGATCATCAACCGCGTCCTCATCGCCACCGCAGCCGCCACCGCCCTCCGCCTCGCCGGTGGAGAGTTCCTCATTCCAGGCTTTGTGGTATCGGCGCTCCGGATGGTGGGGGATATGGCGCTTCCCCTGCTCATGTTGATCCTCGGCGGAAACATGGTTGTGGACTTTCAGGCGAAAGGGAAGCTCTACCCTCTGGAGGTGGTCAAATTCGTGCTCGTGAAGAACGCCCTGTTTCCTCTGGTCGTCCTCGGGGGGCTCATGGTGGTGCGTCCGCCGTACCCTGTCGCGCTCTTGATGATCCTTCAGGCAGCGGTTCCACCGGTGACCGCGGTTCCCATCCTCACGGCCCGGGCAGGGGGAGACAGAGCCATCGTCAATCAGTTCATGTTCACCAGTTTTGCCGTGTCCCTTGTCTCCATTCCTCTGGTCATGGGCCTGTTCGGAAGGATTTTCCAGGCGTATGCCCCCTAGCGTTGAGGTCATTTCCCATTTTTCGACGAAGGCAGGGGGCTGATGGGCTGTAGAAGATGCCTTTTCGAGGGCGGAAAGAATGCGGAGGAAAGAGAGGCCGGCTTTTCAGCGGCGGCGGTACATGGCTTCGATGAGGTCGCTGAAGGCCTCGTTCACGTACTTGCGCTTGACCTTCATGGTGGGAGTGACCTCCCCGTCCTCCTCGTAGAGCTTCTTGGGAAGGATGGTGAACTTCTTGATCTGCTCGACCCGGGCGAGGGTGTCGTTGACCTGTTTGACCTCGCCTTGAATGAGGCGATTGATCTCCGGGGCCTGAGTCAGGTCCTTGTACGTGGAAAACTGGACCTTCTGGTCCTGGGCGTACTTGACCACATTGTCCTCGTCGATCATGATCAGGGCCGTGATAAACTTGCGCCGGTCCCCGATGATCACCGCATCGTTGACGTACGGGCTGAACTTGAGCTTGTTCTCGATGTACTGGGGTGTGATGTTCTTTCCGCCCGCCGTGACAATGATGTCCTTTTTTCGATCCGTGATCCGCAGGTAGCCGTCCTCGTCGATCTCCCCCACGTCTCCGGAGTGGAGCCACCCGTCCTTCAGGGTTTCCCGTGTGGATTCCGGGTCCCGGTAGTACCCCTTGAACACGCTGGGGGAACGGACCAGGATTTCTCCGTCATCGGCGATTCGGATCTCCGTACCCGAGAGGGGAGGGCCCACGGTGCCGAACTTCACGCGGTCCACCCGGGAGACGCAGGTAACGCCGGTCCCCTCGGTCTGGCCGTATCCTTCGATGAGGTTGACGCCGATGGATTGGAAGAAATGGAGCACATCCGGTGAGATCGGAGCCGCGCCGGAGTAGGCAAGCCGCATCCGATCGAATCCCAGGCGTTCCTTGAGCTTCCGAAAGACGGCCAGGTAGGCCAGCCGGTATCCCCATTCCAGGAAGAACGGCACATTCTTGAAGTCCATGCGCAGGGAGGCCCGCCTCTTGCCGATCTTGAGAGCCAGTCCGAAGACGAGCCGCTTGAACCATGTGGCGTCGGACATCCGGATCATTACGGCGGAGAGGTACTTTTCCCAGATTCTAGGCACGGCATATCCCACCGAGGGACTCACCTCCATCATATTGTCGGTGACCGTGTCCGGGCTCTCGATGAAGTTCACCACATAGCCGAAGGTGATGTGTGCAAAGACGGAAAAGATGCGCTCGAAGATGTGACACAGGGGAAGGAAGGAGAGCACCTCGTCCTGATCGTGCATGGGATTGTCCGTGGTGATGGATCGGCCCATCCAGGTCACGTTGTAGTGGGTGAGCATCGCGCCCTTGGGCGGACCGGTGGTGCCTGACGTGTAGATCAGCACGGCGAGGTCATCGGGGTTCACCTCGGCCATACGCTTTTCGAACAGGCCGGGATCCTCTTCCGCCACCCGCCGGCCCATGTCGAGGAGTTCCTCGAAGGTCATGACCAGGGGGTCCTCGAAGTTTCGAAGACCTTCAAGGTCCCACACGATTACTTTGCGAAGGTTCGGGGCCCTGTCCCGGAACTGGAGCCACTTGTCCAGCTGTTCTTCGTTCTCTACGAAAAAGAAGCTGGACTCGGAGTGGTCGATCACGTACTCCACCTGGGGCCAGGCGTTGGTAGCGTACACGCCCACGGCCACACCGCCCACGCACTGGACCCCCATGTCGATGATCACCCACTCGGGGCAGTTGTCGCCGATGATGGAGACGCAGTCCCCTTTTTCGAGTCCCATCGAGACCAGTGCGGATCCCACCCAGCGGACACGCCGGTCATACTCGTTCCATGAGATGTCGTGCCAGAGCCCGTATTCCTTGTGTCGCATGGCCACCCGATCGCCATACTTTCGAACGGTCTCGTTGAACAGGGCCGGTGAGGTTTTTTTGTTGTCCATGGGGATGACTTCCGTGTTCGTGAAAACTGCCGTGCTCGTGAAAACTTCCGTGTTCGTGACTCGTGATTCGTGTTCGTGGAAAATTCCGTGAATCGTGCTCGTGACTCGTGGATCGTGTTCGTGGAAACCGGTGATGAAGCGTTTTCGTTTATCCTGCTATGAAAGGGCAATTACTCTCAAAAGCGCAGAGCGCGCAGAAAAACCTCATGATGCCATTTCTACGAGCCACGAATCACGAACACGAGCAACGAACACGGGCTTTCTACCGCCACCGCTTCTTTCGTTTCCAGCGCTGGTACCCCTTGGCCGACTCCTCGGAGCGGATGCCCATGTAGAACTCCTGGACGTCCTTGTCCTCCAAGAGCTCCCGGGACGGGCCTTTCATTACGAAGCGGCCGTTTTCGAGGATGAGCCCGAACTCGCTGATCCCGAGCGCCATGCGGGCATTCTGCTCCACGAGGAGGATCGTCACACCGTCCTTGTTAATGGTCTGAATGATGTGAAAGATCTCTTTGACCAGGAGCGGGCTGAGGCCCAGGCTGGGTTCGTCCAGAAGGAGAAGGGACGGGCGGCTCATCAGGGCCCGGCCGATGGCCAGCATCTGCTGCTCGCCGCCCGAGAGCGTGCCGGCCCACTGGTCCTCCCGGCTTCGCAGAACCGGAAAGTGTTCGTAAATGCGCTCGAAATCCGCGCGGACCCGCATCCAGTCCTTTCGCGTGTAAGCGCCCATGAGGAGGTTCTCCCGGGTGGAGAGCTCTTCGAAGACCTCGCGTCCTTCCGGTACGTAGGAGATCCCCATGCGGACAATGTCCTCGGTATCCTTGCCGTCGATACGGCTTCCCTGAAACTCGATGGTCCCCTTGTCGGGCTGGTCCTCGATCAGCCCCATGACCGTCTTCAGGATGGTGGACTTGCCTGCGCCGTTGTTTCCCAGGATGGTGGTGATGGTCTTTTCCTCGATGGAAAGGGACACCCCTCGAAGGGCATAGATCAGGTCGTAGTACGTCTCAATGTTTTTGATCTCGAGCATCATGCCGCTTCGCCGTCCTTAATCCTCGCCCAGATAGGCCTTGAGCACCTCGGGGTGGTTCTGCACTTCCTCCGGTGTGCCTTCGGCGATGGGGCTCCCGAAGTTGATGGCCAGGACTCGCTCCGAGATGTCCATGACCATCTTCATGTCGTGCTCGATGAGCATGACGGTGATGCCCAGCTCGTCCTGGATGTCCTTGACCCAGAAGATCATGTCCTGCTTCTCTTCGGAGTTCATGCCGGCGCACGGTTCGTCGAGGAGAAGAAGCTCGGGCTCCAGGGCCAGGGCCCGGCCCAGCTCCACTTGCTTCTGAGTGCCATACGGCAGGGCGCCCACGAACTTGTTGCGCACGGCCTGGAGGTCCAGCAGATCGATGATCTCCTCGACCTTGTGCCGATGAGAAATCTCCTCACGACCCGACAGGGATCGTTTCCCCCACATGAGGGCCCCATGGAAAAGCCCCGTCCGCATGTGCAGGTGCCGGCCGAGCATGAGATTCTCCATGGTGTTCATGTTGCTGAACAGCTCGATGTTCTGGAAGGTTCGAGCGATGCCCATGCGTGCCACCTGGTCGGGGCGTCGTCCCTGGATCTCGCGGTTCCGAAAAAGGATGCGACCCTGATTGGGCTTGTAGATTCCGTTGATACAGTTGAAAAGGGTCGTTTTTCCGGCACCGTTGGGTCCGATGATGGCGAAGATGGAGCCCTTTTCCACCGACAGGTGGATGTCGCGCAAGGCCTCCAGGCCGCCGAAGGAGATGGAAAGGTTTTCGATCGTGAGCAGTGCCAAGCGAACGATACTCCGAGCGTGTGTTGTGATTCAGGACGATTTCAGGCCAGGGCCGCCGTGCGGCGTCCCCGGCCTGTATGTGTCGTGCTTAGGGATATTCGATGTACGTCCAGTCTGTCAACTTTTTGGAAGCCCCTCCCTCCAGGCACTCAATGAGGTAGGTCTCCTTGACGCCCTGGCGGCAGCCGTAAGGATCGTCCGGATCCAGGGC
>JASFQI010000305.1:0-6228 GCA_050115555.1 Desulfobacteraceae bacterium
TTTTCCTTTAAACTTTCCATTTTTACCGAGTATCATTCGGACTCCTGAGAAACATAACGCTTACGCTAACAAGCCGGCGGTGCCAGCCTCTACAGCTCATAAAAAGATTGAATGTTGCGAACCACTATAGTTCGATTCGGCAAGATAGTAGCCGGTCTTAGTTAAGCGTGTTGTTCGCTTTTGTCAGCTTTAATAAGTTCAACGATGTCTCTTATCATTTCATCACCACGATGGGTAAATGGCTTTCGGGTTTCAATAAGGAACTCCAAATAAATAAGAATTTTTATTACAGAAAAAATAAAGCGTTCTCTAGCGCTATAATTCTCTTTAGGAAGATTCAATTCTGGATTATCTCTAATTTTATCGAGAATGTTTAGTTCAGCAGCAAAATCTCGGATTGGTGATTTTTCAAAAGATATTAACTCCTCAGAATGAGCAAATTTATTACGAAGTTTTCTTAATAAATGAAGTTCTCGATGTAGATCTGTACCAATTATACCAATACGAAAAAGGATTTCGATCTTTGCAGATAAACTGCCCAGTGGATCATCTGGCCTAAAGAGTGAAGTGCTTTGTGATGTTTCAGCACCAAAAAGATTTACCAATAAACGCGTAAGTCTTTGGTCAATTGCGGCTGCTGCCAAGATTGCTGCAGCTCTATCCGACTCACTATTAACTTCTGCTAGAAGACGCATCATTTGATCTGATTGATTTTCATCCATTTTCTTTCCTAAGCGAACAGTATATTTTGAATTGAATAGTTAAATTATGTGCTTGACATTTTCGATCTAGTTAACTATTTAAGGAAACTATATATTTATTTAGCTCGGTTTGGGCAGGGAGCATCGAGTGGGAAGGGGAAGAAACCAGAAAGGAAAGCCGGATCGGTAGGCCGCCTCTTTTTGTTTCCTATTTGTGAACGCTATCAGGTGTATACCATGATTAAAAAGAATCGTCAAATGGAAACGTCCTTCTCAAATGATATGCCCATGATGGACGAATTTTTGCGCAAGGTGAGAGCGGCGGGTATTCCGGAAAACCAGCAGCGGTGGTATGTGATTCGGGTCCAGGAGTATGAGAAGGCCAAGAAACGGGTTCCTTTGAGTCAGCACGGGGCGGAGGATGTGGCTTCGTATCTGGATGAGATAGGCAGAAAAACCAGGCTTCAAGACTGGCAGATTATCCAGATCGTTCATGCCTTGGAGATCCTGTTTCGGGAAGTGGTTGGGGCGAAGTGGGCCCAGGGGTTTGACTGGGCGTCCCTGAAGCAGGAGGCCGGAGCCGGGGAGCCGGGTGAGCCCGAGGTCAAGGGAATGCCAGGGCCTGAGGGGCCTTGGATGGACTCGGTTAGGGGAAAGGATCTGCCTGGGGCCGCTGAGGTGGTCGAGGAGGTACGCAGGGCCGTGCGCAAGCGGCACTATTCGATCCGGACCGAGGAGACGTACGTGACCTGGGTCCGGCGGTACTTGGCGTTTTGCGGGAGACCGGTGGAGGCAACCGGAGCAAAGGACGTGAGCTCCTACCTGGAGTACCTGGCTGTGGCGAGGCGGGTGTCGCCGAGCACCCAGAACCAGGCCCTGAACGCGCTGGTCTTTTTGTATGACAAGACCCTGGAGCGGCCTTTGGGGGACCTGGGGGCGTTTGCGCGGCCCAAGCGCAAGCGGAGATTGCCGGTGGTGCTGACCCGAAGGGAGGTGAACCTGCTCCTGGGGAAGCTTCGCGGCACCCACGCGCTCATGGCCGGGCTCCTCTACGGCACGGGCATGCGGCTCATGGAGTGCGTGCGGCTTCGGGTGAAGGACGTGGACTTTGAGACCGGGGTCATCACGGTGCGGTTCGGCAAGGGGGGCAAGGACCGGTACGTGCCCCTGCCCGAGCGGTACCGGGGGGACTTGGAGAAGCATCTGGAGCGGGTCAAGGCACTCCATGAAAAGGACCTGGCCGACGGGTTCGGGGAGGTGTATCTGCCGGAGGCCCTGGGAAGGAAGTACCCCGGGGCCTCCAGGGAGTGGAGGTGGCAGTACGTGTTCCCGTCCATGCGGCTCTCCGTGGATCCCCGGTCCAAGAAGACCCGGCGGCATCACCTTCACGAGAACGGGCTTCAGCGGGCCGTGAAGCAGGCGGCCGATGCCGCGGGCATCCCCAAGCGCGTGAACTGCCACGCCCTGCGGCACAGCTTTGCCACCCACCTGCTGGAGGCGGGCTACGACATCCGCACGGTCCAGGACCTGCTAGGGCACGCGGACGTCTCCACCACCATGGTGTACACCCACGTCATGAACCGGCCCGGCGTGGCCGTGAAGAGCCCGGCCGACATGTAACCCGGCAGAGGGAGCAGGGGCTATGCGGGGGGAGGAGGGGTTTCGCGCCGAATGGCGTGGATCACCTCGTCGAGCTGGTGGAGAAACCGCGATCGGTCGCGTTGGGTCTGCGGGGGCGGCCCGCCTGCGACCACGCCCGCCTCTCGAAGGTCGCTGAGGAGGTCCCGGGTCGCCAGGGCGTCGCCGATGTTGTCCTCCGTAAAAGGCTTGCCGGTCGTCCCCAGCACGCGGGCGCCCTTTTTCAGGCAGCGGCCGGCGAGCGGGATGTCGGCGGTGACCACGATGTCGTGGGGCTCCACGTGCTCGGCAATCCAGTCATCGGCCGCATCCGGGCCGTCGCCCACCACCTCGAGCCGGATCCACGGTTCCAAAGGGACCCGCATCCGGGCGTAGGCCACCAGCGTGACCTGAGTACCGTGCCGGGCAGCGACCCGGTACACCTCCTGTTTCACCGGGCACGCATCGGCATCGACAAAGATGTGCAGCAACGCGGGCTCCTTCCGAATCCAGGGTGAGGCACGATGAAGCGTGCCTAGCGGTTCGCCTTTAGGGCCTCCCGATAGGCGCGGCGGTTCTCGGGCGGGGGCAGGAAGCCCGGGCGCTCCTCAAGGGCAATGGCGTCCTCGGGGCAGCCCGTGGCGCACACCCCGCACCCGATGCACCGGTCCGGGTCGGAGGAGGGCAGGTCCTCGTCGGTCATGGCCATGGCCTGGGTGGGGCAGCGGTCCACGCAGGTGCCGCAAGCCGTGCACAGGTCCGGGTCCACCACGGGCTGGAACCCGGAGTTCATGAAGAGGCCGGGCCTGGGCGTAGCCAGGGCGGTCTTGAGCAGCACACAGTGGCAGGCGCAGCAGTTGCAGAGCCAGTCGATGTCCTGGCGGTTCACCGTGGAGTGGACCAGGCCGGCCTCCTCGCACCGCTCCAGGATGTCCCGGGCCTCGGCCTTTTCGATGCGCCGCCCCATGCCCCGGTCGATCACGAACTGCGCGCCCTGGCCGAACTGGAGGCACACCTCGTCCGGGTTGCCGCAGTGGTCGTTCTCGTCGATGAGCCGGGCCTGGTGGCGGCAGTAGCAGGTGGAAACGGCAATGTCGTCGTAGTCATCGATGTAGGAGAGGACCTGGTCGTAGGTGTGGATGCGGTTTTTCGCCTCGATCTTCCGGTCCACCGGGATGACCCGGGTGGAGGGGAAGGCCTCCTTGGGCACGCCCTGGGCCGCGTCATAGGCCTGCTTGAACTCCCGCACGAGCCGGGCGATTCTTCGGTCGTGGTCCGTGAAGGTCCCGCGCATGAACTGGTACTCGAAGATGCCCGGCACCAGGGGCAGGGGCGCGTAATGGGCCTGCCCTTCCCGGGTCATGGTGAAGCAGAGGCCCTTTCGGGCCATGGCCTCGAGCACCGCGGCCACCTCGGCCTCGTCCTTGCCCAGAATCTGGGCGATTTCCCCGGCCGGGTGAAGGCCCCGGGGCTGGGCCGCGCACGCGGCCGCCTCCTCGGGCGTGAAGAGCTCGCGGGCGAGGGTGTAGAACTCGGGAATGTCCAGGCCTTGGTACCGGCCCGGGCGCCGGGCCAGGGCCTGGCACAGGGTTTTGTAGACGTCGTCGGTCATGGGGTCCTCCTGGGGCATGGCAGGCGTGCCCGCGTATTTGTGTTGGTGCGGTTCGGAGATCTCAGAGATTCTGGTGGGGGGTAAAAACCCCGCCCTACGAAAAGCAAAATCAAAGCACCGTTTGTGAATACTCGGTGATCGATCCGGCCCTGCGCCGTCGTGCCGGGTACGGGTACGATGGCGCCCCTTTAAGGTCAAGGGATTTGTGCCGTCTCGGGGGAGAGTATACACGAACGAAGGATGGAGCAAAAGAATGCTTTCTTGAAAGCCGGGGCTTCCGTGCCTATCATGGGACAGGGCAGGGACGTTGCGTGACGGAAGGGAAGGGGCCATGCGGATCCTGGTGGTGGAGGACGAGGCCAAGGTGGCCAGCTTCATTCGAAAGGGGCTGGAGGAGGAGGGCTATGCCGTGGACGTGGCCCCGGACGGGGACACGGGCCTGGCCATGGGCCTGGACCGGGTCCACGACCTGATCCTCCTGGACGTGCACCTTCCCGGGCGAAACGGGTTCAGCGTGCTCCAGGCGCTCCGCGAAAAACAGGTCACCACGCCGGTCCTGCTCCTCACGGTAAGGGCCACCATCGAGGACAAGGTCCTGGGCCTGGACTCGGGCGCGGACGACTACCTGACCAAGCCCTTTGCGTTCCAGGAGCTCCTGGCCCGGGTGCGGGCCCTGTTGCGGCGCAAGGGGGAGGAGCGGTCGGCCGTGCTCCAGGTGGCCGACCTGACCCTGGACCCGGCCCGGCGCGAGGCCTTTCGGGGCCCGGACAGGATCGAGCTCACGGCCAAGGAGTTTGCCCTCCTGGACTACTTCATGCGCAACCCCGGCCGCGTGCTCACCCGGACGCAGATCGCCGAGCACGTGTGGGACTATGACTTCGATTCCATGACAAACGTGATCGACGTGTACGTGAACTACCTGCGAAAGAAGATCGACAAGGGCCGGGAGCCCAAGCTGATCCACACGGTCCGGGGGACCGGGTACGTGATGAAGTCGGAAGGATGAAGGGGAAAGGCCTGCGTTTGAGAAATGAGGCCAATCCGCCCCGAGTGCGCCTTGGGGCAGGGAGCTGAGAGGGAAGCCTTTGCAGATTCGGTCCGTTCGAGCCCGTCTGACCCTGTGGACCATGAGCCTCCTGGCAGCCGCGTTCCTGGTGCTGGGGGGCGCGGCCTACGGGCTCCTGTCCTACAGCCTGCTCCGCGGGGTGGACGATGCGCTCGAGAGCGTGGCCCGGGCTACGTCCGAGCGCATGATGGCGCGGACCAGCCCCATGTTCCCTTCGGACATCCAGGAGATCTTTCGGCGGTTCTTCGGGCAGACCCCGTGGGAGCCCTACTTCCAGATGCTGGACCCCGGGGAGTCCGAGGATACACGCGCGGGTTCGAAGGAGGCCCGGGAGCTTCCCCTGAGCCGCGAGGCCCTGGAGAACGCCCGGCAGGGCAGGCCCACCTACGAGACCGTGGAAGGGGTGGAGGCCTATCCCGTGCGGGTCCTGACCGCGCCCGTGATGCGGGGGGGGCGGCCGGTGCGGGTGATCCGGGTGGGCACGTCCCTTCGAAACGTGGCCGAGACGCGCGCGCGGTTTCTCCTGGTCATGGCCGGGCTCTTTCCCGTGGGCCTGGTCCTGGCCGGCCTGGGCGGGTGGGTCCTGGCCCGGCGGGCGCTTCGGCCCGTGGACCGGATGGTCGAGGCTGCCCAGCGGATCAGCGCGGAGCGCCTGGCCGAGCGCGTGGAGGAGACCGGCGCAGGGGATGAGCTGGACCGGCTGGCCCAGACCCTCAACCGCATGCTCTCGCGGCTGGACGCGGCGTTTCAGCAGGTGCGGCGGTTCAGCGCGGACGCCTCGCACGAGCTTCAGACCCCGCTCACCGCCCTGCGGGGCGAGCTGGAGGTGGCGCTCCGGTCCTCGCGCACGCCCGAGGAGTACCAGGAGACCCTGAAGAGCGCCCTGGAGGAGATCGAGCGCATCGCCCGGCTCGTGGAGGGCCTCCTGATCCTGGCCCGGGCCGAGTCGGGCGCTCTTCGCATGGACCGGCGGCCCGTGGACCTGGCCGAGCTGGTCGAGGAGGTGTACTGGCGACTCAAGGTCCTGGCGGACGAGCGCTCCGTGGACCTTCGCATGACAGGCCTGGAGCCCGTGACTGTGACCGGGGACCGGGACCGGCTCAGGAGGCTCCTGGTGAACCTGGTGGACAACGCGGTCAAGTACACCGGCCCGGGCGGGCAGGTGGGCCTTTCCGTGGCCCGCGAAGGGGAACGGGTGCGTGTGGAGGTGTCGGACACGGGCCGGGGCATCC
>JASFQI010000306.1:0-6223 GCA_050115555.1 Desulfobacteraceae bacterium
GTCGGTCCTGGACAGGAATTTCGACCTGCGATTGACCGCCGCTGATATCCGGTGGCTCAACAAGCAGGTGGGATTTGCCATCATGACCATCTTCCTCCGGAACAATGCCGTCCTCTTCTCCTCCACCGACGAGCGGATCCTTCAGGAGATCGAAGAGGTGATCCGGAAGCTCGACACCCCCACCCCTCAGGTGCTGATCGAATGCCGTATTCTGGGCGTCACGCTGACAGACGATTTCAGTTCCTTTTTTGAGGTCTCCGGGCTGGAATACCGCCAGAGGGGGGGAGGAGTGGAGAATGCAAAGACCTGGACCGGTTCCGTCTTTGACGCCGGAGGCACGAGCGCGGGAGTCCTTTACAACCTTGTAAACGATAAATGGAAGCTGGACCTCAAGCTGGAACTGCTTCAGAAGGACGGCCTCGTCCATACGATTTCAACACCGATGATCGTTGCCGCACAGAACACGGAAGCGGAAATCACTACCGGAGATGCAAACGTGCCCATGTTTAGCGGTATTAAAGTCAGTCCTCCATCTTATGATGACGAGGGGAATATGACGACACAGGGTTATACCTCTCCTGAATACAGCACAGCGGACCTTGTGGGCACTCGGCTGCGCATCACACCGCAGGTCAATGAAGATAGAAGCGTGACACTCAGGATTAATCTACAGCAATCGGGTTTCAGTTCGAAAGGAGCGGAGATACAATATACCACCTTTGACAGCAATGGGAACCCGAATGCTAACTGGTCAACATCAACAGTCAGTACCCTGAAAAGCAATACTTTGCAGACCATAGCCGTGGTTCCGGAGGGTTTTACATTGGCCCTGGGCGGACTCATCGAAGAGGAAGAGAGTGTGAATGAACGAAAGGTGCCCATCCTTGGAGATATCCCGCTTATCGGATTTTTCTTTAAAAACGAGATCAAAACGAAACAACGGGCCGAAATGATCTTCTTGCTTACCCCACATATTCTGATGGCCCCCACGGAAGCCGGCAGGGTAACGGCCGAGACCCTTGAAGGCACGGAGCACCCTGCGACCAAACAGGGGACAAGATACATGCTCAGATATGACGAGAACACGAAGAAGCTGCAAAAAGTGAGATAGTATCCCTCCAGAAATCTTCGATTTCTGGAGGGAGCGGTCAGCGCTCAGCGCACAAATTCATAAAATTGACAATGAAGAATCGAGAAGTGGAGACATGGAACTACAACACCTTCTGAGACTTGCGATTCAGGAAAACGCCACGGACCTTCATCTGACGGTGAACAGTCCCCCAGTGCTGCGCATACACGGGCAACTGGCCCCTGTGGCGGAAAGGACACTTCAGAAAGGGGACATCGAGGAGATGATGCTCGGGATCCTCTCCGAAAGGCAGCGGGGCGTCCTCGGCGACTCCCAGGCCATTGACCTGGCCTACACCCTGAACGGGACCACACCGGCCAACCGTTTCCGGGTCAACGTCTTCTTTCAGATGGGCTGCATGGCCGCCGCCTTCCGCAGGCTTTCCGACCATATCGCCGATCTTCAGGAGTTGAACCTCCCCGGGACCCTATACAATCTCTGCGACCTGCCCGACGGGCTGGTCCTGGTCACGGGCCCGACCGGGAGCGGGAAGACGAGCACGCTTGCCGCCCTCATCGAGAGGATCAATGAATCCAGGCCGTGTCATATTATCACCATCGAAGATCCCGTGGAGTACGTCTTCGATCACAAGAAGGCACTGGTCAACCAGAGAGAGCTGTACTCGGACGTGTCCAGCTTCGCCGAAGGCCTGCGATCCGCCCTGCGGGAGGACCCGGACGTGATCCTGGTGGGGGAGATGCGGGACCTGGAGACCATGAGGACCGCCATCATGGCCGCTGAAACCGGGCATCTGGTCCTGGCCACGCTTCATACCCGGGACGCGGCCTCCACCATCGCCCGGATCGTGGGGGTCTATCCCACCGAGGAGCAGGAGCAGATCGCTCACCAGCTCTCCCTGGCCCTGAGGACCGTCATTTCCCAGAAGCTGATCAGGAGGAAGGATGGAAACGGCAGGGTCCCTGCCGCGGAGATCATGATGGTCACCCCCGGGATCAGCAACATGATCCGCCAGCACCGGACGGAACAGATCCGCTCCGTGATCGAGACCGGTGCGACCCAGGGCATGCAGAGTCTGGAGCACGCCTTCATCCGGCTCTACCAGGAAGGAAAGATCGACCGGCAGACCGTTCTCAGCAACGCCCGGGATCCGAATCTGGTGGAACGGATGATGAGGTAGGGGGCATCCGGAAACGGGCATTTCAGGATGCGACCTTTCAGCCGCCGGCAAAACCGGCCATCGGGAGTTTAGAACCATGTTGAATCCATCCAATCCGCGAAGTACCGCCGCGTCCCCGGAGGGGAAAAGGAAAAAACTCCTGGGCCAGGGCCTTGTGGAGGGCAAATGCATCGACCCCGTCCAGTTGGAGGAGGGGTTGAAGATCCAGGGCAGGACCCGGGAAATGCTCGGCATCATCCTGGTCAGGCTGGGGTATGTGACCCCCGAGGTCATTGCCCGGACCATCGCGGGCATCTCCGGCCTCGAGTACATCGACCTCGAGGTCGTGGACGTGGAAGAGGACGCGGTCAAGGCCCTCTCCCGCCCCCTGGCGGAACGCTACAACGTCGTTCCCCTGAAAATGGAAAACGGCTGCTTGACCATGGCCTGCGACATGCCCCTCACGCCCCAGATGATCGGAAACCTCCAGCGGGTCACCGGAAAGCAGCTGAGGATCTGCATCACCACGACCTCCAGGATCAAGGGTGTAATCAAGGAGATGTATGAGACGGGGAGCCGCGCCGTGGACCTTTCGGAGGACGCCGCGGTGATCCGGCTTGCGGACGGGATCATCGAAAAGGCCGTCAGGGACAGGGCTTCCGATATTCATTTCGAGACCCAGAAGGAAAAACTGCGCATCCGGCTCCGGGTGGACGGCCTCCTCCGCGAAGTGGAATCCCACCCCAAAAAGGTCGCGGCGCCCCTCATCAGCCGGATCAAGGTCCTGTCGGGTCTCAACATCGCGGAGAAACGCTCTCCCCAGGACGGGGCCTTTACCTACAGCAGCAATGGCAGCTCGGTGGATATCCGGGTCTCCGTGCTCCCCAGCATTCACGGTGAAAAGGGTGTGCTGCGGCTGCTTGCCACGGACAGCCGCCACGCGGATTTCGAGGCCCTGGGACTCGAACCGGACAACATTGATCTTTTCAAAGCCCTTGTACAAAGGCCCCACGGGATTGTCCTTCTGGCAAGCCCGACCGGGTCCGGGAAATCGACAACCCTCTATGCGACCCTGAAACACCTCGTCTCCGAGGAGGTCAACATCACGACCGTTGAGGACCCCGTAGAATATCGGGTGGAAGGCGTGACCCAGGTCCAGGTGGACCAGGCCATGAAGGTGACCTTTCCCACGGCCCTCAGGTCCATCCTGCGTCAGGACCCGGACATCGTGATGATCGGCGAGATACGCGACCTCGAGACCGCCGAGATCGCGCTCCAGGCCGCACTGACCGGGCACCTTGTCCTTGCCACCATCCATACCAACGACGCGCCGGGCGCCCTGACGCGGCTCGTGGATATGGGATGCGAACCCTTTCTGGTCAGCTCCACGGTCTGCGGGATCATGGCCCAGCGCCTGGTACGGGTGAGCTGCCCCCACTGCAGGAAACCCTTTGTACCGACGCCGGACGAGCTAAGGCGTTTCGGGCTTTCCAGCCAGCCCCAAGGTGCTGTCTGGCAGAGGGGCGAAGGGTGCAGGCAATGCCGGCACACGGGGTACAAGGGCCGGATCGCCATCTGCGAGATTTGCAGGGTCGATCGCAGGATCCAGCAGGAGGTAGTGAAGAAGTCCTCCAGCGAAGAGGTGCGGGACGTTGCCGTCTCGGCCGGTATGCGGACCCTTTTTGAGGACGGCATCATCAAGATCAACAAGGGGATCACCACCCCCGAGGAGATCATGCGGGTGACCCTCCTGGAGTAAACCGATCACTCGGGTCGTTTCCGATTATGCCTCTGTTCGAATACACCACGGTTGATGCGGCCGGCCATGAGCTCACGGAGCGCATCGAGGCGGAAGATGAGCGCAGCGCCGCTTCGGAGTTGAGGGGCCGGCAGACGCTCGTTCTCACCCTCAGGCAGGCCTCCCCGGCCGGGGAGGGCAAGGGGGATCCTTACGAGCTCTCCCTTTTCGATGTGTTCAGCTCGATCGGTGTGGCGGATCTCGCCCTTTTCTTCCGGCAACTCTCCTCCCTCATCAACAGCGGCATCACCCTTGTCAACGCCCTCTACGTCCTGGAGGAACAGGTGAAGAAGAGGCGCCTGCGGAAGATGATCGGCCGCATCTGTATGGATATCCAGGGCGGAAGCTCCCTGGTGGAGGCCCTGAACCGTTTCTCCAAGGTCTTTGACGAACGGGTGCGGGGCATGGTGGCAGCGGGGGAGGCCAGCGGCACCCTGGGCACCATGCTGGAGCGCATTGCCGACCATCTGGAAGAGGACGCCGCCTTCCGAAATCAGCTCATCAGCGGCGCGATTTATCCGACCCTTGTCATTCTCGTGGTGATCGCAGTGGTGGCCTTTCTGGTGGCGTTCGTGATTCCCAGAATGACCCCCCTGCTGAAATTCCGCGCCCAGAGATTGCCGTGGAACACACAGGTGGTCATCGATGTCAGCAACTGGTTCAAGATCTACTGGATCCATCTGTTCTCGGGAATAGCCTTCGCACTGGCGGCGATGTTTTTGTCCTACCGGTGGCTCGGCGGGCTGCGCTACTGGGTGGATCGCCTGAAAATCAGGGTTCCCTTGATCGGACCGGTCTTTTACTATTCCGTGGTGGTTCAGTTCACGCGGAATCTGTCCACATTGATCGGAAGCGGGGTCAACATGCTCGATTCCCTGAGAATCGTCCGGGACATTCTCCGAAACGAAGCGGCGAAAAAGGTCCTGGATACCATAGAGGCCCATATACTCAGAGGAGAAAATCTCTCCGCTCCCATCAAGGCGGCCGATTACCTGTTTCCGCCCATGGTGGCCAGCATGGTGGCGGTGGGGGAGGAGACCGGGAGCGTGGATTCGAGCCTGGCCATTGCCGCGGACATCCATGAGAAAATGCTCAAGACCTACATCCAGCGCATGACGGCATTGGTGGAGCCCGTTCTGATCGTGTTTCTGGGGGCCGTGGTGGGATTTGTCGCCATTGCCCTGATCTCCGGAATCCTGACGATGTACAGGGTGTAAGCCCCAACGCCTCGTAGCCCCTCAGGGCCTGTAGGCCGTTGAAAAGAGGAGGACAGGCTCTGTCTTTCTCGAAATCGAAATCGCGATCGAAATCGTTTTCCGGAACCGGGAAGGATCAGAAGCCCTTCCGGCACCCTGCCCTGCTCGGCATCGGTGATGAGTCGTTTGAATCGGTCTGTGAAATTCGTAAATGATAAAGGAAGGGTGTTTCAATGATCGGCCTCTGGCTCAGGAAAGCAGCCCGATCAGGCGGCTTGCCAGTCCCTTGGTCAACCCCTCTGGGATGTTGATCCTCCTTGCCTTGAGAACCGCAATCTGTTTTTCCGTGGCAGGCTGGCTGCGCCATGCCCTGTCCCTCATGAGCACACCCACATATTCGGGCATCTTTTCCCTCACATACCTTTCAGCTTCAATGATGGCATCATGCTCGTAGTCGCATTTTGCGACTGTCTGTTTCTTGCCCGGCCTGTTCAGGGCAACCTCCCAGTTACCCATAATCGTGGGCAGGACCGTGAGGGTGTGACGGTCCGGCATGACCAGCCGGTATGAGTCTCTTCCCGTTCCCATCCACGCGAAATCGGAACAGTCCACAATGTCCTCCGGTGTTTTCAGTGCGAAGAGGTCGATTTTCATGCACCGGTATCTCAGGTCGCTCATGGACACGGCCTGATCCACGGAAACCCAGGGCCGTTCTCTTTCGACCCAGTCCATGGCCCTTTTCACGTCGTCGGTGGTATGCCCCTCCAGGTCGAATCGCGGTTAAAGACCTCTGACACGCTGAGCGCATGGGCCACATCCACGCAAAAACAGAGGGTCTGCCTGTCCTTCAGGTGGGATTGATAGACCTTCTGAAGTTTCACGCTTTTCATAGGCGCATGCGTGCGCGCCTGGGTTCGATGGTTTTCAGCAGTCCCTGTGAAGCCCGATTTTCAAATAACACAATAATTTCAGCTGGTTAGGGG
>JASFQI010000307.1:0-6172 GCA_050115555.1 Desulfobacteraceae bacterium
AGAGCATTATCAGATCATTCTGGACAGCATTGCAGTCGGTGTCTTCACCGTAAATCTGGATTTCAAGGTCACATCCTTTAATAATGCCGCGGAAAAAATCACGGGGATTCCAAAAAGTGAAGCGATAGGACGGCCGTGTTTCGAGGTTTTGAGGGCCAATACGTGTGAAACGAACTGCCTTTTGAGAAGCACCATCGACACGCACACCTGCGTTGTGAATACCCCCATCTATATTGTTCGTGCAGACAACAAGCGAATCCCGATCAGCGTGACGACAGCGATTCTGAGAAACTCCGAGGGGAGGATCATCGGAGGGGTCGAGACCTTTCGGGATTTGAGGGTGGTCCACCGCCTGAAAAAGGCCCTGTTCAAGCGACATTCCTTTGAGGATATCATCACCAAGGACGAGAAAATGGGCGAGCTGTTCGCGGTTCTGCCCCAGATCGCGGAGAGCCGAAGCACGGTTCTGATTCAAGGCGCGAGCGGCACCGGAAAAGAGCTGATCGCCCGTGCCATCCACAACAACAGCCTCCGGAAAAACGGACCGTTTGTGGCTGTGAACTGCGGGGCCCTGCCCGATACGCTGTGCGAGTCCGAGCTTTTCGGGTATAAAGCCGGTGCCTTCACGGATGCCAAGAAGGACAAGCCCGGGCGATTTGCACTGGCCCACAACGGCACCATCTTTCTGGACGAGATCGGGGACATCTCCCAGGCCGTCCAGATTCGTCTTCTCCGCGTGCTGGAAGAAAAGGTGTACGAGCCCCTGGGTTCCACCAAGGCGATTCCCACCAATGCCCGGGTGATCGCAGCAACCCACCAGGATCTGGAACAACGCGTGGCGGACGGCCTTTTTAGGGAGGACCTCTACTTCCGCATCAACGTCATGAAGGTGATGCTTCCCCCCCTTGCCGACCGAAAAGGGGATATCCCTATTCTGGTGGATCACTTCGTGGAGCGCTTCAATCACTTGACAGGAAGAAAGATCGTCGGGGTTTCCCGGGAGGCCCTGGCCACCCTCATGCTCTACGACTGGCCGGGGAACGTGCGTGAGCTCGAGAACGCAATCGAGCATGCATTTGTCCTGTGCGACGGCGAGTTGATCCACCTCCGCCATCTTCCCGATCGCATTGTTCCCAGGGGCGGACCGGTGCCTGCGGCAAAGGGGCGGACCTTGAAGGCCATCGAAGAGAGCGCCATTCGTCAGGCACTCGAGAGAAACCGGTGGAAACGGGTCCGTACCGCCGAGGAACTGGGCATCGACAAGAACACGCTTCGCCGGAAGATGAAACGGCTCGGGATCACACCCCCCACCTGATCCGGGGAGTCCTGCCCATGCGCCCACCCGTTCAGAACCACGTCCAAGAGGGGGCGCCACAAGGGCGCATGATCATCCTCTTCGACGCCTGAGGTTTTTTTCTCTGAAATGCGGGGTTGCCGGGGTTCTTCCATTCGGTATCGGGGAAGAGTCCGGGTTCCGGAGAAGGCGCGTGCGGCGCCAGGTGCTTCTCTTTTAAGGATACTGCCCGGGCTGAAGCAGCCCGGCCGTCTCTTCCAGCCCGAACATGAGGTTCAGGTTCTGCACGGCACTCCCCGCCTGGCCCTTGACCAGATTGTCGATCATGCTCACCACAATGAGCGTGCGTGTCCGTTCGTCTACATTCACCGAAAGATTGCAGAAATTGCTGCCGCGCACATGGCTTGAGGTGAGGGGCGTGTCCGGACCGAAGACCCGCACAAAGGTCTCGTTCCGGTAAAATGCGTGGTAGGCTTCCTCTGCGGAGGCCGGAGCCACCCCGGGGGCCAGTCGAGCGTACAGGGTGGAAAGGATCCCTCTGCACAAGGGCACCACATGGGGGGTGAAGGTGAGTGCAATATTCCGCCCCGCCAGAAGGCCCAACTCCCGCTCGATTTCATAAACGTGCTGGTGACCTGAGACCTTGTACACATTCATGGCCTCGTATCGGGCCGGATAGTGGAAGGTGGGGGAGGGATTCTTTCCCGCTCCCGAGACTCCGGTCTTGGCATCGCAGAGGATGGTATCCGGATCCACGATTCCTTCGCGCACGGCAGGTGCCAGCCCGAGGATGCAGCTGACGGCGAAGCAGCCCGGGTTCCCTACTACGCTGGACCGGGCGATTTCGTCCCTGTGAAGCTCGGCCAGGCCGTAAACGGCGTGTTCCAGAAGTTCCGGGGCGGCGTGTTGCGAGGAGCGCCCGATCCGGGCGGCATACCCCTCATAGGCGTCCGTGGTGTTGAAACGGAAATCTCCGCTGTAGTCGATGACCTTGACACCGCGCTCGATCCAGGTGCCTGCCTCATCCTGCCCCACACCGTCCGGTGTGGCAAAGAACACCGCGTCGAAGTCGTCGGGCCGTCGGGAGTCGTCGGCCGCTGTGATGACGAGGTCACAGAAGCCTTTCAGGTGGGGGTACAGGTCGCTAATGGGTCTCCCCGCATCCTGCTTGTCGATCAGGGAGGCGATCTCTACATCGGGGTGACGGCTTAAAAGCTCAACTGCGCCGCATCCTCCGTACCCACCGGCTCCGATGATGCCTACCCGGATTCGTTTTTTCACCATAACGTGTTCCTTTCTATGCATGTCGAGGCGCAAGGCTCACACATTGAATCGGAAGTGCACGATGTCCCCGTCCTGGACCACGTACTCCTTCCCTTCCAGTCGCACCTGCCCGGACTTTTTGGCTTCCTGGTAAGAGCCGAGCCGCTCGAGTTCCTCAAACCCGATGACCTCCGCCCGAATGAACCCCTGCTGAATGTCCGAATGAATCACACCGGCGGCCTCCAGGGCCGGTGTGCCCTTTGGGATGGTCCAGGCCTTGACTTCGTCCTCGCCCACGGTGAAAAAGGCGATCAGATTGAGCAGGTCGTAGGAGGAGCGAATGACCCGGTCCAGCGCAGAGGTCTCAATGTGGTAAGCCGTCATGAATTCTTCGGCCTCTTCGGCGGAGAGCTGAGCGATTTCCTTTTCGAGGCCGCCTCTTACCAGAAGTGTTTCCAGGCGTGGGGGCGGGTCAAACCCCTCCGGGAAGGACTCGTCCTCATCGTCGTTATTGAGGATCAGGAGCTGGGGCTTGGCAGAGAGGAATGTAAATCCCCGCAGCACAGGCGAAAAGGCCAGGTCCGGGTCGTCCCGGAGCGGGCGGTTTTCCTCGAGCAGAGCGCGGCAGGCAAGGATTTGCTCCCGGGTTTCCTCTTCCGTTTTCTTGCCGCGTTTGGCGTCCAGCTCCATGCGCTCGATTTTTTTTTCCACCACGGCCAGGTCGTTGATGATCATTTCTTCCTCAAGGAGGGTGAAATCTTTGCCCGGTGTGGGGGAAATGCCCATCGTGCCTTTGAAGTTGCGCACCACATGGATAAGCGCGTCACACGGCCTTACCTGATTCCATAGGGCCCCGTCCGGCGCGGAACTTGCAGCTCCCGTCAAAGGAGAGGGGAGAAGGTACTCCACCTGGGCATAGGTTGTTTTCTTGGGCCTGTACAGGGCCGAGAGGGTGTCCACACGGTCATCCGCGACCCGTACCGTACCGATCCGCTGATCCGATCGACCCCCTTTCTGGTGTGGGGCTTCGCCGCGGGCCCCGGTGAGGGCACTGAACACCGTGGACTTGCCGGATTGTGGCAGACCGATCATACCGAGCTTCATTGGATGCGCTCCATTTTCCAGGGAAACCCGTATCCGGAACCGGATGCGAGTGCTCAATCTTTCTCTTACTAGAAGAAAATGCCCGGGATGTCAAACCTGCGGTAAGGTCTCGGAGCGGTAAAGCGGCTTCCTGTTTGACAGACCGCATTATTTTATATAATATTGTTATTTTTGAAGGACTTCTTGAGACTCTGATCGCAGGAGAATTCCCACATCGCCCACCGCGGAAGGCGGTTTTTGTAAGCCTCCTTGCCCTCGCGGCATGATCCCCTGTTTCGATGGATGCGCGGCTGAGGTCGGGGTTTTTCACAAGAGAGTCCATTCGCCTCGTGCAAGAGGAATTGAGGTTGCACGCCATGAGCCGCCCGCACGATTTCGATGAATCCCACGGTGAAGACCTTCCCGGCGTGAGTCCCCGCGTTTTTCGGAAATCCCGATTGCCGCGCATAGGCCGGGAGCGCCGGAACGGGCAGGAACGTCGTTCCGGGATCGAGCGTCGCCAACACACCGGCTCCTGGGAAGGGGTTGAAAAGCGTTCCGGGGAGGACTGGCGCACGGGTTGGGATCGACGCGAGTCGAACCGGAGGCGCATTCCCATCTTCATCAAACTGGCAAGCCTTTCCACCGGGCTTATTTTACTGACGATTGCCATCGTCAGTGTTGTCATGCTTCAAAGGGAAAAGACACAGTTCGAAATGCAGCTTGTCGGGTTCGGGAGGAGCCTGACTCGGATCCTGGCCACGAATGCACCGGACAAGCTTCTTGGAGATGAGGATCTGGCCCTTTTCAAGCTGATCGAGGACGTCGCGGAAAACGAGCAGGTCGTGTTTGCCATGATCACCGACGACCAGAAGATCATTCGGGCTCATAGCGACCTGGAGCGGGTGGATGAGCGCTACGCCCCCCCTCGAGACCTGTGGTTCCTGCGGGATTTCGACGACACGATTCTGAGCCAGTTCCGGATAGGGAAAAGGGACGTGTTTCTCTTCGAGAGCCCGTTAACCTATCGGCGTGTGGAGGTCGGGCATGTGCGACTGGCTTTGTCCAAGGAACGGATCCAGGAGAGCATTCTACAGGCCAAGGTGTTCTTTCTCCTTCTCGCGGTATTCATCGTAGGTTTGGGGCTCGTGCTCAGCTTGGCGTTCAGCTTGTATTTCTCGAGGCCCATTAATGAGCTTCGGGAGGGCGTGGTCGCCGTAGGCATGGGCGATTTTCATCACCGGGTACGAGTGAACCGACAGGATGAACTGGGAGATCTGGGTAAGGCCATCAACCGCATGGCCGAGGACCTGTCTCTCAAGAACAAGATTACGGATTCTTTCGGACGGTACGTGACGCCGGAGATCGTGGATTTAATCCTGGCCCATCCGGATCGCCAGTGGATGCGCGGGGCTCGTGTAAGTGTATCGGTGTTGTTCGTGGACATTCGAGGGTTTATGACCATGTCCGAGGGCAAAGATCCGGCGTGGATTGTGGACCTCCTCAATGACTACTTCAGCCGGGTGACGGATGTGGTGATTGCCCACGGGGGGCACGTGAACAAGTTCGTCGGGGACGAGGCCATGGCGATTTTCGGGGCGCCGGTCGCCAACCCCGATCATGCAGACTCCGCCGTAAAGGCCGCCCTGGAGATTCAAAGGGTAGTGCGAGATATTGAGGGCAGGGGAGGAAGAGGTCGCATGAAGGTTCACGTGGGCGTGGGAGTGAGCTCCGGCGATGTGGTGGCGGGAAACGTGGGTTCGGAAAAGAGGATGGAGTACACAGTGATCGGGGATGATGTGAATGTGGCCTCCAGATTGACCTCGATGGCCCGGTCCGGAGAAATCCTGATCAGCAAACAGACCTATGAGCTTTTGGACAGGAGTAATGGAATTCGCGTGGAAGAACGGGGAAGCTTGAAGGTAAAAGGACGCCGCATGAACCTTTCGGTCTACAACGTGGTGTCATGATGGATGCTCCGTGCGCACTTCCTGCTACAAGAGCGATCACCCTGCGATAATGTTGCTGTTTCGAGCCCTCGGGGATGCAGGAACAGATCCGTCCTTGAGAAGGTTTGGCATTGGATCACGGCGCTCGCGGAGCGGGGGAAGTCTATGAGGCCTCTTCGATTCCGGATACTGTGGGGGTGGAAAACAGCAGTCTGCGCCCTCCTCGGGATGGCACTCTGCACTTTCCTATCGTGTACAACCCCTTTTTCGGTGGAAAAGGAGCGGGAGGAGAACCCTGCTGCGCGATCGGAAAGACCTCGGATTTTCCGTTCCGAGCACTACGTTTTGTATCTTCCCGCCGAAGAAATTTCCGCGGAGGCGCTGGCGGAGCAATTCCTCGGGGGACGGGATCGGGCATGGGCTATCGTGGACGCCAACGGCCGATCCTTTTTCAACGCAAAAGATGTCGTCGCCATCCCTCTTCGCGAAGAAAACCCCGGCGGATTGACCGATCAAGGGTATCAGACGGTTCCTGTGCTTTGCTACCGAGGCTTTGTGACCGGTAAAGAACGTGCAATGCACA
>JASFQI010000308.1:0-6159 GCA_050115555.1 Desulfobacteraceae bacterium
CGGACACCGCCTCAACCACACCGTCCACCTTGTCGAAGTCCGCCTCTACACACCAGAAGCACCCTCCGGCAAAGGTGGCTTTTTGAAGGTTTTCTGCTTCCGTACGCATTGTCAGGTCCTTTCCTTGCTGGGAGTGGGTATTTTGGAGCGCAAAGGCCCCAGCGGCAAAGAGTGCCGCGATAACCCCCGTAATGACGTAGATTCCAAGCCGTTTCATGAACTTCCTCCTCATGAGTCGTTGGAGAAGTAAGAATTCCTTTCGAGTGTAATTCATATTAAATTAATAATGATTGCCAGAAAGTCATCCCTTGTCGTTGTTTGCGCTGAGGAGGGGGAAAGGTTCGGAGGAGGACCAAAAAAAAACGCCGCTCCTAGGAGCGGCGTGTCGGTTGTTTCCCCTCGTTTTTTCCTGCCCTGCAAGAAATGATGGGGCAGGAGCGTTCCGTACGGGAATCGACCTTTGTTGTTAAGAACTAGAGAACGGTTACATTCGTTGCGGCCGGTCCCTTTTGGCCCTGCTCGACGTCAAAGGAAACCCGGTCTCCCTCGTTCAGGGAGCGAAAGCCGTCCCCGGAAATTCCCGAGTAGTGCACGAATACGTCTGGTCCTTCTTCCTGCTCAATAAAACCATAGCCTTTGCTCTCATTGAACCACTTGACTGTTCCATTTGCCATGTTGCCACCCTCCTTTCTTCACGATCTCACTGTTTCAAACGCTCGGGTGATGCCAATAGGCAAACGGTACAGACCCTCGGGTTGAAACCAGCTTCCCGATCACGGGAAGCCCTACTGTGGAGAAAACATTATGACGGTTTCAAATCAGAGTGCAATAAAAAAAGACGCTATAAGGGAAACTTTTTTCGAAAGAATCGGGCGTTTCGAACTTTTTCTCGATGTGTTTTCCGGGACTTGCCGGAAATGGAGGATCTCGCAAAACGCTGCTTGATCTCCGTTGGTAACGCTTTCGACCGTTGGAATTGCCCCGGCAAAACCCATGTTTGCGGGTTTTTTTTCCTGCTCCACCGGGAATTGAATCTTTCCGCAGCAAGCTTGAGGAATGCGCGATCGGAGCATTCTCAGCAAAGGCCGTTGATTCGCGCGGATTCGGGTGCTAGCATGCGTGATCATGAAGGAGGGGGAGCGTGAACGATACCCTGGAGCAACGAGCCGATGCCATTCGCGCGTGGAATGACGCCCTGCCGGAGGTCGTGGATCTTCACCTGGTCCGGACCGGGGACGAACGATCGTCCCGGATCGAGGCATTTCTGAACGAACTTGCCGAACGGGCCTCCAACGTGCGGGTGCATCCTGAAACCGGCGAGCCCGGGGCGCTTCCCGGCATTCGGATTCCCCCTTCTTGGACGATCTACGGGGTACCCGAAGGGACTGAGCTGGATCCGTTCCTGGAGCTCCTATCCCGGACGGTCACTGGCGAGGCAGGGGTTTCGGACGGGCTTCGCACGGCCCTGGAGGGCGTGGGGATGCCTTCGCTCGTGGACCTCTACGTGGCGACCCAGTGCCCGAACTGCCCCAGGGTCCTGGCCCGCATTGCGCCTTTTCCGTTGGTCAATTCTCTCATTCGGGTGAGGGTCTTCGACGGCGTGCTCTTTTCAGAGCGGGCTCAGGAGCATGGCATTCGGGCCGTGCCCACGGTGCTCCTGGCCGACGGCCTGCGGTACACCGGTCAGGTGCGTGCCGAGGAGGTGGCAGAGGGCCTGCTTCAGGGGGATCCCTCCCTTATGCAGGCCGAGGCGTTCGCCCGCATGCTCCAGGCTGGAGATGCCCAGGGCCTCGCCGGGATGATGCTTCAAAGACGACAGGTCTTTCCGGGCGTCCTGGATCTCCTCGCCGGAGATTTGTTTTCTCTCCGGCTCGGGGCCATGGTGGCCATGGAGGAGATCGGGGAAAAGGACCCGGACCTGGCGCGGCAGGGTCTGGAGCTGCTCTGGGAGCGCATGGAAGGCGCCGATCCCTCGGCCCGGGGGGACATCGTGTACCTGGTGGGCGAGCTGGGGGATGCCTCGTGGCGGCCCCGGCTTCAAGGGCTACTGGAGAGAGAGGTCCCTCAGGACCTTCGCGAAGCCGTGCAGGAAGCCCTGGAAAGCCTGGAGGAATGAGGGCTGCCGTCCCACCAGACGGATCGGTCAAGGGTGGAAGAAGAACGACGAAAACCGTCGAGACAAGGGAGGACGGAATTGATTCGCGCAAGACTATGGTTTCGGTGTGCCGCCATGCACGACCCGGTCACGCCCTGCGTGGTTCGACCGGCCGTGATCAGTTGGAAGGCCAAGGAACGGGACGTGGACCTGACCATCGAGCGGTCCTTTTCCGGGGAGGAGCTGGTGAACCGCATGAAGGGGTGGATCACCGTGGATCCCCGAAAGGCCGTGGAGTTGGTGCAACGCTACGGATTCCTCAAGGTGCTCGATGACGAGGACTTGTTCGTGGAGCTTGAGAACGAGGAGGACTTCGACCGTCTCGAGCAGGATTTGAGGGAGGCGTTCGGGGACCAGGCCGACCTGGAGAGGGCGTGACACAGCAAGGAAATGACATGGACGAACCCGGCGACGCCGTGGTCCTTCCCATCGACGGTGTGCTGGATCTTCACACCTTCGCCCCCCGGGATGTGCCTATGGTGGTGAAGGACTACCTGGAAGCCTGCGGGGAGAAAGGCATTCGCGAGGTGAGGATCATCCACGGAAAGGGAAAGGGCGTGCTTCGCAGAACGGTGCATGCGGTCCTGTCAACACACCCTCAGGTGGAGGACTTCGGCCTCGACAACGGCCCGGGAGGGTGGGGCGTGACCCTGGCACGGCTGAAAAACGTGCCATCGAAGAGGTGATACGGCTGCAAGTTGAATCTCCCCGCAGCAGGCTTGACGAATGCGCGAGCGAAATATTTTCGCGGCATGCTCGGGCATGAGGCATCATGGAAGACTGCAAACACCGAAAGCTCGTGCTGGTGCAGCCGGAGGCGAACAAGCTCCGTTGCCGGCGCTGCAACCTGACTATCTCCCGGGACGAGCTGGAAGGGGACTTCTGCCCGGAGTGCCTGGAGGTGCGTGGAGAGCGGCACAATGATTTCGAGGAGGTTCCGGCGGAGGAAGCCGGACGGGCGTACTATCGGTGCGAGACCTGCGGTGCCGTCATAGAGGTGGAAGACTGATTCTCCCGGCCATGCCGAAGAAGATCACGTCCGTGTGAGCTTCAGGGTGACGGCATTGGCACGGTCCGGACACTCCACCACGAGCTCGTTCTTGTCGGCCCAGGGGTACTGCCCCCCGAACTGCATGACGCTGAGGTTCGGAAAGATGTCGTGGTAGAAGAAACCGCACAGGCCGCCGCTGTCGTAACAGCTGACGGAAAGGACGTCCCCTTTCCTGTGCCCCGCACTGCATTCCCCCTTGACATCCAGGACCTCCGCACGGAAGGGATTCATCGTGTCGTTGGACATGGTGGATTCCTCCTTCTCATTCCTCCGTCGCGGAAAGGGCGCTTCGGTCGATTTCGAGGGGCTTGAAATAGGAGACGAGCCCCTTTTTCTTGAGCGCCTCACCCGCCGCACGGGCCTCCTTTTCGGTATCGTACTTTCCGATGTACACGCGAAACCACTGACCCCCTGCCAGCTCTTCATCCACGAAGAAGGCCTTCTGCCCCGCCTTTTCCAGCTTCAGGACCTCCTTGACGGCGTGCTCCTTTTCCTTGAAGGAGCTCACGTGGAGGAGAAATACCATGTCCCCGGAATCTGCGGGGGGACTGGCCTTGGCAACGGGAGCCGGCTTGGAGGGAGGGGGCTGGGTGGGCTTCGAAGTCTCCACCGGGGTCGACCCCCCGTTTCCTATGCGCCGGATCTCGTACTCCTTGATGAGATCCAGGGCCTGGAGCGCCCGGGCCTCCTCCTTGGCCTGTGTAATCGTGGGGTAGCGTGCGATGTAGATGCGGTACCACTTGCCTTTTTTCGGAACGGTCTCGTACCGGTAAAACGCACCGTACCCCAGCCGTTTGAGGTAGTTGACCCGGCTCACGGCCTCGTCCAGGTCCTGGTAGGATGCAATGTGGATGCCGTACGAGGTTTCGGCGTGCACAGAGGTGAAGGGCGCTGCGGAAAGGAACCCGATGAAGAGAAGGAAGGAAATAAACCGTTTCGATGGGACCATCCTGAATCCCCCTTGCATCAATACTGACGCATCCTGGCGAGGGAGTCAATGCCCTTTTAAGGAAGCGGGATGCGTCAGCCTCCCTCCTCGCCGCGGCGCGCTCGATTCACCAGTCGGTCGGCGAGCCGGGTGGGCGTAGGAACCCGATAGGACCCTCCGTACTCGAGCACCAGGCGGATCGCGGTGTCCAGGTCCAGGCCGAAACCGGGGGAAATGAACATGGGATTGACCCCGGTCCGTGTCCGGACCACGGCGCCCACGATGCGGCCTCGGTAGCGGAGGGGGCTTGTGGAGCCGCGCCTTTCCGCGACCGGCGCGTACTCCCCCACGAGCCGGCTCTTGGCGCAGCCGATGGTGGGTTTGCCGATCAAGACCCCCAGGTGAGCCGCCAGGCCGAGTCCTTTGGGATGGGCAATGCCCTGGCCGTCGCAGAAGACCACGTCCGGTTCGATTTCAAGGGCTTCGAGCGGGTCCATAAGGGCTGGAATCTCTCGGAAGCTCAGGAGACCGGGGACGTAAGGGAACGCAATCGGCGTCGACGCCCACCGCTCCTCGACCGGTTCCAGAGACGGAACGGCAAGCACCACTACACCGGCCCACTGCCTCCCGGAGACACGGTCATAGGAGACATCCACGCCGGCGATGTGTCGAACATCACCCGGACCACCGTCCACCCTCACGAGCGGGCGGATACGATTCTGAATCTCCCGGGCCTCTTTCGGGGACACGTTCCAGGAATGCAGGAGTTTGATCCGCATAGTTTCACCTTCTAAACGGTTTTCCTTCTGATTTTTAAGATTTTCAAAAGGACTTCCGATTCCTATTGTCATGTAATATTATTTTTCGCATTCATAAAATTGCCGGTCTCGCAAAAACCCGCGCGACCGCCTGTTGGCTGTATTTACGTTTTTGGAATCGTTAGAGGAAAATCTCTAGCTCTCGGCTTTTTGCGACTCTATCAAAATTCAATCTTGGAGCCTATTATGCAAATTGCTTCTGCCTGGTCCACGCTGGAGGACCCCCGGAAGGCAGCGAACGAAGTCTATGAGAAACTAATGAGGAGACTTCAAGGAACCCCTCACCTTTTACTGGTGCATAGCTCCTGCGCCTGTGACAATCCTGCAATGCTGGAGCAGCTCCATTCCCTGGTGCAAGGGGCGCCTCTCCAAGGCGGGACGAGCTGCCTGGGGGTCCTGACGGAGGAGGGCTTTCATACGAGGAACGGATACGGTCTCGGCATCCTCGGCATTCTGGACCCGGAAGGAGATTACGGTGTGGGTATGGCCGAATACGGCGGGGATTCGGCACAAGCCATCCAGTCCGCCCTTGTACAGGCTCTGGATATGGCCGCGAGGCCCGGGGAACTGCCCGCCGCTGTCGTCATGACCAGTTCTCCAGGGCATGAGGAAACGACCATTGCCGCGATCGAATCCTATATCGGATCGAGCGTTCCCATTCTCGGAGGCACATCGGCGGACAACGACATGAGCGGCCAATGGAGGCAGTTTTGCAATGACTCCTCCTGTTGCGATGGGATCTCGATCGCCGTCCTTTTCCCCTCCGGGGATGTGAGCTATGCCTTTCATAGCGGATATGAACCCACGGAGCACCAGGGGAAAGCGACACAGGCTTCCGGACGCATCCTTTCAAAGATCGACGGCCGGCCCGCTGCAGAGGTCTACAATGAATGGACCGACGGCATGATCGCAGACACACTGGCCGAGGGCGGTAGCCTCGTGCCCACGTCCAACTTTTCACCCATCGGCCACCCTGTGGGGCACGTGGGAGGCATCCCCTACTATCGGCTGTCCTATCCTGTGGCCGTGCTTCCGGATCGTTCCCTCCATCTCTTCGCCGAGGTTCTTCAGGGAAAAGAGGTGGTCCTGATGAAAGGAACGCCGGACAGCCTGATAAACCGTCCCGGCCGGGTCGCCGAAGCCGCGATCGATGCAGCCGACTTCCCCGGAGATGATGTTTGCGGGGGGCTTTTTCTCTTTTGCGCCG
>JASFQI010000309.1:0-6150 GCA_050115555.1 Desulfobacteraceae bacterium
CAGGAGGCGTTCGTCGCCCGCGGAGGCATTCAGTGCGGGTTCTGCTCGCCCGGTATGATCATGTCGGCTACGGCGCTGCTCCAAGAGAACCCCTCCCCTGAAGACGAGGAGATCAAGCGGGGAATCTCCGGAAACCTGTGCCGCTGCACAGGCTACGTGCAGATCATAGAGTCCATTCAAGAGGCGGCCTTGCGCATGCAGAAGGAGGCCGACTGAACCCGGGAACGGGCAGGCCGATCCCATCTGATCAGTGGATTCGAGAATCGAGGGTGCAAATGACCACGAAATTCAGCTTTATCGGTACCGAATACCCGAGGCCCGACGCCCCGGACAAGGCGGCGGGAAAGGCCGTGTACATTCACGATCTCGTCAGGCCCGGGATGCTTTTCGGAAAAATCAAGTACAGCGACTTCGCACACGCCCGGATTAAGCACATCGATACGTCCAAGGCGGAACGGTTGCCCGGAGTCAGGGCCGTCCTCACGGGGGACAACACCCCCCTGGTCCGGTACGGCTTCATCAAAGACAACTTCGTGTTCAAGCGGGACAAGGTCCGCCAGTTCCGGGACGAAGTGGCTGCCGTGGCCGCCACGGACCCGGATACGGCCGCCGAGGCCGTAGACCTGATCGAGGTGGAGTACGAAGAGCTTCCCGGAGTCTTTGACCCGGAAGAAGCCCTCCAGGAAGGAGCTCCACTCGTTCACGAAACGGACGCGAGGGGCAGGTCCAAGAAGGACAACCGGGTGCCCGTGCCGTGGAAATTTGTCGCAGGGGACGTGGAAAAAGCCAAGCAGGCATCGGCCTACGTGGCCGAGGACCGCCTCGAGACCCAGCTCATTCAGCAGTCCTGCATGGGGACCGCCGGATGCGTTGCCGAGTTCGATCTTCAGAACAACCTGATCATGCACACGAAAACGCAGATCCCGTTCCTGGCCCAGAACGACTTCAACCAGGCCCTGGCGGCCATGGGCCTGAAGGGGAAAAACTCGCGGGTGATTGTCCCCACCCTGGGCGGATCGTTCGGGACGGGTCTTGATACGCACGGCTACGAGTACATCGCCATATTGCTCGCCTACAAGACGGGCCGACCCGTGAAAATCGTTCTGGACCGCGAGGAGGAGTTCATTACGCTCTCACCCCGGCAGCCCACCCGGAGCCACATCCTTCAGGGGTGCGACAAGGAAGGAAAGCTCACCTTTCGAGAGGTCCGCATGATTCTGGACAACGGCGCATACACGTCTTGGGGAGCCACCACCCCGAGCGTGATGATGCTCCCCATTTCCAGCATCTACCGCGTCCCCAACGTCTTCTTCGAGACGGAGATTGTGTACACGAACAACACGTACTGCCAGGCCATGCGCGGGTACGGCAATCCCCAGGCGGCCTGGGCGCTTGAGTGCAATCTGGATCACCTGGCCGAAGAGGCCGGCATCGATCCTTACGAACTCCGGCTCCGCAATCGGAACATTCCGAACGATCTCACCCCCATGGGGCTGAACATCACATCGTGCGGGCACGAGGAGTGCTTGAATACCGTGGCCGATCGGCTCGGGTGGAAGGACAAGCGGGGCAAGGGCGGCGGTGTCAAGGACGGCAAGGCCCGAGGGGTGGGCATGGCGTCCCTGTTCCACGTGGGCGGTTCCGGCCGGGTCTACCGCTCCGACGGCTCCGGCGTGATCATGAAGCTGGACGACTTCGGGAACGTGTCCGTGATTGCGGGCGGCATCGAGATGGGGCAGGGGTTCGAGGCCTCCCTCGGGCTGGCCGCGGCCGAGGCCCTGGGCGTGACGCCCGACAAGGTCAAGGTCGTGACCGGCGATACGGCCACCTGCCCATGGGACGTGGGCACCCACGCCAGCCGGGGCGCCTTTACCGCCTGCAATGCGGCGATTCTGGCCGCCGATAAGGCCCGACAGAAGATCTTCCAGCTGGCGTCGGAACACTTCATGCCCCGCATTCAGTTCAAGGAGAAACGGAAGCAGAAAAAGGATCCCGACTATCAACCCGCGGAAATCGATTACGAGCGCATGCTCGAGCCCGGGGATTTCGACATGCGGGAAAACTGGGTCTTTCTCCGGGAAACCCCGGACGACCCCCTGTTGCGCCTCCAGCTGGAAGAGATCCTTCGCGAGGCCCATTACAAGGAGCAGGGGACCATGGTCGTGACCGAGGCCTTCTATGATCCGTGTAACCAGATGCTCGACATGAAGACCTGCCGGGGGAACATGTCCGCCGCCTACATTTTCGGCACCCAGGGGGCCGAGGTGGAGGTGGACACCGAGACCGGGAAGATCAAGGTTCTCCGGTTCGCAGCGGCCCACGACGTGGGGCAGGTCCTCAACCGCCAGACCATTCGAGGCCAGATCTACGGCGGGGTTTTGACAGGCATCGGCTATGCACTGAGCGAGGAGTACAAGGCGGACCATGGTCGGAACCTGAATCCCAACTTCCTGGACTACAAGATCCTGTCGGCCCCGGACGTGGACTTCCCCATCGACGTGGAGTGTATTGAGACGCATGACGAGGAAGGTCCGTTCGGCGCCAAGGGCGTGGGAGAGCCGGGACTGGTTCCAACGGCGCCGGCCATTGCAAACGCCGTATACGACGCCATCGGCGTTCGCATCCACTCGCTGCCCCTCACCCCGGAAAAGGTGCTTGCCGCCCTCAAGGGGGAAAAGGTGTGAGGAGCACGGCCGTGGCTCGTGGTTTGTGGATCGTCCCTCGCGGGTCATAGAAAGGGAGACGTTTTCCTTCGGGTGCCTTGGGGCACTTTACGACTTGGCGAGAGAACCCCGATTGTGTTACAGCATTATTCGGGAAAACGAATCGATCGGTTGCGACAGGCATCCTTCAACGGGAAACAAGGCCAAACAACGAGGGAGGAACCCCATGGATACGGAAAACAAGCTCTACCCAATGGCACGGAACCCCCTGCTGATCCAGCCCAAGCGCCCCCTGCCCAAGGAAGTGGCCATCATCGGAGCGGGCACCATCGGGCCGGACATCGGCTACTACATCAAGAGTGCCCTACCGGAAATCACGCTCTACCTGGTGGACGTGGCGGACGCCCCGCTTCAAAACGCTGAGAAACGTCTCAACGGCTACGCCAAAAAGGCCTTGGATCGAAAGAAGATGACCCAGGAGAAGGCCGAGGCCGTGATGCACAACATCTACTACTCACGGGATTACAGCACCATTGCCAAGTGCGACCTGGTCATCGAGGCGGCCACGGAAAACATCCCACTCAAGCAGAAGATCTTTCAGATGGTGGAGGAGCAGGTAGGAGAGGACACGATCATCACCTCCAACACGAGTTCCATCCCGGCGGATCGCATCTTCTCCAACATGAAGCATCCTGAGCGCGCCACCATCACCCACTTCTTTGCACCGGCATGGCGGAGCCTGCCCGTGGAGGTCGTTCGATGGGATCAGACATCCCCGGAGGTGGTGGACTACCTTTTCTGGTTCTTCGCCGCCACAGGCAAGGCCCCGATCGTCACGGAAAACGCCATCTGCTTCGCCCTGGATCGAATCTTCGACAACTGGTGTAACGAGGCGGCCTACCTGCTGGAGCACGCCACGGCCAGCCAGATCGACAAGGTGGCCGAGGAGTTCGTGTTTGCCGGTCCCTTCTTCGTCTTGAACATGGCCAACGGCAACCCCATCATCGTGGAGACGAACACCCTCCAGATGGAGGAGGGCGAGCACTATCTGCCGGCGGCCATTCTCAACTCCGTCGAGCGGTGGAACACCCACCGCCCGGGGTCCAGGGTCGAGGTGCCGGACGAGCTCCGCTCCCTCATTCGGGACCGGTTGCTCGGCATCTTCTTCTCGCAGACCTTTGACATCATCGATCGCGGGATCGGAACCAAAGCGGACCTGAATTTCGGGTGTCAGATCGCCCTGGGTTTCCGCAAAGGACCCTTTGACGTTATGCAGGATATCGGAGAGGCCGAGGTGAACCGCATCATGGAGCGCTTTTCCAAGGAGCGCCCCGGGTTCCCGACACCCAAGGCCTCTTACTCCGAGTACCAGGACTTCAGGCGCTTTGTCCTGGTGGACGACCTGGACGATGTGAAGGTGATGACCATCCGGCGCCCGCAGGCCATGAATGCGCTGAACCAGGAAATCGCCGATGAAATGCTGGAGGTGCTCAAAAAGTTCCACGACGATCCCCAGGTCAAGGGATTCGTGATCACAGGGTACGGGACGGGCGCCTTTTCAGCGGGCGCCGACATCGGGAGATTTCCGAAAGTGCTGGGTGACAGTGACGCATCCATCAAATATGCCCAGGGAAACGCCGAGGTCCAACGGTTCATAGACCGAATGGAAAAACCCGTGGTGGCCGCGGTCAACGGCATGGCCCTGGGCGGAGGCCTGGAAGTGGCGATTCGTTGTCATTCCATGGTGGCCACCAAGAACGCCTTATTCCAGTTTCCTGAGATCACCCTGGGGATCCTTCCCGGCCTCGGGGGCTGCATTGTCCCCTATCGGAAATGGCCGCAAGGGGCAGCGCTTTTCCACGAGATGATCTGCCTCGCGCGCCCCATCAAGGCCAAGGAGGCCCTAAATATCGGCATGGTCTCCGACCTGGCCGAGAATGCGGGGGACCTACTTCGCAAGGCGGTCGCCGAGGTCTGGAACCGGCAGGGCCTTGCCAGTGGAGTCCCGGACGGCAAGGTCGAGATTCCCGAGATCCACATTCCCGATCCGCCCATGGCTGGAAAGCAGCCGTTGAGCCCGGAGGCGGTCTCGATCATCGTGAAAACGGTCCAGGCGGGTGCGGCCGCGGACAAGTTCGAGGAAGCGCTGGAGATCGGGTACAGGGGGTTCGGCGACATCGCGTGCACCGAGGCGGCCAAGGAGGGGATATCGGCTTTTCTGGAGAAACGGAAACCGAACTTCACCACCTGATCCTTTCCAGAAGAAACACCCTTGGGCTTTCTTGAGGGTTCCCAAGGGGAAAATTCATGCTATCCACGAGCCGGGCGGCACCCTTCACAGGATGCCGCCTTTTTTCTTGACCCACGGAGAGGGACGTTGCTATAGTTTAAGCTACCGGGCGGCAGGTAATGTGGAGAACCCATGGATAAACTGGAAGAAATCTGCGACACCGCACTGAAAATGTTCCTGACCAACGGGTACGTCCAAAGCCCGCTTTCACAGATCGCATCCGCGGTCGGGCTGACCAAGGCGGGCCTGTACCACTATTTCAAGAGCAAGGAAGAGCTCCTTTTCCTCATTCATGAACGCCACCTGAAGGTCCATTTTATTCCGATTCTGGAAAAGGCGGAACGCATCCCGGACCCGGAGGAACGGATCGCGTTTTTCATGACATCCTATACCAAGCATGCCATGGCTGAGGATCCGTCAGCCAAGGTACTGGTCCATGAGGTGGGTCATCTCCTCCCGCATCACAGGAAAACGATCGAGGATGTCTGGCGGCGCACGCTCGACCTTTTTCGAAACGCCTTTGTGGAGATGGAAAAGAACGGAAAGACCAAGCCGCTCAACAAGACGTTTGCCGCGTTCGCGGCCCTGGGTATGTGCAGCTGGACGTTTTACTGGTTCGACCACGACCGCAAGGAAACGGCGGATGAACTCTGCCGCACCTATGTGGAGATCTTTCTTCACGGGTTGATGGGCCAGGAAAAAACGGATCTCTCGCCAAATCGCTGAGAAGGCAAGATTGAAGCAAATTTTGAATGTTTTCTTTGCGATCCCTGGGGCTTTGCGAGAGAAATGTCCCTTTTTGCTTCAAAACCTGCCGTGCGGCAGGTAGCAGAGGAGGCCACATGAAACCGAAACGCCTTCTTCGGGAACTTTCACGGTACGAAATCGGGACCTACGCGGACATCATCTATCGCAACGCCCTTCTGTACCCGGACGATCTTGCATTCCAGTGCGATGCCCAAAAGATCTCCTTTCAGGACTTCAACCAGAGGGTGAACCGGCTCATCCATGCCCTCCAGGAATCAGGGGTTCCCAAGGGTTCGGTCCTGGGCATTCTGTCGTGGAACGGCCTCGAATACACCGAGGTTTACGGGGCGGCCATGAAGGGCGGCTTCATTGCCTCCCCTTTCAATGCCCGGTTACAGGAACAGGAGCTCGATTTCCTGATCAACGACTCCGAAACCCATACCCTCTTTG
>JASFQI010000310.1:0-6141 GCA_050115555.1 Desulfobacteraceae bacterium
CGGGCGGGGCCTTCCCCTGCTTGGGTTCCCCCATGTAGACCGTTCGGTGGGGGAAGGGGATCTCGATGCCGCGCTCGTCGAACACGCGTTTGATGCGCAGGTGAAACTCCCGGCGAATGCGCCACTGAGTGAGCGGACGGGTCGTGAAAAAGGCCCGAATGACCACGGCCGAGTCGTCGAACCGGTCCAGACCCAGCATGGTGATCGGACCGAGGATGTCCCGCCCGAACTCGGCGTCTTTCTGCATGCCGTCGGCAACTTCCTGCATGAGGGCGATGACCTCGTCCACGTCCTCGCGATAGGCCACACCGATGTCCACGAGGCTCCGGGCGTACTCCTTGCTGAAGTTCGTCAGGGTGTCGATGGAGCTGTTCGGGATGACGTGGACATTCCCGCGAAGGTCCCTCAGCCGGACCGTCCGAAGACCCACCGCCTCCACTGCACCGTCCTTGTCCCCGATCTGGGCCCAGTCCCCCACGCGGATGCTCTCCTCGAACAGGATGAAGAGGCCGTTGATCAGGTCCTTGACCAGGGTCTGGGATCCGAACCCCACGGCCAGGCCGACGATACCGGCTCCGGCCAGGATCGGTGTCGTGTCCACTCCAACCTGGCCCAGGATGACAATGCCGCCTACGAACACGACCGCAACCGTTGCGCCCGCGCGGATCATGGGGATCAGGGTCTTCATCTTCTGGGTGACCGTCCGTCCTGCGGTTTCCCGCAGGAGGTACACGTTCCCGATCCGGGTGAGCTGAAGGATGGTGACGATCACGGCAAGGGTCACGGCGATGGCCGCGGCGCGGGTAAGGATTACGGATCCCACACTGGAGACCACGAAATCGCTCACGGGCACGCCCCAGAACTCGGCCACCACACCCGCACCGATGATGACGAGTACAAGGGCGGAGACCTTTCGAACGACCGCGAGGTAACGGTCTGCGCGTTCCTCGATGCCCGGTACGCGGGCTTTGATACGCTCGTGCACGGCAAAGAGCTTGTCAAAAAGCCAGTCGAGCAGGTGAAGCGCCGCAATCACTGCGGGAATGGTAACCGCCGTCCCCAGGGTGGCCCGAAAAAGGAAGTCGAACCCCTCTTCCCGGCTTCCCATGAGGACCAGGAAGAAGGCCCAGGCATATACGACCGCGAGGATTGGGAGGAATCGCCCGCTGAGCCGCTTCAAGCGATTCCCGGAGCTTGTTTTTTCTCCTGATTCGGAACTTGTGGATGCCTCCTGCCGTAACCGGAGGTCCCTCGAGATCTGGAGTGCGAACGCGGTGATCATGCCGGGAAATACGAGGAGAAGGAGCCCCCGAATGAAGAGACAAGGGGCTTCAGGGATCTTAAACAGGAACAGAGGGCCCACCAGGAGGAAGTAGAGGGCGCTGTAGTTGGCAAACCGGCGCATCCAAACCCAATAGTAGTATGCGCTTTCGTCTTCCAGTCCGAGGATGCGAAGGCCCGGCTCCTCGGGCGACAGCAGGGATCTCATTCCTTCCACAACGATGCGATACCCGAAGAGCACGGTGAAGAGATGGAACACCAGGGCCCGGCCCACTCCGGGTTGCGGAACGGCCCGGAAGAAAAGGAAAAGGGCGAGAAGCGCCATGCCCGACGGCAGGACCTTCAGGGCCCAGGCCCCTGAAGAAGCGGCAAGCCGGCCCGGCCAGGTCGTCTCCGGCGCCCGCGGCCGGGGAAGGCGCCTTCGAAGGATCACCCGCAGGATCAGGGCCACCAACAGGGCACCGAGCGCCACACCGACGAGGCGGAAGAGCGCCTGCCGCGCGTCAGGCCGGGTCAGATGGCGCTTTGCCCCAGCCAGGCCTTCCGGCATGCGTTTGATCAGGATACCCGTTTCCCGGGCCGAGGCTACGATACGTTCCAAGAGGTTCTCGAACCGAGTGAACAACGACTCTGAAAGCAGGGCCAATTGGGTTTCAGCAGATTCCAGGGATCCTGCAGATTCGGCTTTTTCGGTCTCAAGCGCCTTTTGCGCTTCGATCAGGCGGCGGAGTTGTTCGAGCAGGACCTCTCGCTTGTCCGGGTCCTCGATGGTTTGAACGATTTCCTCCAATGAGGCAGGAGAAGGGATGTCCTTTTCAGCGGCTTTCGCCGCCCCTCCCATAGCGAAGAAGAGCAGGCAGACGATAAGGAAGGCTATCTTGGGAAACCGATGGGCCGCATGAAACACAGGGATATCCCTCCATGGAAAAATTCGAGTGGGCTCAGGGCCTTTCGCGTTCTGGTCGCTCAGGCGGTTATTCGAATCGAGACTGCTGTGTTATTCAACACGGGTAGCTCACTTTTCCGCCACGATACCACAGATCATGTCCGCCGCAAAAACCTCATTCCCGCCTTTTCTCTCCTGCCTGCCTAGGTTGACGATTTCCAGGACATGCCGGCCGTCAGGGCAAAGCGCATGGCCTGATCAAGGCCCATATCCACCGCGCGAATCCGGGATCGCGGGACCATGACCGTGTGTCCGCCGATCTGATAGCTCATGGGGAGGTACACCGCTCCTCGGTCTTCCGAGCCCACCCCCGGCGGCAGTTCGCGGAAATCATCCCGCGTTACAAACCCCATGCACTCCAGCCCGGTCTCCCCGATCTCCACCATTACCACCTGACGGCCACGGCGTCGGGCGTCCTCCGGGCGCGATACGAACTGCAGAAGCTCCCGAAAGGCTCCGTACACGGAACGCACCAGGGGGAGTCTGAAAAGAAGGCTTTCCGCCCATTCAAAGACCCAGCGAACGATCCAAAAATTCATGAAGAGGCCAACCAGGAAGACCGCCACTAGACCGACTGCCACGCCCATGCCCGGGATATAGCTCCCATTGGGCAGAATGAGCCGGAGTCCGTATCCTGCGACGCGTTCGGCTGATGCAGCAAGCCAGATGAGCACGGCGGCTGTGGCTACGGCGGGAAGCACGGTGAGCAGTCCGCTTAGGATAAATTTACCAATTCGATTCATAAAAGGCTCCTGGGATGTCATTCTGGGTGTGTGCGGGGAAGCTCAAAGGGTAACGTAACGGTTTTTGTGTTTTGATCCGCCATCGAAAGAGTTTTATAATAAAACGATTCGATTCGAAAGAAAAGCATTCGGCCCATCAAGGCCTCTGCGCTTAGAAGAAGCATCCGTCTCCAGTGTTCTGCTCGGAATGGTTTCGGAGAGGGGATACATGAATGGATCGCTTCACGCAGGATGGGGATGGCCGTGTGTCTGTTCTTCAGGTAACCGGTACCAAGGAGCGGAGCGCAGAGCTGCGTGCCCTTGTGAGTGCTGCGGATTTCCCGAGTCCGTGGGAACTTAGTTGTTATGTGAGGGAAAAGCTCATCGCGATTGTCCAGTAACAATATCTCCCAGCCCAGCCCCGCTTTAGGGTGGAAATCAGGAACACGATGACGCAAGGCGGATCAGGCTGACCGCCGCCGGCTTGCTCGCTGAGGGGAGGAGCCCTCAGGGCCGGGCCTCTGCCTCTTGTTTTTGAGGGGGCTCGCAGATGGTTTCGTCTCTTCGGGTTTTGATCTCCCATTCGTGAGTGGTGACGTCCTCCACCTCTTCCCACCCTGTGATCATGGCCCAGGTGTGCGTAAAAAAGGCCTGACCCGTGGTGATCATGTAGAGATGCACGATGGTGAAGGCAATGAATGCGAATGCACCGGCCGTGTGCAGATACGCCACGGTGGACAAGGACCAGGACCAGCCCATCTCCGGCCATGTGTTGTAGTAGTAGTAGAGAAATCCGGTGATGATCTGGAAAGGCACAAGGGCGGTGACGATACTCAGGTAGGTCAGCCTCTGCAGGGGGTTGTGCTTGGCCCGGGTGCTCTTAGGGACTGGATGCGGTTCTCCTCGGAAAATTCCTATGGTGTAATAGAGCCCAACGTCGTAGAGCTTTTTGTACGTTGGAACGTACTGTCGCCACTCTCCGGTCGTGAGCATCCAGAAGATGATAAAGGCATAGAGGATCAGCCAGGTCCACGCACAGAAGTTGTGAACCGTAAATGCATTTTCGAACCCAAACAGCGTGAAGGTACCGTGAATTTCCAGTCCAGTAAGCAGGAGGGTCAGAATGAGGAGAGTCTGGACCCAGTGCCAGAAACGTTCGAATCTCGTGTAGAGATAGATCATGTTTTCCGAGTTCATGCCGCCCCTCCTTTCCTTTCCTGCGGGAGACCCACCGGCCGAGGCCATGGGCCAGAACACCTGCCACGGCACCCAAAGCCGCCAGCCACCCGATGGTATCCAGGGCCTTGCTGCGGTCACGGCCCGGCATGTAGAATCCGGCGAGGTTCGCCAGCCGACCCTCTCGGCTGTGACACTCGGTGCAGCCCAGGCGGTTCTCCTTGGGGGCTACCATGTGCGTGATCTGGAAGTAGTACTCGGTCTCCACGAAATCATACTCCCCTCCGTAATCCAGGCCTGCATACCGCATTCCCGACGAGATGGCTTTGTGCCAGTCGTAGGAGCCCCAGTAGGAGTCCTTTTCCTTGGGGCTGAACAGGTGAAGGGCGGCCATGGTCCGATTCACCTTGTCGTAGGGCTGTTTTCCGCGGTGCACCTTGAAGGGGTAGATGCGGGACTTGGGATCATCCAGGCTTCCTACCACTTGGTTCAGCTGGACAGGTTTGGCCGGATCGATCGGGGTTGTGAGCAGGACATACTCCAGGGTCCCGTTGAACCAGAAGTACTCCGGCACAACATCCTTTTCCCACCGGAACTCCCCTTTCTGGGTGTGGTAGGTGTGTTTTCCAAACTCTCCGGTCACGGCGTAAACTTTTCCATCCTTTTTCTTTCCCGCTTTCGACCAGTCCCACCACATCTTTGTGGGTAGAGCGCGGGCATAGGTAGGGATGTGGCAGGCCTGGCAGGAGACCTTGTCCGTGTGATCATTGGCCTTCACGCCCGGCGCGTGGGGACTGCTTGTATGGCACGATTCACAGGTAATTCTCTCCACGAGATCGTCGTCAATCAAACTTTTACGCTCCTCGAAGGCGGGCGTCTTGTAGCACCTTCCCGCAATGCGGTGGGCACGGGTGGTGTGGCAGCGGACACAGGTGAAATCAGCGCCCTCCGCATTCATGTGGATATCCAGGTCCCTCGCCGGTTTGAGCAGAGAAGAATCCAGGTCTCCGTGCTTCACACCGTCACCGCCCCCTCCATAGAAATGGCAGACTCCGCAGTTGTCGCGCTTGGGCCTCGCCACGCTCTGGGCCACCTTGTTCCAGTCAGGGGGGAGAAACATTTTCCCGCCGAACTTTTTGGGTTCCGACACGGGGTGCCCGGCCAGGGTGGGAAACTTCTTGTAGGTCCCGGTCTGTTCATGGCAGACCAGGCAGTCGACGTTCACCTCGGAGCTGAAGTCGAAATTCCCGTCCTTCCAGCCATAGCCTGCATGGCATGATGTGCAACGAGCCTCGTTGCCCTGGATATTCACTCAGAAGTTGTTGATGGTGAGTCCCGCCTTTCCCATCTTGCCCTCCGGGTCGGCGGGGCAGAGCCAGGTCCAGTGGATGGTCCGGTGCATCTGCTCAGCGGCGTTGTTGTGGCAGCTCAGGCAGGCCCTGGTGACCTCGGGGCCCGAACCGAACTCCTGCTTGAGGGCCTCGTGATTCCCGTGGTCCGCCGTGATCCATCGCTCCGGATGCTGTACAAATATCCTTGCTTGAGCCGCACCGTACGTCTTGTGGGATTCTTCGGTTTCTGTTTCCTTTGCCCGAGCTCCCTGCCAGAAAAACAGCAGAACCAGTGCGGATACGCATGACCGTAACTGCCATTTTCTTCCAGGAAATGCCATGTTGCCCTCCATCCTGAAAAGGCCTTGCTCGTGCATTCCCCGTCCCGCAAAGGGCGGGACTGTGGGGTCCGCAATGGGTTTATCTGTGAGAACAATGCCCCCTTTACTGGTCTCGCAAAAACGTGCCTGACCGCTGCTGGTTTCGGGATGAGCCATTGGGATTGCAGCGGCACATCTCTTGGTCACGGGCTTTTGGCGACTCTCTCATCGCGTGGGACTCCCGTCAGCTTGCCGGGTGGAGATTGGAAAGGTTTTGAAAACTTCCCAGACCCCGTATCGTGCCAGTTCGTCCGCACTGAGCCACCGTGCGCCCATTTTCCATTGCTTGAGTCCCCGAATGACGT
>JASFQI010000311.1:0-6124 GCA_050115555.1 Desulfobacteraceae bacterium
TCCTTACACGATTCACGGGGCACCGGCGAAGGCACCCTCCGCGGCTCGGAAACCTCTGCCCTCCTTTAAGCCGCTCCTGTAGAAGCGCCTTCGGCGTTCTCCGGCCATTCGAGTTCCGTGAGCAGCTCCCTGTTCTCCTGCATGTCCTGCTGAAGCAAACGGCACAACTCCAAACCGACCGGACCCGGCAGACCCGTCCCTACGGGGTTTCCATCAAATCGAACCACCGGCACCACATTGATGGAGGTGCCCATGAGCATCACCTCCCGTGCTTTGCAGGCCTCCTCCGGACGTATTCGGTCAAACCGGACATCCGAGACGTGCTCCTTCCCTATCCGGGTCTCGGCCAGGGCCCATACCCTCTGGACGGTCGTTCCGGCGAGAGTCCTTTCGAAGCCCGGGAACTTGAGGACACCGTCTTCGGACAGGATCCCGACGTTCTCCGTGGATCCTTCGGTCAAGTACCCCTCTGTGTCAAGCGCTACGGCATACGGGCAGCCGGCCTTCAATGCCTCCATTTTCATCAGCACGTTGGGCAAGTAGTTACACGACTTGATCCTGGCAAAAAAGGACCGCTTCGTGGGAATGCTGCTGGTGATCACACACGTTCCGTTTTTTATCACTTCGTCGGGGACGGCCTTGTACCGCAAGACCGTCACGTACAACTGGCTTTCAGGGCAGTCGAACGGATTCGTGCTGAAGCTTCCCGGTCCCCTGGAAAGGACGATTCGAATGACGCAGTTCCTCTGGCCTCCGCGGACCACCAAGGCCCCGATGATCTCTCGAACCCGGTCGTAGGCCGGAGGGAAAGGCAGTGAAATCGCGCTCGCTGATTTCTCGAGCCTTTCCAGGTGGGCCTCCATTTGATAGAGTCGGCCCCCAACGCAACGCATGGTATCGAAGACCCCGTCCCCTCGATGCACCAGATGGTCGTCTACAGGAACGGTCATCAACGCCGGATCCACCGTGTACCCTTTCCACTGGCTGGAGTACATGGCGAGGTAGTTCGCCTGCCAGGGCTTGGGAACCTGGTCGACCCTGTCGAAAACATTCCCGCGTGTGACCTGTGTGAATTCCATGTGCCTCGTGCCTGATGATGGGGGGCGTTGTCTTAGAAAAAAACTCACCTCGAAACCCGGTGAGTTCGAATCCCTTCGGGTCTGTCGGTCGGTGTCCGCATCGAGCCACGCCTTGACAGCCCCTTGGGGCGCACTTATGATGGATTTTTTTCGAGCCCTGCTAGAGTAAGCAAAACCGAACTGAAAAATCAACGGATTTTTCAACGAGCACCTCATCCGGCCGGATACGGTGGAGGCATGCATGCGCGAGAAACAGCACGTCATCGACGACATGACGGTCAGGGACACATGGCGGATGTTCCACATCATGGCGGAATTCGTGGAAGGCTTCGACGTCCTTCCCGACGTGTACCCCGCTGTGAGCATTTTTGGATCGGCCCGAGTGACCCCGGACAGCGACACTTACAAAATGACGGAAAAGACCGCCCGGCTCCTGGTGGAGTGCGGATTCAATGTGATCTCGGGGGGAGGACCGGGGGTTATGGAGGCCGCCAACAAGGGCGCCTCCGAGGCCGGGGGGCGTTCCGCGGGCCTGCACATTCAGCTGCCCAACGAGCAGCAGCCCAACCCGTATGCCAACGTCCGCCTCGAGTACCGCTACTTTTTCATCCGCAAGGTGATGTTCATCAAGTATGCGGTGGCATACATCATCCTGCCCGGCGGCTTTGGGACACTGGACGAGCTCTTCGAGGCCATGACCCTGATCCAGACGGATCGAATCCGGTCCTTCCCTGTGGTGCTGGTGGACTCCGGCTACTGGCAGGGCCTGGTGGACTGGATCAAAGACACCCTGGTCGCCCGGGGTGCCATCTCACCCGAGGATCTGGACATCTTTACGGTTGTGGACCGACCCGAGGACGCCGTCGGCATTATCAAGAAGACGGTGGTTCTATGACGTGATCCCGAAGGAACGGAAGCTTTTACGGCAAACCGCGGCCGACCTGGGTGTCCATCTGGTGGAAGCCCATTTGGACGCCTTCGGGATCTACCTCGACGAGCTCTGCCTCTGGAATCGGCGAATGAACCTCACCGGCCTCCGTTCCCGGGAACGGATGGCGGTGGAGCTTCTGGCAGACTCACTGGTCCCCGTCCCCCTTCTTCCGGATACCGGGACGATGCTTGACGTGGGCAGTGGAGCCGGGCTCCCGGGCATCCCCATCAAAATCCTCAAACCCGGTCTTTGCATCCACCTCCTGGAGCCTTCCGAAAAAAAGCAGGCGTTCCTGAGGCAGGTGATCCGGATTCTGGGCTTGAAAGGCCTTCAGTCCTTTCGAGGGCGGGCTGAAGACTCGAGCTCGGAGATGTTCTTCGAGGGCTACGATGTGGTCACGGCGCGCGCTGTGGCAGGACTTCGGGAAGCGGTGACCCTGTGTGCACGCCATGTCCTTCCGGGGGGCATTTTCGTGGGGTTCTCAGGGCAGCACCGGGAGGCCGCGCTTTCCGATGCTTCAGAATCTTTGAGGGAAGCAGGTCTGGAACTGGATGCTTCGTTGAGCTATCGGCTTCCGGGAACCAAGGGTAAGCGTCACACGCTGCTCTTTCGCCGGCTCCCTACTTCTTGAGCATGGCCAGGATATTCACGAGTTGAAGATCGATGTACTTCTCAAGGGACAGCCGCGACTTGAAGTGCCAGGACTTGAGAATCCACATGTGGGCCATAAGAATGATGTTGTAAGCCGTCAAGTCCACATCCACATCGCGGAAAACGCCCTTTTTGATCCCCTCTTCAAGAATCCCGCCGAAAATATTGGAGACGTCCACCTCCAGTTGCATGACCCGCGCCCGTGAGGCCTTGTCCAGGGAGCTGGATTTCTGGTAGAGGAGGAGGGCTTTTTCCTTGTGCCGGTCCACGACCCGGAAGTAAAGAATCACCGCAATCACCAGCTTTTCCTCCGGGTCCTGGATGTCACGAATCTCCCGGGTCAAGCTCTCCTGGAAGATGTTCAGCACATCTTCCATGATCATCCGCATGATCTCCGACTTCTTCTTGACGTAACTGTAGGTCACCGGCAGGCTCACACCCGCCTTCTCAGAAATCTCTTCGATGCACGTGGCGGTAAACCCTTTTTTTGCATAGAGCACGCTGGCGGTGTCGATGATTTTTCTCCGCACCTTGTCAGCCGATTCAATCTGGTCCAGCACCGTCAGCTTTCTCTGAGAAACGTCCATGGTGCTCTCCTGCCCGGGCTGCGAAGCCGGAAATATCGGTCGGGACCCGGGCGCGACGCCCGGATCCCGCGAGCGCAACCCCTACTTCGTGTATTTGAAGGAAACGTTGAGTCTTGTTCGAAAGCTCTTGACCTTTCCATTCTCAATGCTCAAGTCCAGCTTCGTAACTTCGGCGATCCTGAGGTCCTTGAGGCTTTCTCCAGCGGTCTCTATGGCAGTTTTCGCCGCCTCCTCCCAGGAGGTGTCCGACGTGCCCACCAACTCGATGATCTTGTAGGTGCTTCCAGCCATGTCCTTCCTCCTTTCAGGAATCGTTCATGAAAACCCGGGGCAAGGAATCCCTTCTCGTTCACCTCCTCTCCCATTCTCCTTGCCTTTGCTTCCTCTTCCCGATCAAGATCCTCTAAAAACGGGTGTCGCTGTCCTCCTCCACCCGGAACCAAAGCACACTCAAACGATCCCTAACGGGCGTGGAACCTCAACTTGAAATCCTGGAAGCGGCCTTTGGAACGAGTCATTGTCCCTTGCAATCCCACCGCCCTGCATGGCTTCCGCCTTGCCCGACAAGCCTCTCGATGGTCTCCCCCCGGGGAAACTTCTCTGTGCCAGCAGGTCTCCAAGGCTACAGCAATTTTGTCTTATTCTCCTTCTTTTCATGGGGGCTGTCAAGGCGGAAGCCTGAAACGCCCGGCCCGGCATACCCTTCCCCGGATGTTCTTTCGAGCGCCGGCATCTCATCCCCCACCGGTTTCTTCGGGGCAGCCGGGGGATTTGGAGCTTTCCGGATTGACAACCGGTCACCCCGGCGATAGAGTCTATGGTCGTTCACTGAATCCATCCATGGAAAGCCCGTGGAAAAGGATATTGCGTGTCCGGTGTCCGCCGTCTATGGCGGGTGAAAAGGGAAGGCGGTGTGAATCCGCCGCAGGGTGGTCACTGCTGTGATCCTGGCACCGCGTGCGGTGTTCTGCTCTCCATGCCACGCCCCTGGAACCTTTCAGGGTGAAAAGCCACTGCGACTCGAACGAGAAGCGGGAAGGCGAGGATGGAGCGGGTAAGCCAGAAGACCTGCCGGACACGAAAGGATGGAGCCGCCATTGCCCCACCCGGGTCCAGAAATGGGACCTGGCTGGGGCTTTTTCTTTTTTAACGCCTCAAGGAGCCGGGGAGACGTTGTCTTCCGCAGCGCTCTTCGAAACGGAGGAACCCCCATGGACTGGAGAGAAACCGCGAACCGTATTCAACCCCTCTCCCGGGAATGGCTGGAAACCGCCTGGAGTCGACTCGATGACCTGACCAAACCGAGGAGGAGTCTCGGACTGCTCGAAGACATGGCGGCCCGGTACACGGCCATTCGGGAGGAAACCACCCCGCGTATCACCGGAAAGGCGGTCTATGTCTTTGTCGGGGATCATGGGGTGGTGGCCGAGGGCGTAAGCGCCTACCCGCAGGAGGTCACCACCCACATGGTGCGCAACTTCCTCGCCGGGGGTGCCGGCATCAATGTGCTGGCCCGAGCCGCCGGTGCCGAGGTGCACGTAGTCGACATCGGAATGGCTCAAGGCCTTCCCGACGCCCCCGGCCTGATCCAGCGAAGTGTTCGAAGGGGCACGGGAAACCTGCTCCATGAAACGGCCATGACCCTGGAGGAGGCAGAGACCGCGATTGGCGTGGGAGTGGAAATGGCGCATGCCGCCCACGCGCACGGCGTAAGCGTAGTGGCCACAGGCGACATGGGCATCGGGAACACCACTCCCAGTTCCGCCCTGTTTGCCGCCCTCCTGCCAGCCGCGCCCGAGGACGTCACCGGCCGTGGCACGGGTCTGAACGATGCAGGACTCGCCCACAAGGTAGAAGTCATTACCAACGCACTGAAACATCATGACATCAAAGCAAAGGAACCGCTTTTCACACTCGCCGCAGTAGGCGGCCTGGAAATGGCTGCAATCTGCGGGCTGTGCCTGGGCGGTGCGGCCTTACGCCTGGCCGTCCTGGTGGACGGATTCATTTCGAGCGCAGGGGCCCTGGCGGCCATGCGGCTCAACCCCGCCGTGACCGACTACCTCTATTTTTCCCACTGCTCTGTGGAGAAAGGGCACCGGGTCTTCTTCAAAAACGAAGGTCTCCGCCCGATCCTGGACCTCGATCTTCGACTGGGGGAAGGCACGGGCGCCGCCGTGGCCATGCAGATCCTCGAGGACAGCGTACGCATTTACAATGAAATGGCTACGTTCGCTGATGCGGGAATTCAACCCGGAGCGTGAGGGGTGAGGCGTGATTCGTGAGGCGTGAGGCAGAGCTTCGGGGCCGGGATCCGTCTGCAATGCACACGAACCGGGCGGAGGTCTGTTCCGGCACATCATAAGAAAAGGAAAAGCCATGCAAGGACTGATCACGGCGTTTCGAACCCTGACCATCCTTCCTGTCCCGGGACGGGAAAGCGAGGACTTCGCCGCATCCCTCCCCTGGTTCCCGGTAACGGGTCTCACCCTGGGAGCTCTCCTCGCCCTGGCTGGGGGCCTCTGGGTCCGCTACCCGGGCACCTGGTTCGAAGGGGCAGCGTGCCTTCTCCTGGCCGCGTCGATTATGCTCACACGGGGGCTCCACCTGGACGGCCTGGCTGACTGGGCGGACGCCATGGGAGGGCGTCCAGAGAAGGAGGTGCGGCTGAACATCCTGAAGGACTCCCGTCTCGGAGCGTTCGGGGGCCTGGCCCTCGGGGTAGTGCTTCTCGCCAAATGGGCTGCCCTTGCCCGACTCCTCGCCCTCGGCGCGATCGGTTCGATCGTTCCCGTCCTGATCGTTTCGCGAGCCATGATGGCCGAGCTGACCTCCACCTTGCCCTATGCCCGTAGCGGGCCCGGAACGGCCGGGCC
>JASFQI010000312.1:0-6115 GCA_050115555.1 Desulfobacteraceae bacterium
GGCGTGGATATGGAAGTAGAGCTACATGAATACAACGAAGAATGGGCCCTGAAACAGATTGAAAAGACGAAAGAAGTTCGAAAAAGTAGGGACAATAAAAGAGTGAAAGATTCCCTTAAAAATTTAGAAAAAGCATCGAAAAATAAAGAAAACGTGATGCCTTATCTCGTTGAGTGCTGCAAGGCCTATGCAACGGTCGGCGAGATGGCCAATGTATTCCGAGAGGTTTTCGGCGAGTATGTGGAGCCGAATATTTTTTAACGCTATACTTCGTCAATTGTCGAATGACTTGTTGAAAGAAAGGGGGTGAAGGAGCCGGAAAATCACACTGCATTGACTGAAAGGATCCCTATTCATGTCCATCTCTCATCGAAGGAGGTCCGCACCATGAGAAAGAACATCGTGTGTCTGTTGGCTGGGGTCTTTCTGGCCTCGTTACTCGCCGTAAGCCTCGCGCCGACCCCCGCGTCGGCCGGATCGATCACGTTGAACTATGCCAACTTCCCCCCCGCCCCCACATTCCCCTGCGTGCAGATGGAACGCTGGAAGGAGGAAGTGGAAAAGCGTACGAACGGGAAAGTGACCGTCAAGACCTTCCCGGGCGGCACCCTCCTCGGGGCCAAGAACATGATGGACGGCGTCATCGCCGGGCAGGCCGACATCGGCTGCCTCTGCATGGCCTACCAGCCCGGTCGCTTCATGGTGACCAATGCCACCAGCCTGCCGCTCGGAATCCCGAACGCCAGGGTGGGAAGTCTCGCCCTTTGGGACCTTTACGAAAAGTACCAGCCCGAGGCCTTTTCCAAGGTCAAGGTCCTCGCGATGTTCACAACCGCACCGGCCAACATTATGTCCAAGATGGCCATTCGGACCCTGGAAGACATCCGCGGTGTGGATCTCCGCGCCTCCGGCGGCGCCGCGCAGATTCTCAAGGCCTGGGGAGCCAACCAGGTCGGCATGCCCATGTCCGAGACCCCGGAAGCCCTTCAGAAAGGCGTGGTGGACGGCCTGTTCTCATCGCTGGAAGTGATGAAGGACTTCAAGTTCGCCGAGCTCTGCCGTTACGCCACCATGACGGACACGGTCATCTATCCTTTTTCCGTAGTCATGAACATGGATGCCTGGAACAAGCTGCCCGACGACGTGAAGAAGGTCTTTGACGACCTCCGGTTGGAGCAGTCCGAGTGGACCGGCACGTACATGGACAATCATGTGCAGGAGTCCATTGAGTGGTCCAAGAAAACCTATAGCGTGGAGTTCATTGAGCTCAGCGCCGATGAAAAGGCCAAGTGGGATGCCAAGCTTGCGCCCATCACGGATGCCTGGATCAAGGATGCCGACAGCAAGGGCTTGAAGGGCGGCCAGATCGTCAAGGACATCCAGGACCTCATTTCGAAGCACGCCAAGTAAAACGCCGGACCGACGTCATTCCGGCTGCCTGCTGAAAAGGGGCGGCCGGGATGGCATGGGGTCCGGTTTCAGCCGGACTCGCGTATGACCGCCCCGTGCGTTCTTCGGGCGCACGGTCCCCTTTTCATGTACCCGGTCCCCTCGCCGCCTCGACACGAGGCGGCGTAAATTCGTCCGTTGGCACCCTCTGGGGGTGAAAACGGACACAGGAGGGCGCCATGCACGCGCTGGAAAAGGTCACCCTGTTCCTGAACCATCTCCTGGTCTGGATCGGAGGGTGTGTTCTCGTGGCAATGATCCTTCTCACCTGTACGAACATCTTTCTGAGATTGGTGTGGGTGCCTGTAAAGGGCACGTTCGAGCTCATGGGATACTTCGGTGCCATTGTCACCGCCTTTGCTCTGGGTTACACGCAGATAAAAAAGGGCCACATCGCGGTGGACATCCTCATTCAGAGCTTCTCGCAGAAGACCCGCCGTGCTCTGAACTTCACCAACAGCCTGATCTGCATGGTCTTCTTCGCGTTCGTGGCCTGGCAGATCTCCAAGTATGCCGGGATTCTCCGGTCCACGGGAGAAGTCACTGAAACGCTCCGCTTCGCATACTACCCCTTCACCTACGCCGTGGCCGCGGGATGCGGGGTGCTGGCCCTGGTGTTCCTCAACGAGTTTCTGAAATCGCTGATCCCCGGGAAGGAGGAAAAACCGTGAGCTTAGCCCTGATCGGAGTCATCGGAATCCTGGTCCTCCTTGCCGTCCTCTTTTTTCTCGGTATGCCCGTGGGCTTTGCCATGGCCATCGTGGGCTTTGCCGGGTACTGCTACGTGCTCAACTTCAAAGCGGGCCTGGGCATGCTCAGCACGGAGCTTTGGACAACGTTCTCCAAGTACGGGCTGACTGTCATCCCCCTGTTCATCTTCATGGGGCAGATCGCTTTTTACTCCGGGGTGAACCGGAAGCTCTATGACGCCGCATACAAGTGGGTCGGTCAGATCAGGGGCGGCATTGCCATGGCCACGGTCATGGCCTGCGCCGCGTTCGCCGCCATCTGCGGGTCCAATGCGGCCACGGCCGCCACCATGACCACGGTGGCCCTGCCGGAAATGAAAAAGTTCAAATACGACTCCAAGCTCAGCACCGGAGCCATTGCGTGCGGGTCGACCCTTGGGGTGGTCATCCCTCCGAGCGTGGTGCTCATCGTGATCGGCCTCTACACGGGGCAGTCCATCGGGAAGCTGTTTTACGGCGGCGTCGCCGCTGGGGTGCTGCTCGCTGTGATGCTCACGCTGACGGTGTACATCGTCTGCACGTTTCGGCCGGGCTGGGGTCCGGTGGGCGAAAAAACGAGCTTCGGGGAAAAGATTCGGGCACTTCCCGGGGCCGTGGAAATGCTCATCCTTTTCCTCCTGGTCATGCTGGGACTCTACTTCGGGTTCTTCACCCCGGCCGAGGCCGGCGCTGCCGGCTCCTTCTTCGCGGTGGTGATCAGCGTGGCCCAGGGTCGGCTGAGCTGGCAGGGATTCGTGAACTCCATCATGGACACCTTGAGGATCTCCTGCATGGTCATCATGATCGTGGCCGGGGCGGTGATTTTCGGCAAGTTTCTCACAGTCACCCGAATCCCGTTCAACATTGCGGAGTGGGTCACCTCCCTGCCCGTGCCGGACTTTGTGATCATGGCCATTATCTTCGCGATCTTCGTGGTCGGCGGAGCGGTCATGGACGCCCTGGCGCTCCTTCTTATCACCATCCCCATCTTCTTCCCGGTGGCCGAGAGCATGGGACACGACCCCATCTGGTTCGGCGTAACCATCACGGTGATCACCACGCTGGGTGCGGTCACTCCACCGGTAGGGGCAACCACATACGTGGTGGGAGGCATGGCCAGGGACGTTCCCCTGGAGGACGTCTTCAGGGGCGTAGCCTATTTCATGCCCGCGTATATTCTTTGCGTGATCCTGCTCATGGTCTTCCCGGAAGTGGTCACCTTCCTTCCGAATCTCATTCGGTAGAGAGGGGGAAGAAAGACAAGCACCGCCCCGAAGGAGACAAAGGGCACGAAGAAAAGAGAGAGGAAAAAGGAATGGCAAACACCTTTATGCCGGCATTGAAAACGGAAGAGGAACTGAAGCAGGTTCAGCTCGACGGGTTGAAGTGGACGGTGCGCCATGCCTACGAGGGTTCCCCCGTATATCGAAAAAAACTGGACGAGGCAGGGGTTCAACCGGAAGATATTCGGACGCTGGACGACATTCGAAGGTTGCCCTTCACCACGTCCAAAGACCTTCAAGAGGGGTATCCCTTTCCCCTGCTTTCGGTTCCTTTTGAAAAGGTGGTCCGGATCCACGCCTCGTCGGGGACGACTGGGAAACGCAAGGTCCTGTGCTACAGCCAGAAGGACATCCAGGACTGGGCCCACTTTTTTGCCCGATGCTACGAGATGGCGGAGCTCACCCCGTCCGACCGGGTGCAGATCGCCGTGGGCTATGGCGTCTGGACGGCCGGAGTCGGCTTTCAGCTGGGATGCGAGACCTTCGGGGCCATGGCGGTGCCCGCAGGTCCCGGAAACATGGACATGCAGTGCGAGTTCCTGGTGGATTTCCAAAGCACCGCGATGTGCTGTACGGCATCCATGGGCCTGCTCATGGCCGAAGAGGTAAACCGTCGGGGCCTTCGGGACAAGATCAAGCTTCGAAAGATGATCTTCGGCTCCGAGCGCTCCAGCGACGCCATGCGCAAACGCATCCAGGACCTCCTCGGCGTCGAGCACATGTACGACATTCCCGGCATGACTGAGCTCTACGGCCCCGGCACAGGCCTGGACTGCAGCCACCACGCGGGCATCCATTACTGGGCCGACTACTACATCCTGGAGATCCTGGACCCGGAGACGCTGCAGCCGGTACCCGACGGCGAGGTGGGGGAAATGGTCGTAACCACCCTCAGAAAAGAGGCGGTACCCCTGATCCGGTATCGCACCCGCGATTTGACCAAGCTGATTCCGGGCCGCTGCGCCTGCGGCTCCATCCTGCCCCGACACGACCGGATTCTCGGAAGATCGGACGACATGATCATCTTCCGGGCCGTAAACATCTATCCAGGCCAGGTGGACCACGTCCTGTCCGGCATCTCCGGCATCGGCAGCGAGTACCAGATCCACCTGGAGCGCAAGGAGGACGGGCGCGATTACATGACCCTCCGCGTGGAACGGGATCAAGGGGTGGACAGCAGCCGCAACGAGGAGCTGGTCGGCCTCATCGGCAAGGAAATCAAGAAGCAGATACTGGTAAGCGCCACCGTGGAACTGGTGGACTACGGGGCCCTGCCCCGATCCGAACGAAAGAGCAAGCGGGTGTTTGATAACAGGGAGTGAGGGGAAAGTGATCTAGAGTGATCTAGAGTAACTAAAGTGTTCTAAAATGATCTAGAATTCTACTCTGGCTTGCCCGCCCAGAGACTGTTTCCAGGTTGTCTCGTTTCATGGCACCTCGCGATTCGAATCCTGGGGATAAGACTGGGAGAAAGCTCCCATGCTTCCGGATCCTTTATTTGAACTTTAGATCACTTTAGCTCACTGATCTTAGGAGGCATTCCATGAAGAAGTTTGACTACCATATGCCGAAGAGCCTGAAAGAGGCGTACGGCCTGATGGAGAAACACCAGGGCAAGGCACGGTACATTGCCGGCGGAACGGATGTGATCGTGCGCATGAAGATGCGAGCCATGGAGCCGGACGCCCTGGTTTCCCTGAGGCACATCGATGAGCTGACGGGCGCACACTGGAACGGCGGGCTTCAGCTGGGGAGCATGACGCTTTTCCGAGACATCGAGAGGGACGACCGGATCGCCCGTGCATACCCGGCCCTGACCCAGGCCGTGCGTGTCCTGGCGAACCCGCAGGTGCGAAATGTGGCCACCATCGGCGGAAACCTTGCCAATGCAGCGCCTTCCGCAGACTGTGCACCACCACTCCTGGTGCTCGAGGCCGCCCTCACCCTCGAGGGTCCCGGCGGCACTCGAGAGGTTTCCCTGGAGGACTTTTTTAAAGGCCCCGGGGAGACCTGCATGGAATCCACCGAGGTGCTCAAAACAATCTCCCTTCCGGGCACGAAGCAGGGGACCGGCACGGCCTTTTTAAAGACGGGCAGGGTGAGCCAGGATATCGCCTTGATCAATGCCGCCGCCCTGGTCGTGATGGACGGAGCCGTCTGCACGACCTGCAGGCTGGCTGCCGGAGCTGTAGCCCCGGTTCCCCTACGCCTGAGAAAGACCGAACAGGCCGTAGAGGGTCAAGAGATCACCCCTGACCTCCTCGAACGCGTGAAGGGTATGGTGGAGGAGGAAGTGAGCCCCATCACGGACGTCCGGTCCACGGCGGAATACCGCCGCGTCATGTCGGGCGTGCTGATCAAGCGGGCTATCGATCAGGCCGTCAAGGAAGCCGGGTAGGGAGCTTTCAGGTGCAGGTATGACTCAAAGAAAGCGCCCATACCCTCAGGCTCACATTGCCATTAGGTGAGAGAAATATAGTGACCAGGCCACCAGGCTGGTTCGTCAAAGGATTCACCGAAGCTCCATCGGTGTAACGGAGGAAAACGAATGAAGAAGCAGATCACCTTTACCCTGAACGGTCACGAGGTCTCAGCCGAGGTGGAGTCCCATCGCATGCTGATCGAGGTGCTGCGGGAAACGTTTGACCTCAAGGG
>JASFQI010000313.1:0-6113 GCA_050115555.1 Desulfobacteraceae bacterium
GTTCTCGTAGGGGAAATATTCTCCGATTCCCAGGCGCTTGCCGAGCTCCTTGAGGATCATGGGCCCGCTTCGGGTGTCATATCTGGGCTCCACGGTCTTTCGGCGGAGAAACATCTGGGGCTTGAGCCCGTTGGCCTGCTGAATGCTGTCGGTTCGCTCCAGGTAGGTGGACTCGGGCAGGATCACGTCCGCGTACCAGGCCGTGTCGCTGTAATTCACCTCGATGGCAACGACCAGGTCGAGCTTTTCCAGGGCCTTCTTTGTAAGGGCCGTGTCTGCAATGGACATGAGGGGATCGAACCGGTAAGCGATGAGGGCCTTGAACGGGTAAGGATCCTCGTCCATGATGGCCCGGGGAAGGCGCTGAGCCACGCCGTGGTTGGGATCCGGCAGCGGGAAGTCGGGCGTGCCCACTTTGTCGAAACGGGGATCCCGGATTTCCGGAAAGGACTGCTCCGTCAGCTTTCGGGCCGGCTCCGCTCCCACTTCGCCCGGCCCCTTTTTGAAGAAGAAACCGCCCTTGGCCTCGACGCTTCCCATGAGCGTGTTCAGGATCATGATAGAGCGCCTGAGATGGATCTCATTCGTGTGATTGGCGCCGCGGTACCCGAAGTGAAAGATGACCGAGGGTTTTTCTCGGCTGACCTCCCGGGCGAATTCGACGATTTCTTCTGCCGGAATGCCGGTCTCCTCCTCGGCCCAGGCCGGCGTGTAGGGCTCTACAAAGGCTTCCAGTTCAGCCATTCCAAGGACCCAGCGTTCCACGTACTCCTTGTCGTAAAGACCCTCTTTCAGGATCACATGGATCAGGGCGTAGTTCAGGGCCAGGTCGGTTCCGGGGCGGATCATCCAGTAGCGATGTGCCTTGGTGGCGGTCACCGTGACGCGAGGATCGATGTATGTAAGCTTTGCTCCCTTATCCAGGGCCTTCATGAAAGCCCGGACCTGCTTTACCTCCACGGCTTCGAAAAAGTTTCGTCCATAAAGAACGAGGTGCCTCGTGTTGCTGTAGTCCATGCCCATCTGGGCGTCCGTGTATCCAAAAAGGCTTCGGCAGGCCGTGTTCACGGACCCCTTGCACAGGGCATCGTGCGTGAAGTGGTTGGGCGAGCCGAGGGCCTTGACAAAGGTCTTGCTCACGTGGGTGCTGAGCTGGGTCCGCTCGCCGAGTATGAGGCTTCGGCTGCCGTGCTGTGCCATGATGTCCTTGAGCCGGTCGGCAACGTAGTCCAGGGCCTCGTCCCAGCTTGCTTCTCTCCACTCACCGGAGCCGCGTGGCCCTGTCCGGATCAAGGGGGTCTGAAGGCGCTGGCCGTCGTTCAGAAACGCCTTCCCTGCAGCGCCGCGGGCGCACAGGCTGCCTTCCATGCCGGCTACATGGGGGTTTCCCTCAATGAACCGGACCTGCCCTTGTTCTGTGGTGACCTGGATGGGGCAGCGCACGGAACACATAAAGCAAAGGCTGAAGACTTCCTCTTTCATGTTTCCTCCTCATCCGCGCATGGATCCATTTTCCGGGTTCGCGCGAGTGAAAAACCAATATTTTGAAAACGTTGCGTGTTGAGCAAAGGATCAGGCGATGTCATGGTCTTGTGCAGTCGGTCCTGCTCAACCCGGTACTAGCAAATCCCGTGCCCCCTTATCCCCTTCTTCGCCTTTGCTCGACCGCAAGGAGAAGAGGAGGTTGCGGGAACAGAAAACACGCGAAGAACCCTGTCCCGTGCGGAGTTTGGTCCATTGAAACGCTTCTAGTCGCGATTCCTCGTTCGTCGCCTCCGCGATTCCCGTGGGGCGGACGGGAAGGGAGTGCAATCAAACATTTGCACTTCGCCCTTTCGGGGGCTATCATACTTGCATGGATGTTCGGGATCGCTTTGAATTTCAGAGGGTTCGCGTGCAATCAAAATCTTGCGGAAAGCAACGGGACAGGCTCTACAGACAGAGGAGGCGTAGTGGCCTGTGGAAGGTCCTGGGGGCCTCGATTCTGGCCGCAGCGATCCTCAGCCCTGAAGGCGCGAGCGCTCTCCAGGTGCACCCGGCGCCCGAAGGGCTTTACGCCCATCAGATCGGTCATGCCTTTTTCACGGTTGCCATGGGGATGTTCGTGTTCTGGCTCCAGAGGAGAGGGTTGGCCGGGAACCGGGGGTGGCGATACATTCAGGTGGCCTGTGTTTTCCTTGCGGCATGGAACCTCGCGGCCATGTCCGGGCATATCCTGGAGCTGCACCTGACCGAGGGAGCCGTTGCGTCAGCCGCCGGGAGCCAGCCTCCTCTCTGGGTGTGGATCCTCTACGGCCTGAAAATGGATCATCTCCTCTGCGTCCCAGGGATGGCGTTCCTTTATGCCGGTTTGAGAAGGCTCCGCTTCGAGGCGCGATCAGGAGGGGGTGTATGACCGGCACCGGACTCCCTTCGGCACCGCTTACCGGCGTGGATATCGTCGGATCGACCCTGATGATCGCACTCTCCCTCCTGTGCCTGGCTCACGCCCACGCCCTCAGGCGCGGAGAACCCCAGAGCGTGATCTGGACCTACCTCCAATGGTTCGTTCTGGGTCTCCTGCTTTTTTCGGTTTCCCGCTCAGGTAGCCACCTGATCAAGTACCTCCTCGTCCACACTGGGCGGGAGGCGGACTGGATCGCGTTGAGGCCCTGGACCGGTTCTCTGAACACGGTCTCCTTCGTGATCGTGGGAGCCATCACCCTGTTCTTCCATCGGGTGCACAGCGTTTACCGCCAGACCGTGGAGGACAAGCAGGAGATCGAGACGGCCCACGCCCAGATCGTCCAGCTCAATGAAAACCTGGAGCGCCTGGTCCTGGAGCGGACCCGGGCGCTGTCCGCCTCCGAGGAGAAGTATCGCCGCATGTTCGAAGGGTCCAAGGACATGCTGGTCATTCTGGACGATCAGGGCACCCTGCTGGACGTAAACCACGCAGGCGTGGACATGCTTGGGTATGAGGGTATCGAGGATCTCCTGGGCCGGAATCTGATCCGTGATTTTCTCGTGGACCCTTCGGAAAGGAAGCGGCTGGAAACCCTGGATCCCCGCGACGATATCAAGGACAGGGAGGTCGGTCTTAGGAAGAAGAACGGCGAGGAGCTCACCGCCCTTCTTTCCGTGACGGTGCGTAAGTCCAAGGACGGTCGGCCCGAGGGCTTCGAGGCCACGCTGAAGGACATTACGCATCGCCGGATGATGGAGGCCCAGCTGATGCAGGCCGAGAAGCTCGCCTCTCTGGGACAGCTCTCCGCAGGAGTGGCCCATGAGATCAACAACCCGTTGGGCCTCATTCTCGGGTACACCCAGCTTCTTTGCAAGGAGACCGCCCAAGACACCCAGGCGTACGAGGACTTGAAGGTCATTGAAAAACACACCATGAGTTGCAAGAAGATCGTGGAGGACCTCCTCAAGTTTTCCCGTTCCGTGGAAACCACCAAGAGGGCGTCCGATGTGAACGAGGTGCTCGAGGGAGTCCTGCGGGTGGTGGAGTCCAACTTTGCCAAGGACGGGGTGGACATCGTGAGAGATCTGGCCTCGGATCTGCCCGAGGCGGTGGTGGATGCGGAAAAGCTCGAGCAGGTGTTCATGAATCTGCTCATGAACGCCCGCCAGGCCATGGAGGGGAAGGGCACGATTCAGGTCTCCACGGAAAGTATCCCGGAGGAGGGTGTGCTCGTAATTCGGGTGGCCGATAACGGCTGCGGCATTCCGGAGGAGATTCAGCCCAAAATCTTTGATCCATTTTTTACGACCAAACCTACCGGCATGGGCACCGGCCTGGGGCTTTCAGTCAGCTACGGCATTATCCAGGAGCACGGCGGGGAAATCGAAATGAAGAGCCGTCCGGGCGAGGGGACCACATTCACGGTTCGCCTTCCCCTGGGGGCAGGGCAGGAAGCCTCCTGAGCGGGGCGCTGCCGAGTTCGTGTGAACAAGGCATGGAATCATGGAGAGCAAGGAACGACTGCTCATAGTAGACGACGAGCCGGATATGCTTGCCCTGCTTCGGCGGACCCTGGCATCGGAGCAGGAGTGGGAGATCCTCACCGCCTCCTCCGGGAGGCAGGCGCTGGAAACAGTGGAGGCGGAGCCCGTGTCGCTCGTGCTCCTGGACATTCGAATGCCTGACCTGGACGGCATGGAGGTCCTGGATCGCCTGCGAACCTTCCCGCAAGGCCCTACGGTCATCATGATGACCGCTTACGGGGTGATCGATCTGGCCGTGGAGTCCATTCGGAAAGGGGCCTATGACTTCGTGACCAAGCCGTTCGACAACACTCGGCTGGTTCTCACGCTCAAGAAGGCCATGGAGTACCACCGCCTCCTTCACGAGAACCAGAGTCTCCAGGCGCTCATTCAGGGAGGGGACCGGTTTCAGGGCATGGTCGGGTCGAGCCCGAAGATGAAGGAAATCTTCGAGACCCTTCGTATGGTGGGAAAGACCGACGCCACCGTGCTCGTCACGGGCGAGTCCGGAACGGGAAAGGAGCTTGTGGCCCGGGCACTTCATCGCCTCTCCCCCCGGGCGAACCGGGCCTTCGTGGCCGTGAACTGTCCGGCCCTGCCGGAAAACATCCTGGAAACGGAGCTCTTCGGCCATGTAAAAGGCGCCTTCACCGATGCCAAGCAGGACAAGAAGGGTCTTTTCCAGGAGGCCGATCACGGTACGATCTTCCTGGACGAGATCGGAGACCTCCCGGCGCCCCTCCAGACCAAGCTCCTTCGCGTGCTCCAGGAACGGGAGATCAAGCCGGTGGGCTCCACGCAGAGCCACACCGTGGACGTGCGGGTTGTGGCTTCTACGAATCGCAACCTCCAGGAGCAGATGGCTGCCGGGACCTTTCGGGAGGATCTCTACTACCGCCTGAACGTCGTGACCATCGAGCTTCCTCCTCTGCGGGAACGCCTCGAGGATCTCCCGGACCTCGTGGAGCATTTTCTCAAGCGTTTTGCCAGGGAGTACGACCGCCCGGGGCTGCGCATCCCTCCGGGCTTTATGGAGGCCCTCTTTGAGAATCCCTGGCAGGGAAACATCCGGGAGTTGGAGAACGTGCTCAAACGGTCGGTGATCATGGCGCGCGATGAGACCCTGGCCATGCCCGCACCCTGCGGCGGAGAGGGGGATACCGGAGATCCTTCCCTTCAAGCCGGGCAGCTGGATGACCTGGCATACCGTGAGGCCAAGGAAACTGTCCTTCGCACCTTCAATCGCGAGTACCTCACCCGCCTCTTGATTCGCCATGCAGGCAACGTAACGCACGCTGCCAAGGCCTGCGGCCTGGAGCGGCAGTCCCTTCAGCAGTTGCTTCGGCGGTACGGCATCCGCGCCGAGACCTTTCGAACCTCTTCCTCCTGACCCATCGTCCGTTCACGAAAAAGCGTCCACCAGATACAGCTTGCCTGTTGGGAGCCCCGGTCCGCTTCGGCATCGGGGGAATCCCTCTCGCCGTCGCTCCGCCAGAGTACGGTCGCGCCTGAACCGGCCGCCCTGGGCGGGAATCGTCGGCGTTCGGGAAGGCTTCTCCCCCTTCGGGGAGTTGCACCACGGGGGCTTCGACCTGCGCCTCGCTTTCAGTCCCTGAACTCCAGGGACCGCCGGACCGAGTCGATGTCTGGCCTCTGCGTCTCGCTCCTTGAGCCGGTTCCCCGTCGCCTCCGCTCCATGGGCGAACACATCTTGTTTTTTTCGAGACGGGAAGACCGGAGGCCAGAGGGAGTGATCATGGAAACTCCCGGTCGGGGGGCGGAAAAGGGGAGGCTTTCTGTAGCGGACATTGCGGGAGGCCTTCGTCATTGCGGGGGGTTATGCCTGGGGGAAGCCGCGGCCAGTCCCGCCGTAGGCGGGATGGAACGCGGAGGGGGCAGGAATCCCCCGGGCGTAACCCCTCGCAAAGACCAGGCCGGAAGCTCAGGGAGCGGAAGAAACCCTTCCCTTTGGAGCCCTTAGGAGCAGGGGTGCCATCCGCTCCGGCACCAGGGGCGAACAATCTCACCTGATCGGGGGTTCACGGCATGTTTTCGCAGGCTTGAAGGCAGGAGGCTGAATTCGGCAAGGGATTGAATCCCCTGAATACGAACCACGATCACGGCCGTTCCAGGGTGCCATTTTT
>JASFQI010000314.1:0-6111 GCA_050115555.1 Desulfobacteraceae bacterium
CTGCGGCCAACGGATTAAAAGTCCGCTGCTCTACCAAACTGAGCTAACGGCCCCGCAAAAAATTACTCTTACCATCCGTTTCGGGGTGTGTCAAAGGAAAATGGGGCACTTCAGCCGGGCTGCACCGCTGACTTCCGTCGCCTTTGGTGGGGACCCTCCCGCTCGAAGAGGTGCTCGCGAATCAGGGCGGTTTCCTCGGCGTCAGGGAGGTAGGGATAGTTCCACTGGTGCACGTCGGGAAGGCAGTTTCCAAAGGGACGGTTGCAGGCTACCTTGCCGTCCGGGCCGAGGCACCCCGTGGTCATGAAGGCCTCTCCCCGCTCCACGGCTTGTGTGAGAGTATCCGGCTCCACCCCGAAGTCAATGATGCATCCGTTCTTGTCGAAACGCATGTCGCCAGAGGTGCTCAGCCCCTCCTCGATGAGGTGGCGGGCGAGCTGCACTCGGAGGTAGGTGGGCCAGGGCGGCTGGGGCCGGTCCGCAAGACGGGAGCCCTCCTCGGCAAAGAAGGAGAAGAGGTGGTTCACCACGCCCATTCTCCACAGGCGGTCCATGAGGGAGACCATCTCCTCTTCGGTTTCACCCATGCCCACCATGAGGTGAGCACCCACGTGCGGGGAGCCGAACACCTCGAGGCCCTCCTCCAGGGCTTTCCAATAGCGCTCCCAGCGATGCGGCCCTTTGACCGCACTTCCCCGGTATAGGTCAAATAGCTCCGGGGTGGCCAGATCCAGGGCCACGCCGAGCTTGTCCACGCCCGCGTCGCGCATGGCCGCGAAATCTTCCATGGACAGGATGGTGGGACTGCACAGGATCGAAAGAGGGAGGTCCGTCTCCCGGCAGAGCCGTTGGGACATGCTCAGGGTGTCCTTGCGGCATTTACCGTTCGTGATCATGGAGATGCAGGTGCGTTGGACGTAGCCAGGGGCGTTTTGGATCGCCTCGATCAGCTCATCCATAGAAAAGACCGGCCAGGCCACGTGAATGAAGCTCTTCTCCCGGTAGGATCCGGGGCGCTTTCGGGCCAGGCCGCAGTATGCGCAGTTCGCAGCACACCCCTCCGGGTAGTGGACCAGCAGGTTCACGCAACGGTTCACCGCACCGCGGTACATCCGTCCGCGGACCAGGCTCAGGGAGATGGCCGACGCCTGGCTGATTTTGGCAAAAGCCGGGCTTCGTTCCTGTTTGTTTACGATCTGCATGAAGGAATTTTCCCGTTATTATTTCCAGCACGTGAACGGTCTGCTCCAGAGGAGGGTACACCCTGCTCAGAGCCTCACCTGGTTCTCCTTGGCCCGGACCAGTGCCTGGGTCAGCATGGGCACGTCCACGCCGTAGATCATGTCCTTTTCCCACACACTGGCAAGATTCTCGGCGATTCGGTCCTCCCGGGCGCTCGTCCACTTGAGGGCCTTTTCCAGGCGGTTCACGGCCTCTGAGGTGGAAAAGAAGTCACCGGTGATGACCACGTTCTCGATGGAGGCGCCGGAAAGGGACAGGTAGACCTCGAGCAGCCCTCCGGCCGTCTTGAGCCTGCCCACGCCCATGCGGGCCCGGGGATGTTTGTGGGAAAAGATCCAGTCCCGCTGCGTGTAACGGGTGGCGATGAGATCCTGAATCGTGTTTCGTTCCCAGGCGTCCGGTTCGTCCTCCTGGAAACGGATACCGAAGACCGATTCGAAGGCGCCGACAATCGCGTCCATGACGGCCTCCACCTCCACATCGCGGCCTGCTGCCCTTCGCGCCGTGGTCATGCGCTGGCTGAAACAGTTGTATCCCTTGTCGCTCAACTTGAGCAGCGGGGTGTTCATGATGTCCAGCATGAGCTCCACATCAAAATCCACGAGGAGGCTCGTGTGGAAGAGGAGGCTCTTCCCGACCTCCGAGGCCGCGGAGAGACCGGCGATTTTCTGGCCGGCCACCTCTAAGTCGTTTCGTGGCTGGAAATAGGCCGAGATGTCGAATGTGGCAAGGGCATCGGCCAGGACCCGGCTCAGCGTTGTGAAGACACCGCCCACACCACCGCCTTTCAGGTCCGGGTGGTCGAGCTCGATCCCCAGGCCCAGGGAGACGACTTCCGGCCCCATGATCACGGTCCCACCACCTGTGCTCCGGCGGTTGAACTCGATGCCGCGGGCCTCACATCGATCCAGCCTTAGGGCGGCCTCGATGTCCTGGTACTTGCCCACGATGGCGGAGGGGACGAAGTTGTACAGGTGAAGGATGGGCGGCGAGCCGTGAAGGGCGACGGACTGCGGGAGTGCGTCGTCCACGGCCAGTCCCTCGGCCGTACTCAACGGCCGGGTCGTGTTCCGAAACAGGCGCCACGTATTGTTCATCGGTTCAGGCCTTGGCCTTCTCCTCCTCGGCCCGCTGGATCTCCTTCTCGATGAACGCGGCCAGGGCGTCCCCCTGCATCAGTTTCCCGAGCTCCTCTTCCGCGTCCTCGGTCTCGATGATCAGGATCCAACCCTTGCCGTAAGGATCCGTATTGATCAAGCTCGTGTCGTCTTCCAGGTCCTCGTTGACCTCCAGGATCTCGCCGGACACGGGGGCCACGAGCTTGCCGATCCACTTCCGGGACTGGATCTTGCCGCAGACCTCACCCTGGCTCACATCGTCCTCCTCCTCGGGGAGGTCCACGAACACGATATCCCCAGCCTCCTGCTGGAAGAAGTCGTTCATGCCCACAGTGACCTTGTTTCCGTCCACGCGGGCCCAGCTGTGCTCCTCATGGTAGTAGAGCTCGTCCGGCATGTTGTATCCCTTGATGTCCGCCATGGCCTGCAACCTCCTTTTCAATTGGAATCCATAGGGTCGCCTGGAAAGCGGAAGACCTTCGGGCCGTTTGACGTCGCCCCGGTCGTCGCAGTGAGTAACGATCAACCGTTTGAAAATTCCCGAATCGTTCTCCGCGAAGCCTTCCTTAGCACGGATGTCTTAGCAGTTCAAGGTGAAGCTGGGAACCGGGCCTTGACCGCGCGGGCGTGGATGGGGAGCCCCTCGGCCTCGGCCAGGGTGACCACCGTGTCCCGAAGGCTTGCCAGACCCTCGCGGCTCAGGTACTGAAACGTGGGTTTCTTGAGAAAGTCGTCCACCGAGAGGCCGGAAAACATGCGGGCCGTGCGGCCCGTGGGCAGCACGTGATTGGTGCCCGAGGCGTAATCGCCCGCAGGCACCGGGGCGTAAGGCCCTAGAAAGATGGACCCGGCGTGTCGAACCCGGTTCAGCACGATAAATGGGTCCCGTGTCACGATCTGAAGGTGCTCCGGGGCGTATTCGTTTGAAAAGTCCAAGGCTTCGTCCAGGTCCCGCGCCACGAGCACGTGACCGTGGGCCGATATCGCAGCCTCCACGATTTCCCTACGGGGGAGCGTATCCAGGGCTTCTCGAATCCAGGCGCAGACCCCCTCGGCCAGAGACGGTGAGGTGGTGACGAGCACGGCTGCGGCGTCAGGATCGTGCTCGGCCTGGCTCAGGAAGTCGAGGGCGAGGGGTTCGACCTCAGCGGTTTCGTCGGCCAGGATGAGGGCTTCGCTCGGACCGGCCGGGGAGTCGATGCCCACCTCCCCGTACACCTGCATCTTGGCTGAGGTCACGTACCGGTTTCCAGGGCCCACGATTTTGTCCACCCGGGGGACGGTTTCCGTGCCATAGGCCAGGGCCGCGATAGCCCAGGGGCCGCCCATGCGAAATACCCGATCGCAGCCGGCGATGTCCAGGGCCACGAGCGTGGCCGGAGGTACGGAGAGACCTTCTCCCGGCGGGGTGGCGGCCACGACTTCCCGAACACCCGCCACGCGGGCCGGGATCACGGTCATGAGGGTCGTGCTCGGGTAGACGGCTCGGCCGCCGGGCACGTAGCAACCCACCCGGTCCAGAGGACGCGTGATCCGTCCGGCCAGGATCCCTTCGGCCACCTCCACGGACCACATTTCCCGTTCCAGTTGGGCGCGGTGGAACCTCCTAATGTTCCGGGCTGCGACCCGGAGGGCGTCCACCAGCCGGTCGTCTACCTGCTCGTAAGCGGATCGTATCTCCTCGTCCCCTACCCGAATGCGCTCCTCCTCCAGATCCTGACCGAGGTTCCGGTGCCCTTCCACGATGGCGGCGTCCCCTCGCGCACGAACGTCCTGGATGAGCCCCCGGACGTAGTCGTGCTCGGAGGCGATATCCTCCATGGAACGCCGCAGGATGCTGGAGTGTTCATTCGCTGTCAGGTCGGCGATGTTCCGGGGGTTCAACTCCATGGGCGGATGCTCCTTGTGCTGTGTCCTGCGACGGGTGGATGGTCACTCAAATCCCGTCGCGAAAAATACCGTGACGTCCTTCGTCCCCAGCCCCTTCCCTGTTTGGCCCGCCGATCCCCTCCCGTTTGCAGTAGTCGGTCAAGGCATCGTGGGTGCTCTGAAAGGCGAGGTCGGACCAGGGGATTTCCTCGGGACGCACGAGCTGGAAAGCGTCACTCTCGTCTCCCGCATACACCTCTCCTCCGACACGGTCGGCCGTGTAAACCACAATGACCTCCGTGTGACCGGGATAGGAGTACACCCCCAGAAGATCGCAAAGGCGAACCTCCAGGCCGCATTCCTCCATGGCTTCCCTAAGGGCCGCATGCTCCACGGTTTCCCCCCGGTCCACATAGCCCCCGGGCATGACCCATTTGCCGGCCTGCGGCTGCATACTGCGCCGGAGCAAGACAATGCGCTCGTCGTCGACCCTCAGAACGGTGCAGGCTACCAGCTTGGGATCCAGGTAGTCGGCCCGGCCGCATACCGTGCAGACTAGCCGTTTCGGTTCCCCGGGCTTCAGGGATCTCGTCTCCAGGGGCCCTCCGCAATACGGGCAGTAACGATGGGGCTCACTGTGCGCCATGGCTTGATTCGGAATGTGCGCCCGGGTGGGGCGACTTCATGTGCGCCGGAGGCATGAAAGGGGGTCTCCGGCCGCAGGACGGGGTGAGCCAGACAAAGTCCGCGATCTCGCTCGGGATGGACGTGCTTTCGCTCAGGGAATAGGGCAGAATCGTGACCGCGGAAACCGGCGTCCTTTCCAGGACGCGATTGGGTATACCGAAGCGGAACTCGAGATGCCCGTTCCCAACGAAGGCCACGAGCTTCCGATGGTTTCGCCCCGCGTTTTCGAAATAGGTGCTCAAGGTGTCGGCCATGAACTCCTCGTACACGCACTGGGCCTCGTAAAAGAACTGGAAGTTCGGAATGCCCTGGCGTCTGTGCAGCAGATAAGCCTCCCGGACATAGTCTCGATGGGCATCGTCTGTGAGGTCGATTTTCCGGGGAAGCCGGGCACGTTCCTCGGGTGTGAGCCCGGCAAGGCCCACTTTGGCCACCTTGCCCACCAGGTCGCGGGAAACGTTGATGGCCAGGATGCGGCTCCCGTTCTCCCGGGCCAGGGTCAGCAGGGGGCGGTAGAGGTGATACGGGAAGCCCCAGGTTCGGTCCCAATCGGCCGCTTTCAGGAACGCAGCCTCTGTCATCTCGCCTGCCAGATACCGGTCCAGGGTGTCCTGCTGGGGGGCTCGAAAGAACTCCATGGCCAAATCCACAGGGCCGCAGCAGGCCATCAAGGCCTGAAGGACCTGGGTCTGGATGAGATGATGCTCGGCCTGGTCGTGCACCTCACCCACGAAAATGAGGTCGTGGGGGGCGACGCGCTTCATGAAGGTCTCGAAGTCGACGCGTTCTGCCTGGTGGAGGTCCACGATCTCACCGAGCTGAAAGCGCCCCTGTACGCCGCGGATCTCGGCCATGGGGGGGGCTTTGGGGGTCATGGGGGCGCACCCCGAGAGGCCTGCAGCGGCCAAGGCCGCAGCCAGCAGGCCGATATGGAACAATCGATGGGTCATCGTTTTCATGTGAAACGTCTTTCAAAGTCAATCTCGGGCGAGGCCCGGGAAAGCCGACATAACCGGGTTGAGGTCGGACAAATGCCTTGACTCGTTTCTTTCGTATCACTTACCCTGACGAGGTGCAAGCCTGGAGAACAAGAGGCTTGCCACCAAGAGGCAACCCTGGGCCGGGCCCATTGGCGGACCAGGGTGTCCTGAGAGGGAATATCTTGGATACCGACACCCCGCTTGTCCACGTCCTG
>JASFQI010000315.1:0-6109 GCA_050115555.1 Desulfobacteraceae bacterium
CACGAACCGCAAACTCGTAAATCATGCGCGAACAATCGAATAGCAAAATGGATGCCAAGAAAAAACGGAAACCGGCCGGGGCTTAACAGGTAGAAATTATTCGTAAAATAAAGGACGAAAATGGGCGGGTCGTTGCGAGTCTGCGGTTTGGGTCATTCTGGGTAGGTCAAAATGGGCTTATTGGTTTATTTTGCCCCGGTTCTGGAGGGTTCCAACTGTTTAAGTTTGCGTTTCAATGTGGAAAGCGAGATTCCCAGCACGCGAGCAGCCCGGCTCTTGTTCCCGCCACACGCCTTGAGTGCGGACTGAATGTGCCGGCTCGTCACCTCCTCGAGTGGCAGGATGGATTGTTCCGGATCGGCCGAAGGCACCTCGAGATGCGAATCAATGTAGGAAGGGCCACCCACAAGAATGTCCGCAGGCTTGAGTTCATCTCCCTGCCGCAGGAGGCAGGCCCGTTCAATGACGTTTCGAAGCTCTCGGACATTCCCCGGCCAAGGGTACTCCAGCATCCTTCGCAGGTGATCCTCCGGGATTCGCACATTTTCACGCTCGAACCGATTCACGAAAAATGCGGCGATTTCGGGGATGTCTTCTGGATGATGGCGCAGGGGGGGGATGTGCATGTGAAAGACGGCCAGGCGGTAGTAGAGATCCTGACGGAAACTGCCGCTCTCCACGGCTTTTTCCAGGCTCTGGTTCGTTGTAGCAACGATTCGAACGTCTACAGGGAAGGCCTGTCCGCCGCCGATTCTTCGAACGCGCTTGTCTTCGAGCACGGTCAGAAGCTTGCTCTGAAGATGTAAAGGCGTCTCCGTAATTTCATCGAGAATCAGGGTCCCTCCGTCAGCCAGTTCGAAGATGCCCTCCCGACGGTTGTCCGCGCCGGTGAATACGCCCTTTTCGTGCCCGAAGTACTCCGCCTCCATCAGGTTTTCAGGGATGCTGGAGCAGTTCACGGTCAGCAGGTTTTCCCGCTGGTCCTGGAGTTCGTGAATCCCCTCGGCCACCACGTTTTTTCCCACTCCGGTCTCCCCGGTGATCAGGACTGTGGCCTCGGAAGCGGCAGCCAGTTTCATCTGCTCCCGAATGCGGACCATGGCTTCCGACGAACCGATGAGCCTTTTCTCTCTCTTTTCCTTTTCACGTTCATACTCGCTGACCCGCAGCCTGCCCTCCAGGTGAGCGCTTTTCTCGGCCATTCGCATGGCGATCAGGAGTTCGTCAAGTTCGAACGGTTTCGAGAGGTAGTCGAAAGCTCCTGCCTGCATGGCCTCTACGGCATAGGGAACCGTAGCATAGGCAGTCATGAAAATGACCTTGGTGTTGCGATTGTTTTCCAGGATACGGCGGCAAACCTCAATGCCCCGCATGTCCGGCAGCTTCTGGTCCAGGAGGACCATGGGGGGACGATGGCGTTCAAAAAGCGCGAACCCTTCGGCACCCTTCCGGGCAGCCTTTACATGATAGCCCCGGCTTACCAGGAAGTCCGCCAACGAGGCCGTAAACAGCTCGTCGTCGTCCACAATGAGGATATTCAGGGGTTTGCTCATGTGCCGGAAGAGCCTTTTCTGGCGGGTTCACTCCTTGTGAAATCGGAGTATGCTTCATCGGTGGGGTTTGATTTTTCGATCCGCCCGCGGGCGCTTTCCACGACCCTCCCCTCGCTGATCCGTTCTCGAAGGAAGACGATTTCGACCTTGCCGTCCTCCCTGCGGCGGTAGAATTCTGCAACGTTCCCCAGGACGGGATAGTACTCTCCCTCCAGGTCCTCGTAAAGATCCACCCGGAAGAGACCCGGGTCGGGGTGGTCGATTCCAGCGATTCCCAGCAGGCCGTCCTCCTCGATCACCTTGTAGGCTCCTTGCTCAGCCCGGTATCCCACGTAGTGGCCCGAGAAATGACGAATGTAAACGTCTGCATCAAACGGGTGAAGCCGACCGCACACACAGTCGTACACCTCTCCGTCTCGAAAGATGAGTTGCTGCCTGGAGTGAAGGATGGGACGGAGGGTCGTAAGGTTGTCCGGATTGTGGGTGAAGATGAGTTTGTCGATCGGTGCGTGGGCGATATCGGCATAATCCGTGTGAACCACACTGTTCTTTCTGGCCACGTCATGGATGACGATAGCTCCATCATACGCGGACAGCGCTGCATCGTAACGTTCCCGACTCCAGGTGCGTTCGATGAAGTCGTTGATGTCGCCGTAAATGACGCGGCTAGAAGCAAAGTCCCCGCGGGAGATGGAGTGGAAGCTTTGCGGGCGGTGCTCTTCGCAAAGCGTTTTCCAGAGCGACGGCTTGTACACGGTGTCCCCGCTGAAGATCAGGCGGTTCGGCCCGCATTCGAAACGGAACCCGATCGTGGGGACACCGTGCCAGACCGATGCTTTGATCGGCGTCACGGTCAGCCCGGCCTTATCGTCCCGGAACGGGTTCGGTTCTTTCTCGTAAAATGCCGTGGAGGAGAAGGGGTAGTACGACTCGGGTTCCACCCACTCCCCGCTGGCCTCATCACGGAAAAGCAGGCGAGGACGGTTGGCGCGAGGATTGATCACGATTTTCGCACGGTCCGGTCCGAGGGTGTTCCCCGCCCGGTCGCGCACGTCGTAGCGGAAGGAGCCGTCGCTTCCGGGCTCGAGGTGGATGTAGTACTTGCTTCGGGGGCCGATGACGGTGCTCTCGACCATGTCGTCAAAGGGGATGTCCACGACACGCTTGGAGTCCGAGGACAGGGACCGCTCCAGCGCCCCTTTGGAATTTTTATGATACTCTTCCATCACTGTTTCCGATGTGATCAACCGGATCGGGTCCTTGCGTTCGACATTGTAGTAACGGAAGAGGACGATGTCGGTGAACCAACGTTTGTGGTCTTCGTGGGAATGACTGCAAAATAGTCCTTTGATTTTTTGGATGCCCGTAAATCCCAGGAACGGGAACACCTTGGATCCGCATTCCAGCAGGTAGGAGCGGCCGTTTGCCGTAATCATGTACCCGCTGCTTTCCCCGGCCATGGAGAAAGGGCTTGTATTGCCGACGACATCGAATATGATGTCTCCTTGCTTTTCGATACAGTTGTGCATTCGATCTCCGATAAAATGGACAATTTCATATTCATATCGGAAACACCTCGAAATGTCAAAAGAAATTACGAGTGTGACCCCGAGGTGTATCCCCGCCTGAGGGCGTTGTATTCGCTGGAGGCGGAATGCCTTCAGGCGCCGGGACTGCAAACCATCAAGGGGTGAATCTTCGACCATTTTGGGGTTGACAAAGAAGGGCCCGTAGTTCAGATTAGAGAGCCGAATCGGGACGTGGCGCAGTCTGGAAGCGCACCTGAATGGGGTTCAGGGGGTCGGAGGTTCAAATCCTCTCGTCCCGACCAGAAAATCAAGTACTCAGCGGACGCCTCTTTTTACGATACCCGGTTTCCTGACATTTTGTGACATAGAGGCATCCGCGTGCGCTTTAGGGGCGGTCAGCTTGTTCAACAGGTTGATCGCCTTCTTTTTGTAATTCCGGCTCAGGCGTGCATCCCTCATCGTCATGGACAGCGATTCGTGCCTGAGGGATTCCTGGACCTTATTAAGGCTTGCCTCCGCCATGGCGAGGTGACTCGCAAACGAGTGGCGTAAGTCGCGGAATCGGAAGCCCCGGATCACAACGCGTTTCCAGCGCTGAAGGAAAGGCGGTCAAGATGGTGATGGGATGGCTTGTGTTGAAGGGAGGCGTCAAGAAGGCGGAGCCCATGTAACGTGCTCCTCATGCCCGGCCTAAGAGAAAAAGAGCGGGCGATCCTGTTCGATCTCTAACCTTTTTCCCAGAGAGAAAAGATTTCCTCTGATGTCGCGGTTTTTCCGAAATACGTCCCGACGTTGTAAAGCGTTGATTCGTACTCGGCCCGAGTAGCGGCCTCGGTGCAATCGCTCACGACCACCACGTAGTAGCCCATGATGTATCCGTGTCTAGCTGCAGTTTCGACACACACGTTAGCCATAAAACCTGTCAGAAGAATGGTTTTGATGCCCGTACTGCGCAAAAGAAGATCAAGATTTGTGTCTGAAAATGCATCGTAGTGGTACTTCCGAATCACGACCTCATCTGCTAAGGGCTTCACCATACCCGAATACCATTCCGATCCCTCGGTCCCCTCAAGAACTGGAGCAATGTTCCGCTTACGGGCGTCCTGAAGAAATCCACGCGCTTGGTAGTTCGGTTTTGCCCGGGCCGGATCGATGAAACTCTGGGTCCACACGATGCTGATCCCTCGGTCCCGTGCTTTTTCAATGAGCTGGTTGAGCGGAGGCACGGCCGCCTGAACGCGGGCGGGATCAAAGCCCATGAGCCGAACCACGGCCCCGTCCGTGGCCAAGAAATCGTTTTGCGGATCAATGACCAGCAGCGCGGTGTGCTCCGGCTCTATCTGTCTTTCCAGTGTCTCGAGGACTTCGGGCTTCATGGACTTCTCCCTTCCTCCTAGGATTGATGTGCACCCAGGTACGTTAGGTTAAGCGCTCATCCGACATCAGCTCCCAGATCTTGCCTTCGGTGGAAACGAGTCTCTCCCTGTGATGAAGCCGCATCAGAGATGCGCATGATGGCTCCAACTTCCCCGCTTGACGGGGTGAATGGATACGCCTCCGGTCAGGGAAGCCGAACATCACCCCATATTCATTGCCTGCGCGGATCCGGCTTTTCCGAATCAACTCCTGGTGAGCCAGGAATAAAGCGATTCCTGCAGGCCCTTGTGGCCGCGTTTTTCCAAGAACAGCAGGTGGTGCCCACCCGGCAATACGACGTTGGCCTTGTCCGCGACTTTCAAGTCGCTGAACATCGCTTCCACATCGCTTGCATCCACCACGTACTCACTCGAACCGTTCAGAAGCATGGTGGGAACCTCCAGCCGTTTCACCACGGCAAGGCCCGGGTTGTTCAGAAGGTCGGGAAAGATGCCTCCGGGAATTTGCGCATAGGCTTCGGCCACCGCTTTTTTGTACCACGCCACAACCGCGGGATCGTGATCGTTCAGCCGCTGCTCCACGTCCTGATAATGAAGGTTGGGCACATAGTCCTTACCGGGTTCCCGGACCATAGCGGCAAGGGATTCGGCATAGGGCATGAAGTGCTGGCTGATTTGTCTGTATGGTGTTCCGATCAGCACCATGCGCTCGATGAGCCTGGGGCAGAGACCCGCCGTCACCACGGCCACAGTTCCTCCGGAGGAGTGACCGACCACACTGAATCGCGAGTGCCCCGTGCGTTCTTTCAAAACATGCATCAGGGCGCAGGTGTCCTTTGCAATGGTGGTGGCTGTTACCTCCAGGCCGTTGGGTTTGGTGCTTCGGCCGTATCCCCTGCACTCCACGGCATAAACATGCAGCCCACGGGCGGCCAGGTAGTCCATGACGCTGTAATCCTCGAACGGGATATCCCAGTAGATCCACCCCACACCCGAACCGTGAATCAGGAGCACAGCTTTTCCCAGAGGATCGGTCTCGGGGGCTTTTTCCACCACTACGAGATCGACACGGGTTTCAAGGCTTAGAAGAAACTCATTTTGCATAAAACGTCTTGACATGATTATAACGCCTCCATGATCCGGCCCTTTTTCCCTTGCTGGGGATCGAGGAATCGCTTGGGAACGAAACATGACTTTTGGTTATTCGACTTGGTCACTTGAACTAATTCTATCGAACCGCTCGACCTGTCAAGAAAAAAGGTATGCGATGGTCTGTCCTGCTGCTAATGTAATGTAGAAAGGAGCGCTCCATGAAAACACATGTTGAGAAAGGGACCCGCCCCATACGGTTCGCCTACGACGAACCGTTTTATCCGTATGCCTTTCTGAAGGACGGGGAGACGACCGGGATAGGCCCTGAACTCTTAGACCTGGCCCTCTGCCCCATGGGGTTCGAGGTGGAATGGATAGGCATGGACCTGGAAGAAGTTCAACATGCCGTTCAGGCGGGCCGTGCCGACGCCATTGGCCAAATGAAAAATGGACGACCTTGGTGTATAAGGTAATCACGACAAAAACCCAAAACACCAAAAAGGAGGTCGTCCAATGAGAAAGATAACATATTTGGGCATGGATGTTCATCAAAATCATT
>JASFQI010000316.1:0-6107 GCA_050115555.1 Desulfobacteraceae bacterium
CAGACACCACTGCCGTGCCCACCAGGGCCCCTGTATATGGGTTCATCATCATCGGAATTTGCCGTTCCTCAAGGGAATCACTCTTGAGGTAAAGCACGAAACGTGCCAGCGAGGAAGACTTTTTTGATTTGGAAAAACAATGAGTTGTGGCGGTTACCGTCCACTGAAGGATCCCTGGGGGCAGGGGATCGTCAGGCATATGACGGAGGCGGTTCCTATTGACACCCCCGGGGCGGCATCTCTCCCGATCGTATCACCCCCCTTCCTCGGGGATGCGATATCGTCTCCCCCGCACGCGAATGTACGCATTCTCCTCGTCGTCGAACTCCAGGAGGTCGGAGATGCGGACCAGGGCGTCCCCTGTGAATCGCACCCGATGTTCCCCCAAGCGCATGTAAAGATTGTCGTCCTGAATGAAAAGCTTTCGAGGGCGAAGCCGCTCCCGCCTCCCCGTGTTCATGACGAGCATCGCGTCCTCCTCGCCCATGATGACCTCAAAGACGAACAAGGCGGTATCCGCGTAGGGGAAGTAGACCTTCTCGTGAATGTCCCGGTGGTCCTGGGCCAGGTGGTACCCCTGTTCATCCCATTGAATGCACGCGTGAAAGTGGCCGATGATCCTCGGGTTCTGGAAAAGCCCCTGCTCCAGGTGCCACCAGCGACCCCGCTCGTCCAGGCGGAAGACCGCCTGCTCCCGGGGAATGACCACCTCTTTACGTTTCGCGTTCATCCTCTCCGCCTCCTCGATCAGCCTGTTCCCGGTCATCCGTCGATACGGCCCTGGCTTCCCCTTCATCCCGAGCTTTTTGGGCCCTGGATTTCGGATCTCCCCGCAGAAAACCATCCGATCCGCCTCTCACCTTCCGTTGACCCGCCGACGCGAACAAGCGATCCGGACAGCCGGATCAGCCCCCAGAGAACGATCAGGGGGATCACAACCGTCTGGAGGAGGAACACCGTCATCAGGCTCATGATGTGATCGACCCCCGCTTCCACGGTCTCCTTCAGGGCATCCAGCCTGGCCTGAACATTGAGCATATCCTTGGTCTCCTGAGCTCGTTTTCGCAGGCTTTCCAACAAGCCGGCGTCCTCCTCTCCTTCCCCCTGCGCCGGGATCTCGATGGGCATTCGTACCTTTCCCCGGATCACCTCCAGACTTTCGGTGGATTGCTTGTATGTGTCGGCAAAAAACACGGTATCAAGGGCCTGGCTCGTGACTCCGACCACCGGAATGCAGAACCGTACCACCACGGCGGCGACGAGGATGCGGAGGCCGAGGGTCCGCAGCTTTGCCCTTCCCGCGTACAGCGGCAGCCAGAGTCCCGCAAGAAGAGCGGCCACAGCCAGGACCATGAGGACGCGGAACCCGACCCAGATACCGATTTCCAGCAGCGCCTTTTGAATCCCCAGGGACACCGTGCTCAGGAGCATGATCCAGGAAAAGCGCTCGATCAGATCATTGATCGGGTCGAGGATTTCTCCCACTGAGAGGCGAACCCCGACACCTGCGGGCGAAACGGCGAGCTCCGTTCCTTGCACCGCCGAGATCCCGGCGTTCAGAACACGCGCTGCAGCATAGGTGGCAAGGGCTTTGGCTACGGCACCGTTATAGTAGGACGAGGCGCGCGCATCCAGGTGCGAGACCGGCGTCTTCGACACCAGGCCCTCCAGGCCTTCGGTCAGGGCGAGCACTCCCATAAGAACGAGCAGGAGGCTCAGAAGGATCTTCACTCCCCGAGGTGAAGCTGCAAGTCGATTCATGGGACGGCCCCCTTTCAGCGCCTCATCATGACGTGTTCTTCAGCTTGCATCAAGGCCTTTTCCAGAAGCCGTGTGGGTCGATCTCGCCTGCCGACCGTCCGAGGACTCCACGCACCAGGGTGTTCCTATCCGGAAACGGCGTAAGGGAAGCATCCCCTGGACAGGAGGCCCGGCCCCCAGAGGGCCTTTCAGCAGGCCTGAGCGGGAGACAGGCCTGTCTTCCCAAACGCCGGGAGTTGGATTATACTGGTGTTGCACGTGAAAAGGAGAGCTGCCCTTGAAAACCGGCACCCCCCCCTTCTGGAAAACCAAGTCCCTGGAACAAATGACCCCTGAGGAGTGGGAGTCCCTCTGCGACGGGTGTGGAAACTGCTGTCTGGAGAAGTTCGAAGATTGGGAGAGCGGCGAAATCCAAGTGTTTCCCGTGGCGTGCGAGTATCTCGACGTCACCACCGGAAGATGTCTGATCTACGAGGAACGGACCCTGGTGAACAGCGACTGCCTGTCCCTCACCGCTGAGACCGTCAAGGAAATCCACTGGCTCCCCGAAACCTGCGCGTATCGCCTCCTTGCCGAGGGAAAGGATCTGCCCTGGTGGCATCCGCTCGTCTCGGGCCGTTCGAAAACGGTCCATGAGGCCGGAATATCCGTCTGCGACCGCGTGTTGCCCGGGTCCTTCGTTCATCCCGAAGACCTTCGAAAAAGTGGAAGGAAAAACATGCGGCGCTCGGCCGCACGACGTGTCAAACGCCGACACAAGAGGTCTGCTGAGGGCGACCACGATCCGGTCCCCTGACAGCGCAGGACAACGCCGCTGTTTACTCCCTTTGGCCCATCAGGGTCACGTCGTCCACCCAGAGGGTCCCGCTCCCTCCTTCAAAGGCAAAGGCCACGCCCATGGCCCGGGTCGGATCGAACCTGGTCGATGGATCTCCTTCCCATGAGGGCCGGGCCAGCCGATCCCATGGAATGTCCACGCGCTGCCATTCCGTTCCATCCGACTCCAACCGATACTCGAAATGGGACAGCCCGTCAGGAGATGTGCCCTGGTAGGCCACCACGACCACGGGTTGTCCCGGCTCCTTTGTCCGCAAAAAGAGCTGCAGCCCCGTTGCAGCGGTCCAGTCCCGAGGCCGGTCGTAGACCAGGCTGCACGTGGCCCAGCTCTCCGGCGCAACGTCGTACGTGATGCACAGGGACGCCTTGCCGCTGTGGACCGTTTTTGAGTCGCGTTTAAAGTCGAGCCGGGTGGGTTTCTCGTGATCCAAAAAGGCTGTCCACGAAGACTCGCTTTTCTCGAAACCGTCAATCAGGCCCGGGACGGCCCTCTCCGTTCCTTTCGGCTCATCCTTCACCGGCGCTGCCGATTCGATTTCCTGGCTTGGGGAATGAGTTTCCTCGGGTTCCTCGGTCGTCTCCGGCGGCGGGCCGGGCGGTCCGCTCGCCAGCCACTGATTCACGTACGCATTCAGCAGGGGCACGAACTCCTGTGTGGCCTTTCGGTTCCCCGCAGGCGAGGGATGGTCGTCCCCGTTCGTGGGGTAGTAAAGGGTGTCTCGCCGGTCTTGAATCGAGTGCTTCACCCTGCCGCCCTCGACCCGGTGGTGATTCCGGGGACCGGTGAGGACATTGTAGAAGTCGAACACCCCTACGTTGCTCCCTTCGTATCTTTTTAGCCACTCCCGGGTAAGCCACTTGTTGAACGCACGTGCATTGGCCGAGTGTGAAGGATCCTGCACTGGCGGGGCAGTGACGACGATAAAAAGCTTGTCCGGCCGGGTCGCAAAGAAGGCCAGCAGCTTGTTGTATACGGCCTTGGCATGACCCACGGTAAGACCTCCTTCCTGCCGCGGCGGATCCGTAGGGCGTCCCTCCAGATTGGAGTTCGGGAAGCAGGACTTGAACATCACCACCCGGTTCTCACCGCCGGGATCGCCCTGGGTCCGGGAGTAGGGGGAGTGCTTTCCGTTTTCCCGAAAGAGCGCCTTCAGGATGCGCCTGCTGTCAGGCCCGACGAACCACTCGGGCCAGTTCGGGATGTCGGTCCGGTCGCCGATACCGTTCGGACCCCAGCCATAGTTCGTATCGCTCACAAAATAGTGGTTCTTTCCCAGGGCCTTTCCCAAGCCTCCATGATGGTCCGAAAGCCAGTTCTCACCACAGGAATGATGAATGAAAATCAGCTTGACCGGGTGTTCCGGAGGGCTTGCATTCAAGGCATACCCCTTCGCGGAAAAAAGGAACAAAATTAAGGCCAATAAGGATGCGAAAAGCATATATTTTTTGAATATAAAGGCCCTTATTCGACCGGTTCGCAGGAAGGTCGCCATAATCGTCCTCCTTAAAAAAGTGTACATTCTCATACGCCCTTGTGCACATAATAATACATCTCAGCGGCTCTCACGCATGGAACACATTTTCCGTTTTAAAAAATCTCATGGAATTTCTGCCGGTTGAAGTCTTTTCCTTCAGTGTCCACGAAATGGCACAACCCTTGCTCACTCTAGGTTGCAAACGGAGCAGATGGAAGGAGTCCAGTCGAACGTGAAGTCATCCCGAAACCATGTAAACAGAGCCCTTCGAGCCTTGAACGTCCGAAACGCGAAACAGGGAATCCAAACAGCTAAAAAGTGCATCCAAATGATTCGCGAGGACCGTTCCAGCCACTCGCTGTACGACCGTCGCGGCTGCATTCGGCCTTAGCGGTTCAAAAGACCGCTGGGACCCGAAATATGGGAATCTGAGCTTGTAAAGCAGATTCCTTCCTCTCCCCCCATCGGTAGATGGGTCGGCTTCGGGCGCAGGCGCCGGCACACTGCCGAGCAGAGTTAGTCCTTTCCCTCATGTCGGGGCGGGTAACGTCGAGATTGCCTCCAACGGCGACCCGCCCCGGCCCTTCCTTTCCGGGTCGAGAATTCCCCAGGCAGGGATGAAAAACGGGATCACAGGCATCAACCGCCTTCCCCTTCGGCAATGCGCTGGAGAAAACTCCGGGCGAATCGACGCGCAATCACGGGGGCGTTTCCGCCCGCCCGGTTGTTCACTACCATGTTCACTCGTACACTCTCTCGAAGGGCTTCCTGCGTGACGAGAAGTGCATCCTCGAGCATGCCGGGACTCATCATGCCTTCCACCATACCGTCAAACGGAAAGGCCTGCCTGTAGGCGTCCGCGTATCGCACGCCTTGTGGGGTCATGAGCCGGACCACGCATTCCTTCCCCCTGTTGTAAAACCGGCGTCCGCCCTCGTGAAGCTGCTTCCACAGGGAGGGAAGCCACGTCCAGTGGCTGAGCACCTGGCCCACTCCGTGCCGTTCGAGCACCTCAAAAGTGGGGGGAGCAAGGTAGGCCTCGGTACGAATCTCCACGTGATACCCATCGTCCGAGGGAAGGGAGGAAAAAAAGGCGTCCAAGCCTTCCGCAAAGGCTTCATTCCCGACACGTTCCTTCTTGCGACGGTACTCCTGCTCAAAGAGGACGCCATGCAGGGCGTCGCCCAGCAGATCCCGGGCCGGTTCATAAAAACGCCGGGTAAAAACCTCGGCGTTCAGGTAATCGGGGTTCTCCACAAAGTCCTTGCCCTGCCGCAGCTTGCGGGCGAACACGGCCTGCGGCGCCTTGAGAAACAGGCGATCCCCCGGTGAAAGTTGGTCCCGATAGGTCCGGAGCACATGGTACGTCCGAGTAGGCTCTCCCTGGGCATCGAGCAGAAGGGCGTAGAATGTGAAGTCCAATTCCAGGATCTCGAAATGCTGGAAGTACTCTCGGACGCTTTCTACAGGCAGGACCCTCTCCTGAAACGTCTTCCCACCCACTTTCTTGGACCGGGAGGAGAGCGCATAGCGCCCGTCGGTATAGATCTGCCCGATCCATCCCGCGTACCGGTCGCTGGCCGTTCCCAGAGAAAGGCCCGAATGAAGGCCCCGAAACCGAAAGCGTTCCGGATCGGCATTCATCTCGGTTTCCATGCTTTTCTCCTTTCCAATGTTTGTTTCATATCATAAACTGGCCACGATATGCAAAGAGGTCGGCACCAGTTCCTCAAAGGACACGATCGACCCCCATCAAATTCGAACACGGAGAAACGTTATGAAAGTCGTCGCCTTCAACGGAAGCGCGAGGAAAAACGGCAACACGGCCCTTCTGGTTCAGGCCGCGCTACAGGAGATCGAGGCCCGCGGTATTGACACCGAGCTGATTCAGCTCGCGGGGAAAAAGATTCACGGCTGCACAGCCTGCCGCAAGTGCTTTGAAAAAAAGGACAGGACATGCTCGGGCCGGGACGATGCCGTGAACGAGTGCATCGAAAAGATGCTCGGCGCGGAGGGTGTCATTCTGGCCTCGCC
>JASFQI010000317.1:0-6094 GCA_050115555.1 Desulfobacteraceae bacterium
CGTCATTGCAACGTATGTGGAGGAACGCGCCGGTCTCCCCATTCAAAGGAAAACCCTGAAACGGAGGTAAGTACCGTTTGGGGCGTCTCCATCCTCTCCTTTTCCAGTCGAAATAGAGTGGCATAACTTTCGCATCCTACATCTCGAGATTTCGATATCTCGTCGAAACGCCTGTGCGTTCTTTGACGGAGCATTCTTTCGTATGAATGCCTCTATCGCGATGAAAAAGGAAAGAGAAAAGCAGCAAATTCGTTCATGTTTGCGTTGTGTTTTTCTGCTCAAGGTTTTTGCAGCACAGCCGATATCTCACAAGGGGGTATCGAATAATCAACAAAACTCGGAGGTGCATCATGTTCAAGAAAACGTTGGTGTTCGCGATGGTTGTCCTTTTCCTCAGCTCAGGGCTTGCTGCTGCGGAAACCTACAAAATCGGGGTTCTTGCCAAGCGCGGGCCTGTCAAGGCCCTGGAAAAATGGAAGGCGACAGGGGAATACCTGACCGCCAAAATTCCTGAAAAAACATTTGAAATCGTTCCGCTGGACTTCGACGCGGTCAATCCGGCCATCGAAAAGGGCGAGGTCGATTTCTTCTTGGTGAATTCGTCCATGTTCGTGACTGCCCAGGTGAAATACGGTTCGACGCCGGTTGCCACCATGATCAACTCTCGCCAGGGACAACCCCTCAAATCGTTCGGAGGTGTCATCCTGACCCTTTCGGATAACGAAAGTGTGAACTCCCTGTCTGATCTGAAGGGGAAATCCTTCATGGCGGTCAAGGCCTCCTCCTTCGGCGGTTGGCAGATGGCCTACAAAGAGCTGATGGACGCGGGGCTGGAACCGAAACAGGATTTGGCCAGCCTGGAGTTTGCCGGCAAGCACGACAATGTCGTCCTTGCAGTGCAGAACGGCGTTGTTGACGCAGGGACCGTGCGCACGGATACCCTCGAACGAATGGCTGCTGAAGGGTACATCGACATGGCTGAGTTCAAGATCGTCAATCAAAAGAAACACGACGGATTTCCGTTTGTTTGCAGCTCGGCCCTGTATCCGGAGTGGCCGTTGGGCAAGCTCCAGAAAACGCCCGACGACGTGGCCGGCGCGGTTGTAGAGGCCCTGAAACAAATGAAGTCGGACGACCCTGCGGCCAAAGCGGCGAAGGTGGTCGGCTGGACGGATGCGCTGGATTACGGACCGGTGGAGGCCCTGCAGGAATCCCTGAAAGTGGGGGCGTATGCATTGTAAGGAGCTGGACGATGCTTCCCTGCCGCACCCTCCAAGAGGGGCAGGGGAGCTCGTACAGAGGTGCAACCCGTTTTTCCGCTGAAAGGAGTTTTCAAGATGAAGTTTATCTCACAATCCAGCCTTCGTCGAAAATTGTTGCTGCCTACGATCGTCATCATGGTTGGCTGTATTGCGGGTCTCTCGTTTACGGTCGTGTCGGTTCAAAAGCGTCAGTTGGAAAAGCTTGGGCAATCGGTGGTCGCTGGATTGGAAAACGCGAACAGTGCCGCGAACGAAAACTACGCCGAACTGGGTAAGGATGTATCGGTTTTCCTCCAGGAAATGAGCGGGATGTTCAGTGCATCCATCGAGGAGACGACCCGCAGCTCATTGGAAGAAGAAAAAGCCCAGCTCGATACGGAATTGAACGCCGTCTTGAAGCTAAATGCCGAATCCATTGCGGACCTGCTGTCTCAAGTGGCCCCGCCCGCCATCCTTGCCAACAACTTTTTGGATTTGATCGCGTATAGCAAGTCGGCCACCGAGAACGAGGACATCGTTTATGCCGTTTATGTGAGAGCGGACGGAAAGCCCATGACACGGTTTTTGGATCGAAAATCCTCTCTGATTCAGCAATACCTCAAGAGTGGAAAAGAGAAAAACAGCGTGTTGCGGGTGATCGCGGCCTCGAAAAAGGATCCGAATGTGCTTTTGGTCGAAAAACCGGTGTCCCTTGAGGGGAAAGAGCTGGGCAAGGTGTTGATTTGTGCGGACAAGGCGTCAGCCAAGGAGAAGGTCGCGGCCCTTTCCAATCGGTTCGATCAAATGATCCGTTCGAACGCGGAAAAGTGGGAGGCCGTGATTCAGACAGAATCCGAAAAACTGAATCAGCGCATTGTGCAAGAGCTCGGCACCGTGAGCAGTCAAAGCAGCTCCGCCGTACAAAAAATCGGAGAAGCCTTGAAGGGGGCCGCTGAGACCATGCGCACGGAAACCCAAACCGCTGTGATGGGGGCGGGCGGGGTTTCCATCCTGTTGATTTTCGTGATTTTGTATTTGTTTTTGACCCGAGTCACCAAATCCATCGGCAAAGTCGCGGCCGCGTTGGACCTCCATTCAGATCATATTACGTCCGCATCGGAACAGGTCGCCTCTTTGAGCCAGCAACTTGCAGAGGGGTCCTCGGAGCAGGCCTCTTCCATTGAAGAGACCTCTTCATCCCTGGAAGAAATGGCTTCCATGACCAAGCAGAATGCGGACAATGCAGGTCAGGCGAATGTGCTGATGAAAGAAACCAACGAAGTGGTGAAAGATGCCAACCATTCGATGAATGAATTGACAGACTCCATGGAAGACATTTCAGTGGCCAGTGCGGAGACCTCCAAAATCATCAAGACCATCGATGAGATTGCTTTCCAGACCAATTTACTTGCGCTCAACGCGGCCGTGGAAGCGGCAAGGGCCGGGGAGGCAGGCGCAGGGTTTGCGGTTGTCGCAGACGAGGTCCGGAATCTGGCGATCCGGGCGGCCGATGCCGCAAGAAACACAGCGGACCTTATCGAAGGCACTGTGAAGAAGGTGGATGGAGGGAAAGGCCTGGTTACACGGGCAAACGATGCTTTCAGCAAGGTGACCCAGAGTTCTTCCAGTATAGCGGACCTCGTTTCCGAAATCGCAGCCGCTTCCAATGAGCAGGCGCAAGGGATCGGCCAGGTCAATACCGCGGTTGCCGAGATGGACAATGTCATTCAGCAGAACGCTGCCAGTTCTGAGGAGACATCCTCCGCTTCCGAGGAGATGTGCTCTCAGGCCGGGGAGATGAAGGCCAGGATAGGCGATTTGGTTGCCATGGTGCATGGAAAGGGGACCGGGACGGCTTGGGAGGCACAGGCAAAACCCGTCGAAAAACCGATGGAGTTCGTTGAAACCGAAAAAGGCGAAGCCATGGCCTTATACAGACCGAGGGAAATGAATCTCCAGCAGAAGATCCCCCTGGAAGAGAAGGATTTCGAAAATTTTTAGACTCCTGTTTTCCTTCTCATGACTCCTCCTGATCCATGAGAGATCGGCAGGATTCGCCAGGGGTCGGCGCGACGTTCCATGTAGAGGCCTTCCCGGTAACGGAAGTTTCATGGGCCGTGATTCCTCGAACCAGAGGGCGCGGCCCTTTTTTTATCCTTTTCCTCTTTGGAATCCGGAGAAAGATTTGAATATGCGTAACCCCTCAAAATAAATAGGTTTTAAAAGATATCGTTGCCTTTTGAAAAGGCCTTGTTCGCGCGTTCCTCCTTTTTCGAAGAGACGGCGGGAGGATTCGTTTTATGAAATATTGATGAAGAGTGAAAAGATCCTCACTTTCCTCAGGCAGGCTCCTTTGAGGTGGATGGCGAAGGAGCAAGAGCTGAGCCTTGAACGTCCAACAGGAGCATGCAATACTGATTCTCCGAAAACCGCGCGCAGGCCGGAAACGTTCTATGGATAAACCAAGGAGAAAGAAAATGACGGAAAGTCAGGTTGCGCTTCAACAGGAGGTCAAGGATCTTTTCGATACATATCGTCACGCAATGCCCGCGGTGGGCAATGCCTATGACACCCTGCCCGAGGCGGTTTACCAGGACGGGGCCTTGAGCGGAAAGGTGAAACGGCTCATGGCCTTGTCCGGGGCCCTTGTGCATGGATGCAGGGCGTGCATCGTCTTTCAGACGGAATATGCCTTGAACCTCGGGGCCAGTGTTGAGGAGGTCCTGGAGGCCTGTGCGGTCGCCATCAGCCTGGGGGGTACCATGGCCGCTGGGGAGACCACCCGCGTGATGCAGTTCCTGAGGGAGAAGGGCCTCTTGGACGAACCGAGTTGACTCAGGAACGAAGCTGGAGATTCACTTTTCGCGGGTCCCGAGTGGGTCAAGACCCCTTATGGGGCAATGGGATTCGCCGAAATCCCCACGCAGCAATTTCGAAAGGGGGGCGCATGCCTTACGTAAACATCAAGGTCACCCGGGAGGGGGTCACGGCCGAGCAGAAGGAGCAACTCATTCAGGGAGCCACCCGGCTTCTTGCGGATGTGCTGGGAAAGAACCCTAAGACCACGGTGGTGGTTATCGAGGAGATCGACACGGACAACTGGGGGGTTGCGGGCGAGAGCATCACTAGAAGAAGGCAGCGAGGCGAGTGAATGCGATGACTGCAAAATACGCGCACACCAACCTGATTGCAAAGGACTGGAAGCGGCTGGCGGACTTCTACCAGGACGTGTTCGCCTGCACGCCGGTCCCTCCTGAGCGGGACTTGTCCGGTGCCTGGCTCGACCGTGCCACGGGGATTCACGGCGCTCGCATCTGCGGCATCCACCTCCTTCTTCCCGGCCATGGGGAGCACGGACCTACGCTCGAGATTTTCCAGTACGAGACCTCGCCCGAGCACCCGTCAGTGAACCCGGATACGCTTGGTTTCTCACACCTGGCCTTTGCCGTGGAGGACGTGGAAGCCACGGCAGAAACCGTCTTTGCCCGTGGAGGCTCCGCTCTCGGGGAGTGCACGACACTCACTGTGCCCGGTGTGGGTCGGCTGACGTTTCAGTACGTGAGGGATCCCGAGGAAAACATCCTCGAGATTCAGCACTGGGAGAAAGGCTCTTGACCCTTAGGTACGATGCGGTCGTTTTGGTGTAGGAAGGATGGATGGAAAGGGACAGGACACGGAGCGTTCCTTCGGAAAGGAGGGATTCCTTGGAAAGCGGCGTAAGTTCCGTCATCTGGTATCCAGGCTATGAGGTGGCATTGAAGCACGTTGAGCGCGCAGAGAACTGTGATCTTTACGACAGGGAAGGCCGTCGATATGTAGATTTGGAGTCGGGTGTCTGGTGCACCTCGATCGGACACGGCAACCCGGGCGTCCTCGAGGTGATGAGAGACCAGGCGGCTCGCATCGCGCACACGGGCTTTTCATTTTCGAACGAGATCGTGGAAAAGGCAGCCCTGGAGGTTTTGTCTCTTCATGGATTCGAAGGAGGCAAATGCGTGTTCCTGTGTTCGGGGAGCGAGGCCGTGGAGTTCGGAGTCCGGGTCGTGAAGTCCGCCATAGAACGACCGCTTCTCCTGACCATGACGGACTCCTACTTCGGAGCGTATGGATCGGCGCACCGGAAGGCCGAGGACGAGTGGTTCTGTTTCGACTGGTCGGGATGTGCTGACTGCCGGCGTGACGGCCTGTGCTCGGATGCGTGTGAGCACTGGGCGGGGATTCCGTTCGAGCGCATCGGGGGATTCCTGTTCGAGCCGGGCAGTTCGTCCGGTCTGGTCCGTTTCCCCCCGGACAAACTGATTCAAGGCATCGTATCGAAGGTTCAGGGGAATGACGGCGTGGTCCTGGTGAATGAGGTGACCACCGGGTTCGGGCGGACCGGGAAATGGTTCGGGTACCAGCACTACCCGGTCTGTCCGGATGCCGTGGCCATGGGAAAGGGGATCGGGAACGGGTATCCGGTCAGCGTGACCGCGTTCTCCCCCCGCGCGATCCGCAGGCTGGGAGAACGCCCGATTCCGTATGCGCAATCCCACCAGAACGACCCCCTTGGGGCCGCCATTGCCCTCGAGGTAATCCGAATTCTTCGTGAGAAAGGGTGGATCGAACGAGGCGAAGAGATCTCGGCGCTGCTTCTGGACGGGCTGGAGAACATAAAGAGCCGCAACCCCAGGATCCGTGCGATTCGCGGTCGGGGGCTGATGGTGGCGGTTGTGCTCGAGGACGACGAGAACGCCCGCTTTACGAAACAGGTCCAGCAGGCGCTGGTGCGACAGGGTTTTATCCTGGCTCAACGCCCGGGACTGAATGTCCTGAGGATCGACCCCGGTCTCACCGTGGATCGCCGGGACATC
>JASFQI010000318.1:0-6007 GCA_050115555.1 Desulfobacteraceae bacterium
CTCGCCGCTGTTTCTCAGGCTATGCCTTCACTGGGTATGCGCTTCCAGTTTTCTTCCATCCTTTCAACGGGGAGCCCATATGCGAATTCCGGCTCAATCTGCAATCGCCTTTCTCATGTTTTTTTTCGTTCTGATCGGTTGCTCTCAAGACCAGGAAGGAGGGAATTCTGTCAAACCTGAGGCTCGTCCCGGAGTCTCAGGTAAAACCAAGGGGGGTGAGGTCTCGTTCGCAAACTCGGAATTCGACGGGTCTTTGGCGCTGTTCGAAGGCGAATTCTGGGGGTGGAGTCCGGGCATGCTCATCACCCTCTTCTCCGAAGACCAACGTCCTTCAAAGGGCTATGTGATCGACGTTCATGCCAAGGAGGGAAGCCAGCCCGGGAACCCCTATATTCAATGCCGGTGGCGCGATCCAAGTACCGGAGAGATGCGCGCAGATGTTTTTTGAGAAGGCTATGATCTGAGAATCGAGTTCGACTCCGTTGATGGGGAGTATGTGACCGGAGAGATCGAATTCTCCATTGCAAATGAAGACACGAAAGTGTCCGGGCCTTTTCGTGCACGCGTCAAAAAGTAACCGTGATACATTTTCAAGGAGCATCATCAGGCAATGCATTTGATATCATCAAGCGGCCAATGCACTTTCGCTACGCGGAGGTGAGTAACATCCGGCAATGACCCGCTTACACCCACTGGGGGTAAGCGGGCCGTGATTCGAAAGAGAGACAGGAAATGTCCATCCGACACGTCCTACTTCTTGGCAATCCCCAACTATACCAGGAAAGCGAGCCCGTGCTTGCGGAAGAGCTGGAGGCCATCCAGTCCGTGGTGGCGGATCTCCACGACACGCTGATGAACTTCCGCAAGCAATACGGAGCGGGCAGAGCGATTGCCGCGCCGCAGATCGGGGTGATGAAGCGACTCGTCTACATGTCCATTGGGGAGACTTCGACGGCCTTCATCAATCCACGACTGGAGGACATGAGTGAGGAGATGATGGAAGTGTGGGATGACTGTATGTGCTTTCCTGATCTGTTCGTAAAGGTGTTACGCCACAGGTCGTGCCGTATCCGATACCGGGATCAGGATTGGAAGCAGGCTTCCATGGTTCTTCATGGCGACTTATCCGAGCTGCTCCAGCACGAGTACGACCATCTTGACGGCATCCTCGCTGTCTCCAGGGCCATTGACGAAAGGTCCTTTGCCCTGAAGAGCCAGAGTCGGTTTCTGGAGACCGGATAACCAGCCGGGTGCACGCGACGGGTTCTCTCTGCGCCTGATCCGCGACGTGCTGAGAGCAGGGAAAAACGTTACATCCTGCTAGCACTGGAACCGGATTTGCGATCGGGCGGTTGGGGCGGCGTTCCCTTACTCCTACCTACCGGAACCGCAGTGTACGGATAAAACAGCCCTCGCTGGATCCCAAGCCCTCCTGCAACTCCAACAACTCCGAGAGCTCCCCTCCGCTGACAACCAGCGCATAGGGCTGGGGACCTTGGGGGATGTTGTACCCGTCCACACGAACGAAGTAGAGGCCCCGTACCGGATTGGCAAGATGAATCCCTACCACGTTGTTCACCCGGTCATAGGGGGTTGAGATATCCTGATCCGTCATCACGGCCTGGATGGCCCAGTCCCCGAATACCCCAAAAGAAGACATCCGGTCCCACAGGGTCCCGTTCCAGTAGTAACTCCTGTCGTCCGGGCCGCTGGTATCCATATAAAGCCATGGAAACGAATCCATATCATAGCGCAGTTCAATATAGACGCTTCCGGACCGAATGACCGGCTCCGGGAGATCCACGGTATACCAGTAATACCCCCACGTGCATGTCGTGGCCTTTGAACACAGCAACGAGCCCGGCATGCCCCCGGGGCCGTTGTCATCCCAGACATTGCAAACGAAGGTAACCGGTGCAACAGAATAGTCGATATACAGGGAAAACTGGGCCTTGTCCAATACCGCAGGATAGGATTCGGGCGTGAACTTAACGGCAAAGCCACGACCCGTCGAGCTGGCATATATGTCCTCATAGCCTTCATCGTCATAGGCGAGGATGACAGTCTTTCCCCGCTGGCTGGCGTTGTTTGGATAATAGGTATTGTCATGGGGATCGATGAGGCTGAGATCCAGGTCATTGACCAGCCCTCCGCCGGCGACCGGGCTTCCGGGGTAGTCGTTCCATGCCAGCGTGACCTTGAGGGGCTCCGTGTCATCCTCGACCCAGAAATACACTGTGTCTGTCTTTCCGGTGGTCACACCGGTTTTTACATCCATGAACCGCAAGACCCTCGGCGTTTCCGGGTACAGGGCATTATCAAGTGAGAGCCTGCCCCAGCCCTCGACATTGTTGGGTGGAGGGGATTCTGGGATTTCCTGCGCGTCGCCGGTCCCGTACTGCCCCGGGCTCATGTTTACGGCCCCGTTCAGGAGGGCCGCCTTGATGAGGGCTGCGCTGGGCGGCTCTTCCTGCTCTTCCATGAAATACTCCCGCACCAGGGCCGCGGCCCCGGCCACCAGGGGCGTTGACATGCTGGTTCCCCCAGCGAAGGTATAATCGCTTTCCTGTCCCCCGCTGAGCCCGCCATCCCCCCACAACCCGTCGCTCTCAACGGATGACCTGGTCGAGACTACATTGGTTCCCGGGGCGACGATGTCCGGCTTGATCCTCCCGTCGAGACACGGCCCCCGGCTGCTGAAGGCCGCCATACCGGAGGCATTGTCGGAGACGTGATCCGGATAGATGGGCGCCGCAGGGTAATCGATGGCCCAGCTCCCGGTTCCGTAAACGCCATCAAACCCCGGGGATGGGCAGGAACCGCTTGGCCTGTCGTTTTCAGAGGCCCCGACCGTAATGCAGTTTTTTGCCGTTGCAGGGCTTCCAACGGACGGTTGATTGATGACACCGTCGCCCTCGGCATCCTCTCCCGCATTCCCCGCAGCGAAAAGGACCAGGAAATCCTGATGCTCCCACATGAACTGGTCCACGTCTTCCGAGTAGGAGGTGTAGGCGCCTTCCGCATCCGCGCCCCAGCTGTTGGTATGAATCCTGGCATCGACCTGATAGGCCTGGAGAAAGAGGTCCCCCACGTCCGTGGGTATGCCGCTGAGGGCTTCCGTCGTATTGTCTTCAACGGCCTGGAATACGAGCCCGGCCTCGGGCGCCATGCCTGCATAGGCATCCTGGTAGAATTGGTTCACCGGGTCGCTGCCGGAACGGAGGCCGTTCCCAAGGACGGACCCGGACACATGCGTACCGTGACCCGAGTTGACATCATCGGCACCGTCGCCCACCCGGTCAAAGACGTACAGGACCCGTGAGCCACCCAAGCCGTCCTCGAAATCGTCATGAAGCTCGGAGGGCATCGACTGTCCTTTATCCAGGCCGGTGTCGGCCACGGCCACGACCTGGCCCGAGCCCAGCAGGCCGTAGGAATCCCTGACAGGCGGCACGTCCATGATTCCAGCTGCAATGTCATTGAAGAGGGTCCAACAGGGGGCCGGCTCAATCCATTTCACGCCCTCAATCTCGGAGACCTCCTCAATCCTTTCGGGCGCAATCCTGATCCTTGCCTTGGCCCTGAAGCTGTTCTCACAGGAATCCAGGACCTCCCCTGCCAGGCTTTCGATCTCCCGGGCCACAATCTCGAAGTCTTCGCCTTTGAAGACCGTGAGGATGAACTCTCCCGGGGCCGAGACTCCCGCTGGACCGGCAGTTTTCTTCCGAATCCTCTCGTCCATTCGATACTCGGGCCTGTAGGGACCGACCCAGCGGACATGCTCGAGTTCTTCAACGACCGCCTTGACCTGCAGACCCATCTTCACGATAAATGCGAAGTCCGGCACATAGTCAAAGACTTTGGCCCCTGCATCCTCTAAAAGGACCCTTTGCCTGTCCGATACCGGCCCGTCGAACTGGACAAGCCAGTATTCCCTGGGGGAAGGGGGCATCTCCTCTACGGTTGCTCCGCTCAAGGGAGCAAAGTCCGAGCCGGCAAGCCGAATTCTGATGATCTCTCTATGAGCAGGCGAGGATTCCTGATCGGCGGGATCTTTTTGAGGTGCGGTTCCATTGCCGGCATCGGCCCGGACTCCCTGTCGGGCTACGTGGGAAATGCCGGTCACTGCGATGGCGAAGAGGAGCAGGAACAGGATAGATTTTTTCATCGCTTCAGTCGTATGCGAAACGGAATCCGTACCGCATTCAGAGGCCACAGGATATCAGGACTCGCAGGATCAATGGCTGGAAAGATAGCCATATATGAGGATAAATGTCAACGAAAAAGAAGGAAAGACATAGATAAAACTTGGAAGTGCTCATTATTCAGGGAGAAAGGTGTCCCAAGTATCCCTTTCTGTGCTCGTAAAACCGTTTTTATCGAGACAGGATACCCATGCAATCTGCTTTTTTGTATCCATCTATCGTCTCAGCAAATGAACTCGTCCACACAACAGGTTTCTCGAATTCGCACTGTTGCTGAAAAGGAGGTAGACGAGCCCTCGTTGGTGAACCGAGGTCCCTTTCCTCATTACACGTATGTCATGTAGGAGGGCTGCCATGCGGAAAATATCCCGACCATCCTCCCTACATGCCTTTCACTGGGAACCCTTCCGAAGCGAAAAGAAACCTTGACCAAAGGTCCTTTTCGGGCTACATACGATTCATGATGAGGCCGTAAAACGCCTAGAATCCATATCTTCGCACGTGTAATCTCATCAGGTTCATGCCATCCCCTTGGAGGCCCAGTAGTTATTGGGAAACATTCGGACCTGCTCCACGAACCCTCTTGCTATGAAAAATTCACCCTCAACCGGCTCCAACCTTTCCGACTCTCATCCCCGACCCTGCGTAGAGTGACTCCGTTCAGAAGGACACGGTTTTCTAGAAATTCGATGGATCATATAACCTCTTTTTCAACCACCATCAGGACATTTTTCCTCGGCAACTTTTCGTACAACGTTAGCCAACGCACAGCACGGTCGATGCAGGATATCTTGTATCGAGGTGAGGCCTTCAATGGAAAAATATGTGAGAACACACCACATGCAGCTTCACGAAAGAACGCTCCTACCTTGTGGTCTGTGAGCCGATCTATAAAATTTTCGAGATGCTAGGGAGAGGCGAAGATGGATTACCGATCTAGAAGCCCATTATTAGCGGGATTCCTGAGTCTTCTAATGCCTGGTTTGGGGCACATGTATTCTGGAAAAGCCAAGCGAGGGTTCATCCTTTTTATTTTATCCCTCTTGGTCAGCTCGGTTGCTCCCATGCTGGGTCTCGTCGATTCACAGCCCTTCAACGTGATTTTTATGGTGCTTGTTTTCATTTCTATTTATATATACGCCATCATGGATTCAGTGCGAATTACAAGATCTCTAAAATATGGTTATGTACTTAAAAAATATAATAAATGGTTTTTTTATGTTGTTGTTCTTTTTGTATATCTTATTGTTATTCAACCTTTTTTTTCGAATTTAACAAAGCACTTTATTGTTAAAGCTTATAAGATGCCGTCAGGCAGTATGGAGCCTACGCTTTTGGTTGGGGACCATATTCTTGTAAACAAATTTATTTACCGTAATGCTAAACCCCAAAAAGGGGATATCATCGTATTCGAGTACCCTCCAGATCCTTCGAAAGACTTTGTTAAACGTGTCGCTGGCATACCGGGGGATGTACTGGAAATCCGAAACAACGAAGTCATCATTCATCGAAATGAGAATGAGAGAAAATCTGAAAAGCCCCATGCAAATTCCAATCATAGTAAGCGGTTTTTTGGTCCAATCACCGTCCCCGAAGACGTTCTATTTGTGCTAGGCGACAACATGGATCACAGTTATGACAGTAGATTTTGGGGCTACGTTCCGATAGAAAAAGTGAAAGGGAAGGTTGTAAGTGTTTATTGGTCATGGAATTCGGACCCATTGACAGTGAGATGGAAAAGAATCGGGATGAAACTTCATTGATAAGCCAGGGTGTTCCCGTTTCCTGCAGCGCAAAAATCA
>JASFQI010000319.1:0-5964 GCA_050115555.1 Desulfobacteraceae bacterium
TAAGGGCGTGGCCGAGCGTTTCCAGGTCAACAGGGGACTGGCCGCGAAAGGACCCCAGTGCCTTGCTGAAGCGCAGCTCCCGCACCATGTCCTCGGCCTCGTTCCGGTCAAAGGGGGCCACTCGGAATGCCGTATCCTCCAGGACCTCCGTCATCACCCCGCCCATTCCCACCATGACGCACGGACCGAACTGGGGGTCCCGAATGAGGCCGAGTGCGAGTTCGCGCAAGCCGGGGACCATCTCCTGCACCAGCACGCCCTCCAGGGCCGGTCCGCCCGGAGCCGCCACCCGCTCATACGCGTCACGCACTGCGTCCGGGCCGCTCAGGTTCAACACTACGGCACCCTGCTCGCTCTTGTGCAGGAGCTCATCGGAGCACGCCTTGAGCACCACGGGATAACCCAGCTCTTCTGCGGCGGAAACCGCCTCGTCCGGGCCCTGCACCAGGATCTCGCGGGTGACCGGAATACCGTATGCTTCCAGAAGTTTCTTGGCCTTGTGCTCGGACAGGGCGCTTCGGCCCCGCTCCTCGGCTTCTCGAATCCAATCCATGCTCTTCTCCGTCCTGTTCGGTTTGCCGGCCTGAAAGGCCCTCGGGTCATCCGTGCCCGTCTTCCCGGTGCCGGGCCGGGTCCTCGAGATCCAGCGCTCGAATATCCATAAGCGCCCGGACCAGCGTCTGAAGCTCCTCTTTTCCCAGGGCCTGCTCCAGGCTTCGTTCCAGGTCCCGAACCTTTCCAGCCACCACCGGTGCGAGCTCACGGGCCTTGGAGGTGAGCACCAGCGCATTGAGCCGGGCGTCCGTCGGGTCTTCCTCGCGGCTCACCAGCCCCATGGCCTCCAGGCGCCGGACCATGGTTACTGCTGCGGCCTTGCCCATGCCGGCCCTGCGCGAGAACGCCCCGAGGCTGAGCCTCCCGTGGCGCCAGAGCACGCCCAGGGCGATCATCTGCTGGGCGGTGATCCCCACTGGGGCCAGGACGCGGTTGTAGTGGGCCACCAGCCGCTTGGCCGCCTGGATCGTGAGGGAGCAGACAAAGTACCGCGGTTCCGGGAAATCCGTTTGCATGCGAACGTTTGGTAGCAAATAAAACCCCACCTGTCAATCCCCAGCGCAGGACGTGCAGAGCGGTTCCTGCCCGGTGCCGGGGTCGGGGGGTTCAGGAGTCCTGCGGTCATTCCTCCTGCTTGGGCTGCTTGGGCTTTTTTCGGCTTCTGCGCCTCTTCTTGCGAGGCTGGGGCTCCTTCTCCTCCAGAGACGGGGCCAGACCGAACACGCCGCCGGGCTCTGAGCTGCGGGCCACCTTTTTCCCCCCCCCCGGGCCGCCGTGCGACGGCTTCCTCTTGGGCTTCTTGGGGCGGGGGGATTCTCCCTGCCGGGACTCGGCCTTGGACGCGCCACTCTTCCCCTCCACGGGCTGATCCTTTTCAGGGGCTGGCGCTTCCGCAGGGGCCGTTTTCATGGTCTCGGCATCCCGAGGTGCGGATGCATCCGGAGTCCCGGGTGTTTCCGCAGCCTTGGTCCCTGTGCGTGCACGGCCCCTGGCAGGGGATGCGGGCTTCTTTCTGCCGTCCCGCCCCTTCCGCGTTCGGGGAGAAGAGGCCTTGGCCCCCCCAAGCCGGGGCTTTCGCTCTCGGGAGGTCTTTACAGCGCCTGCCCGATCCTCCACGAACCAGTCCTCCTCCGGCCACACCACGGGGATCTTGTAGCCGAGCATTTCCTCCAGGGGCTCCAGGTGGTAGACATACCGCTCGCAGGCAAGCATCAAGGCCCTGCCGGTCTTCCCTGCCCGGGCCGTTCTTCCGATGCGATGGATGTAGTTCTCGGCGTCCTGGGGAATGTCGTAGTTGACAACGTGGCTGATGTCCTCCACGTGAATGCCCCGGGAGGCCACATCCGTGGCCACGAGGATCTTGACTTTCCCCCCCTTGAACCGTGCCATCAAGGCCAGGCGTTTGGGCTGAGGCAGGTCCCCTGTGATTCCCTCTGCCGGGTAGCCGTTGCCCCGCAGCTTCCGGCTGAGCCAATCCACCCCGGACTTGGTGTTCGCAAAGATGAGCACGCGCTCCCAATCCTCCCGTTCCAGGAGCCCCAGGAGCAGGCGAAGCTTTTCGTCGCTGCCCACGTGGAAGAGCGCTTGTTCGATTCCTTCGACGACCACTTCCTCCGGGGTGACGGAGATGACCTCGGGCAGGTTCATGTACTCGTAAGTGAGCTCCAGGACGCGGTAGCTCAGTGTGGCTGAAAAGAGCATGGACTGTCGCTTCTCATAGTGGGGAAGCTTTCGCAGGATAAACCGCATGTCCTTGGTGAAGCCCAGGTCAAAGAGCCGGTCCGCCTCGTCGATGACGAGGGTCTCGATGCCGCCGGGCTTGAAGATGCCCTGCTTGAGGTAGTCGATGATCCGGCCGGGCGTGCAGATCACGATATCCGGTCCCTGCCGCAGAATGTCGGCCTGCTTCTTGTAGTCGATGCCACCTACGACCTGCGCCAGGGTCAGGCCTGTGTGCCCGCCGATGAGCTTTGCATCGTCGTAGATCTGAAGGGCCAGCTCGCGGGTGGGCGCCACGATCAGGGCGGCCGGCAGATTGCCTTTTTTCTCTTTTCTCGCAAGGAGCTTGGAGAAGATGGTCACCAGGAAGGCTGCGGTCTTACCGGTCCCGGTCTGGGCCTGCCCCGCCACGTCCTGTCCTGTGAGGGAGAGGGGAAGCACCTGGGCCTGGATGGGGGTGCAGAAACTGAAGCCGGCGTCCTTCAAGCCGGAGAGGACTTCCTCAGGCAACCGGAAGTCGTCGAAGCGTGTCTGGGTCAGGAATCGTGGGGCGTCGGCTCTCGGTGCTTCCGGTTGCGGTTCAAGGTCTTCGGACATTTCGTACTCTTCTTTTCAAACGTGGATGGACTCTCCTCGCAGTCCATTCGGCGATGGGTGAGAACTGCAGGAGGCAAAAATACTGATGGAGTCGCAAAAAGCAGCAAGCAGGAGATTTGCCCCTAGCGATTCCAAGGCTTTGCAACGTAGCCAACGGCGGGCGAGCGGCTTTTTGCGAGACCGTCAAAAATACTCAATCCTGGATCATCGGCATGGGTCGGCACGCCGCCTTCGGGACGAACGCCTCGCCCCTTCACTGAAAAGGCCTGTTGCCTGGATGGGTCATTGGATTGTACAATAATGAACTTTTTCCGGAATGTAAAGCAACGGTTGCGGTGAGAAATCCTGTTCACTCGTCCCGGCGCAGCGCGGCCCTCAGGGACCCTCGGAGGACCGGTCGCCCGGGTCAAGGGAAGGTGGACGCGGGATCGCCGAAGACCGCGCAGAAGAAGGGACAGGAAGCCATGGACTTCACACTGAGCAGGGAGCAGTTGGACATTCGGCGGGCGGCCCGGGAGTTCGCCGAGGGAGAGTTTCCGGAGATCGCCCGGGACTGCGACCGGGAAGAGCGTTACCCCCGAGATCTGGTGCGCAAGGCCGCGGAGCTCGGATTCATCGGAATCAATCTCCCGGACACCTATGGGGGACCCGGGTACGGCATCCTGGAGAAGTGCCTCGTTACCGAGGAGTTCTGGCGGGTGGATCCCGGCCTGGGCTCGGTCCTGGTCTCCGCCACCTTTGGTGCGGACATGATCGAGCTCTTCGGCACGGAGGAGCAGAAGCATCGATTCCTGGCCCCCCTCACCATCGGAGAGGCGGTCATGGGCTCGGCCATCACCGAGCCGGACGCGGGAAGCGATGTCTCCTCCGTGGCCACAAGGGCCGAACGGGATGGGAACGATTACGTGATCAATGGGAGCAAGACCTTCATCACGAACGGGACCCAGGCCGCATGGTTCTGTGTCTTCTGCCTCACGGACCCGGACAATCCGGATCGGCACCGCCGGCACAGCGTGATCCTGGTGGAAGCGGACCGGCCGGGGATCGAGGCTGTAAAGCTTCGCCACAAGCTCGGAATCCGTGCCTCGGACACGGCCGAGCTCTTCTTTCGAGACGTGCGGGTCCCCCTGGAAAACCTCATCGGGGAGGAAAGTCAGGGTTTTCGGCAGTTCATGACGTTTTTCAACCGCACCCGCATTCACGTGGGAGCGGAAGGCGTGGGCATCGCGCAGGGCGCCATGGACCGGGCCCTGGAGCACGTGCGGAAACGCAAGCAGTTCGGCAGCGTCCTGGCTGCGTTCCAGGCCATCCAGTTCAAGATCGCGGAGATGGCAACCCGGATTCGGGCCGCTCGAAACCTGGTTTACGAAGCGGCTTCCCTGGCGGACAGGGGAAAAGAGGACCCTACGGTCACCGCCATGGCCAAGTGGTTCGCCGGAGAAACCGCCGTGCGCGTGGCCGACGAAGCGCTCCAGGTCCACGGGGGGTATGGGTACATAGGGGAGTACGATGTGGAGAGGTTCTACCGGGATGCAAAAATCATCGAGATCTACGAGGGAACCAAGGAGATCGAGAAGCTGATCATCGGCCGGAGGCTCCTGAAGAGGTAATCGAGCAGGCCGGCGATCACACCGGCCTGCTCGCTTATGGGTCTCCTGCGCCCGCGGCAGGTTTTTAGGCCGCCTGGCTTTCCTCCTCGTCCTCCTCCTCGCTGTGGTCGTGCTTGAGGTCGCCGTCCACGGTACCCTGGACCTTTTCCCGCTCCTCAGCGAAGTCGAAGCCGGTCCAGATGCCGATGGATCGAAGGATGGAGTTCTGCGGGTGGTAGCGGCGGAAGATCTTGAAGTAGAAAGCCGCCTCCTTGCTGTTGAGCACGGCATCCGGGTTTTCCGCCTTGAGACGCTCCCACTCCTCGTCGCTCATCTCGCGCTCGGCCATGAGCTCACCCAGGCTCTCGCACCCGGCCCCCTGTGTGTACTGCACCTTGTAACGCCACAGGATCTCGTCCGGAAGGTACCCGGACTTCTCAAAGGCCTTGCGCAGGATCCATTTCTCGATCTTGGCGCCGTTGTGCTCCCGGATCTTGAGCTCCGGCGGGATCTTCATGGCCAGATCCATCATGGCCTTGTCGAAGAAGGGCACGCGGAGCTCCAGGCTGAAGGCCATGCCCATGCGATCCGCCCGCTGGAGATTGATGTTGTGCACGTTGCAGAGGAGCCGGCGTGCTTCCGCATTGAGCTGGCTGAACGGCAGGTGCTTCATGTAGTGGTACCCCGTGAAGATCTCGTCGGCGCCTTCGCCGGTGAGCACCACGGTCACATACTCCGCGGCCAGCTTGCAGGTGAAGTAGCAGGGCACGGCGCACCGAACGAGCGACGGATCATAGGTCTCCAGCCTTCGAATCACCTCGGGCAGGGCCTCGTAGTATTCGTTCTCCGTGAACACGAGCTCGTGGTGGGTAGAGCCGATGTGCGCGGCCGCGATGCGGGCCGCCTTGATGTCGTCGCTCAACTCGCCGTCCTCATCCCGCATGCCCACCACAAAGGTGTGGAGATTGGGAATGTCCTCGGCTGCAATGGCCGCCACCAGACTGCTGTCGAGCCCGCCGCTGCAAAAGGAGCCCACAGGCACCTCGGGATCGGCCAGGAGGCGGTCCTTGACGCACTTGACAAACACCTTCCTGATGATATCCGAGGTCTCTTCGATGTCCACGAGGAGGTGATCCTGAACCTCCGGAACTTCGTAAAACGGCACGAACCCTTCCTTCGGAGTGTAGTAATGCCCTGCAGGGAACTCGTGGACCTCCTCCACGCCGGCCAGGCTCATGGCCCCCAGCTCGGAGGAGAAGTAGAGCTTCTCGTTGTAGTACCCGTAGTAAAGGGGCTTGATGCCGATGGGGTCCCGGGCTAGCATGAAGTCGTCCCCGTCGAAGATGGCGAACGCGAACATCCCGTTCAGCTCCTTGAGGCAATCGGGGCCTTTCTCCTGATACAGATGAAGGACCACCTCAGAGTCCGATTTGGTGCGGAAACGGTAGTGCGGCGCGAGCCGGGCCCGGATCTTTCGAAAGTTGTAAATCTCCCCGTTGCAGAT
>JASFQI010000320.1:0-5940 GCA_050115555.1 Desulfobacteraceae bacterium
ACCAGGGGCGGGGGGATGGTTTCGATCCCATCATCGGCATTTCCTATGACCTCCATGACTTCAAAAACGGGAGAACCCCCAAAAAAAATGAAAAAAGGCCTCAAGTATTTCGCCGCATTGCCGATGCCTGTGATTGAGGAGGAGGGCTTTGGTTACCACGCATCAAATTCGAAACGTTCTGCGTGTTTACGGCAACCAGCTAAAACGTCAGAACACGCTCGTTCAGGAGACCCTTGAGCCTGACCGGAGATACCTTGATCGAGTGGACATCTCGACTGAAGCACGGCATAAACAGACACGCAACAGGATGTCCGAGCGCGTCATGAGCCATATCTCCGCAGAACGAAACGCCGGGAATGTAAGGGAAACCCAATAGATTGGTGGTTTTTCCGGCAACTTTTCGTCATTTCGCAAGGAGCTGAAATGAAGATTGACGAGACCCAGTCCCATCTGAACGTGATGGATCATGCCAGGCCAACCGAGGCCGGCGCGAAAAACGAGCCTTCGGCCCAAAACACCCGGGAAACCCAGGTGAAAGATCGGGGGGGAACGGAGGTCGCTCTTTCCGACGCGTCCAGGGAGGTCGCAAAAGCAAAGGAAGCCGTGAACGCGATTTCTGCGGAAAGGGCCGAAAAAATCGAGCAGATCAAAGCGCAGATTGATGAAGGGACCTATGAGGTGGACTCAGCAGATGTCGCGCAAAAAATGCTCGATTCGGCCCTTTTAGATCTGCTCTAGTCCGATAGAACGCACTCTTTGCGAAACCCCTTCGGCGGAACCCGGGGACCTCCCACGACGGGAGCTCCCCGTTCTCCGTCCATCCACGGTGCTCCGCCCTGTAACGCAGGGCACACCTTCCACCTCTGCTCATTTTCATCGATCACCACGTCCCCGAACGAGCGATCCGCCGACACTCCCCTCGCTTTGTTCAGCCTTTTCATGCCCCTGAGAACCGGCTTGTTTATCAAATCGTCTCTTTTGACCCGTTTGCACAATTTTTCTTGCCTTCTGTGTGAAAAGTGACTAACTTTTGCACTTATTGAGTCTTTTTTACGGAAGGGGCGTTTTCGGATGAACGTTTCATCTTCAAGGGCCCTTCAACCCATCAGCCCATCGTATGGTCTTGCGTTGCGTGCAGACGAAGACCGGTATCCCGGCGCATCGGTCGGAGGTCGTGGACAGCGACGGGATTTCGTGTTTCTCGGCTACGGCCCTCGTACTGAAAACCCGCTGTATGACGCGTCGGGTAAGGCACTCGAACGCGCCAGCAGCGGGTCCCTCGTCGACCTCTACGTCTAATTTCAATCCTGCAGCAAGCTTCGCTTCCTGAGTAGTCTCCTCTGGCTGAAATAGATAAAGCGATCCAACGCCTTTGCGTCCGACGGTTCCAATGCCTGGAACTGTATCGCGTAATTCATCCGTTTCGTATCCGGGTTCTTGTCGATTCGCACGATTTGCCCTTTTCCGATCCAGATCCGAACGGGTTGTCCCTCCTGCTTGCCCCACAGGCAGAGGCTCGTGACCTTCGCCCCTTTGTAAAGGGCGGGACCTTCCTCGCTTTTATTATCCGGTCCAATGATCAGAATCCCCCCCATGCTGATGTTCAACACGGGGGCCTCCTGCTCCCGGCCTTCGAAAGCATAAACGATTCGTGTGCCCTGGGGAGTGTCTACGCGAAAATGCTGCCTCCTCTGCGATCTCTGCAGGTCCTCCGGGAGCTCGAGCCAGAGATCCTCCCCCTCCGCGTACGTGAGCACCGAACGGCAGGAATGCGGAATATGGTCCTTGTCCCCGAATTCGAGCTGGACCCGTTTGCCAATTCCATCGGGCACATCATTGTCGAATCCGCCTGGCCGATCAACGAGCACATAGATCTTTCCGTCCCGCTTTTCAATCCCCGTCACGATGCTCAGACGATCGTATCCCTCTCCCAGCAGATGAAATCTCAAGGGGATCTTGTTCTGCTGAAGCTCTCGGAACAGTCGAATCCGCTTTTCCCTTGGAAGTCTCATAAAAACGGTTGTGAAACCATGCCGAAGGAGCGCACTTCAAACGCTCGCCGGTGTCGGTCCTTTGACGTTCGCTATCCGGCACGTCTCCCGATCCGGGCCGACCTCCGGAGGATTCCCTCCATTATTCGGGCGTCATCAAAAATTTGTGCAATCCCCATGCCATCGGCAAAACATCCAGGAGGCCATCGCGTGCGGAACTCTATCCTTCTGAACGGCGGCTGATCCAGAGGACAAGCATGAATCCGATGAGGGCCAGGGCGAGGGCAGCCGTCGTTTCGAGGGTCCATTCGCTCGGAAACACGTTCACGTGAATCGCGGCCGCAGAATCCTCCCCGCCGCTCACGGCGGGCCCGGCAGGAGCCTTCCAGGGCCAGACCTTGCGCAGCGACCCGAGCATGAGCCCTGTCAGAAAGGCGATCGTAGCATCGTGATATTTCCGAAAAAGCCACCCCAGGAGCCTGGAAACACTCAGAAGGCCTACCACGGCCCCACTCCCTACAAGGGCCAGCGTGAAGAGGTCCCGGTGATTCACCGCCTCCAGGATGTAAAGGTACTTTCCCATGAGCACGAGAATGAAGGCCCCGGAGATGCCGGGCAGGATCATAGCGCAAATCGCCACAGCGCCGCTCAGGAAAAGGAACCACGGCGCATTGGGCGTGGACATCGGCACCAGGCCTACCAGCACGTAGGTTCCCGCTGCTCCGGCGAGAATTCCCAGGGGTACACGCGGACGCCACGTCCTGATCCTCTGGCTCACCGTGTAGAGAGAGGCCACAATGAGCCCGAAAAAAAAGGACCAGATCAGCACCGGCTCGTTTCTGAGCAGCCAACTCAAAACGCGAGCCAGGGAAAAGACGGCGCATAGAATGCCGCCACCCACCGTCGCGAGGAAGGGCCATGAAACGCGATCAAGCGCCTCTCGAATCCTGCCGCGAAGAAGGAGCCGTAGAAATGCGCCGTCTATCGAGCGAATGGCGGCAATCAGCTCCTCGTAGATCCCCAGGATGAAGGCCATGGTCCCGCCGGACACGCCGGGCACCACGTCGGCGGCCCCCATGCAAAACCCCTTGAGACCCAGTCGAATGGAAGAGGAAAGTGTTTGTCGTTGATTCACAGGACTGGTAGGCATGGCATCGTGCTCCACCACCCCGCTTCACGCGGGCTGGTGCTCTTTACGGAGCAGGTCCAGGACCGTCTTGACCGGGTTGAAGGTCACGATGGGAACTTCTACGAAAACCGTTAGCCACCATGCCATCGCCCCGTTCCAGAGACCCGGCAGCTCGAGGGCCTTGAGCTCCCTCCCCCCCTTGGACTTGATCGATACAAACCCGCTTTCCGGGTCCAGGAATGCGTGCAGGTCGAACGGTCTGCCCATGAAATCCCGCAACCCGCACGTGAGGTCCACAGGGTTGAAATGGGTGGAGGCATTCCAGATCGCCTTTTGCTCCTCCGAGTCCATGTCCACCTGGCTCGATTCCACGATCTGCCGTGAAACGCCGCCGCCCCTGTAACGCACCCAAAAAGGTCCGCCTCCAGGCTCCCCCTCGTTCTTCACCATGCCGCACACCCGAAGGGGTCTGTTGAGCTGCGACAGGAGGAAATCCCGCCGCGCTTTTCCGGTGCCGTCTTTCAAACCGTTCGGGGGTTGGATCCCGAGCCGCTCTACGGCAAACGTCCAGATCCGTTCCAGTCCATGGGCATCGGGAGTTCCCTCCACCAGTGTCTGAACGTGCCGGAAAATTTCCTCCTGAAGGGTGACCAGGTACCCTCCGAGGACCTTCTTGTACGTGACCGTTGGGCCCTTGAGGCGGTCCGGAACCACGTTGTCGATGTTCTTGACAATGACCACGTCTCCGCCAAGGCGGTCCAGGTTCTCCAGGATGGCCCCGTGCCCTCCGGGTCGAAACAGGAGTCTCCCCTCCTCGTCCCGGAAAGGACGATCCTCCAGATCCAAGGCGATCGTATCCGTCTGGGGCATCTGCACGGAAACCTCCAGATCGAACCGCGTGCCCCCATGCTCATACCGCGCCCGAACGGAGCCCAGATGGTCTCGAATGGCACCCTCGTGTTCGGGGCTTCCCGTTACGTGCAGGCGCACCCGCCCGTTGTTGTCTCGGACGGTTCGAACCGCCTCCACCAGATGCTCTTCAAAGGGCGTTCTGGAGCCGTCCGGGTAGGCATGAAAAGGAATAAGGCCCTTGGGGAGATTGGCCGCATCCAACCCCTTGGGCGTCAGCAGGTATTCCAGAATTTCATCGTAGCGGCCCTCGGAAATTCGCTTGTCCGCATCGATTCCGTCCCGTGCCATGGCCGAACACAGGTCATCGAAGAACGCGAATTTTCGAACGCCGCGCAGGAACTGAAGGAAGGCTTCCTCCTCTGGATCCCCGGCCTCCGCCCGTCGAGCCACATCCTCTTCACGGATCTCCCTTTGCCGGTTCCAAACGGACTGGAGGAGCTTGAACATGCGGCTGGCCGCACCGGACGCCGGCACGAACTTCATGGCGCGACCCTTGCCTGCAACGTCGTCCCACCGATCCGAGAAGCGGGCGATATCCGATGCGTCCACCGTGACGATTCCGTCGCCGGCCTTACAGGGCCGATCCAGCTCGGCAGGGGGAAACCCTCGCTTGATCGCGTCGATCTGACCCAGGACGTGCTCCGGCGTCATTCCCCGGGCCTGAATCTGCTTCACGTCCCTCTCGTTGAACAGCGATCCGGTCATGGCCGACTCCTTGTCGCGCGGCGGGCACTCAGGCCGATCGGGCCTGGGGCGATCCAGGGGTAAAATACTCGACGGTCGTCCTAAAACCCAATCAACCGTCGAGAGCAGCAGCGTCATTTCGTGGAGTTCCGGGCCGGCTCTTCCGATTTCGGGTCCTGGCGACTCCATCCTTTTGCGGAGCATAGGGAAAAACCCCGGAGCTGTCAACGAGAGCCACTAGAGGAGCAGTCCCGGGCAGGACAAGACGCCTGCGAGCAGGCGATTTTGCGTCAAAATCCTTCCCTTGAAAAGGGGTTGTCTGGCTTTGGGCATTCCGATACTATGGGCCCCGACGGGCTTAGAGCGGAAGCTCTTTTCCGCTTCTGGCCTTCATCATTCCTCACGGAGGCCTGGCATTGGACGATACGGAACACCCCCTGGAAAGCCGGAGTCCCCACGTGTACTCGGTGACCGAGCTGACCGGCGATATTCGGGAACTTCTGGAAGACCGCTTCGGCTTCGTCTGGGTGGAAGGAGAGATCTCTAATGTGCGCACGCCGGCCTCAGGCCACTGTTACATGGCCCTGAAGGACGAAAACGCACAGATCCGGACCGTCCTCTTCCGGCCCGTGTTTCGAACCCTCAAGTTCCGGCCCGAGCACGGAATGAAGGTCATCGCCCAGGGGCGAATCGGTGTGTATGAACCGCGTGGGGAATACCAGCTCGTACTGGATTACCTCGAACCCCTGGGAGTAGGGGCGCTGGCCCTGGCCTTCGAGCAGCTCAAAAAGAAGCTTGCGGCCGAGGGGCTTTTCCGCGAGGAGATCAAGAGGCGCCTTCCATTTCTGCCTGCGTGCGTGGCGGTCATCACCTCCCCGACGGGTGCAGCCGTCCGTGACTTCCTGCGCGTGGTTCACCGGCGCTTTGCGAACATTGAAGTCACCATAGTTCCGGTTCGAGTACAGGGAGAGGTTGCTGCGCGGGAAATCGTTGCCGCCATTGAAACCGTCAATCGCCACCTGGCTGTGGACGTGATCGTCCTGACCCGGGGCGGCGGCTCTCTGGAGGATCTCTGGCCCTTCAATGAAGAGGCCGTCGCACGAGCCATCCGTGCATCGCACATCCCCGTGGTTTCAGCCGTAGGCCACGAGATCGACGTGACCATCTCCGACCTGGCGGCGGACCTTCGAGCGCCCACCCCGTCAGCCGCCGCCGAGATGCTCG
>JASFQI010000321.1:0-5872 GCA_050115555.1 Desulfobacteraceae bacterium
CCCAGGCCCGGGAGTACGGTCTTCTGGGTGAGGACATCCTGGGAAGCGGCTTCGATTTCGACCTGGAGGTCTATCGCGGGGCCGGGGCCTTTGTGTGCGGCGAAGAGACCGCCCTGATGCACTCCATCGAGGGAAAACGCGGTATGCCTCGTCCGCGCCCGCCCTTCCCGGCCAACCAGGGATTGTGGAAGAAGCCCACCGTCCTGAACAACGTGGAGACCTACGCCAATGTCGCCCAGATCATTACCAACGGGGGCGACTGGTACGCGAGCATCGGGACCGAAGGAAGCAAGGGCACGAAAGTGTTCGCGTTGACCGGGGCTGTCCGGAACATCGGCCTGGTTGAGGTCCCCATGGGAACCTCGCTGCGGGAGATCATCTTCGAGGTCGGTGGCGGGATCCCCAAGAAGCGGAAGTTCAAGGCGGTCCAGCTCGGAGGCCCCTCGGGCGGTTGCGTGCCCATGTCCCACATCGACACCCCTGTGGATTACGAGTCCATTGCCAAGGTGGGCGCGATCATGGGTTCGGGCGGCATGATCGTCATGGATGACCGGACGTGTATGGTGGACATGGCGCGGTTTTTCATGGACTTCATCCAGGACGAGTCCTGCGGCAAGTGCACTCCGTGCCGCGAAGGGACCAAACGGATGCTGGAGATCCTGAACAAAATCACCACCGGGAAGGGCGAGCCGGGAGACATCGAACTCCTGGAGGAACTCAGCGACATGATTCGAGACTCGGCCCTGTGCGGTCTCGGACAGACCGGACCGAACCCCGTGCTCTCGACGCTCCAGTATTTCCGGGACGAGTATGAGGCGCACGTGTACGAGAAGCGTTGCCCGGCCAAGCGCTGCGCCGAACTGCTCGACTTCGTGGTGGACCCGGAGCGGTGCAAGAGTTGCGGCCTCTGCTTCAAGAACTGCCCGGCCGGGGCGATACAGTGGAAGAAAAAGGAGCCGGCCTTCATCGATAGGAGCAAGTGCATCAAGTGCATGAGCTGCATCGTGAACTGCCCGTTTGATGCGATCGACTGATTTCCGGTGCGCGCCGGGCATTGTGGAAACGCAGAGGCCCGCTTCGAAGGGAAGGCTCGAAATCAGGCGACAGGTAAGGCGTTCGAACGCCCAGGCTGGAAAACCACCTTGACATATCGGGGGGTTCATAATAGATATCGTGGGATACCGACTGGTTCTCAGGAATATCACGGGGCTTTCGTGAAACACCGGATTGCAGCGAATGTGGCCGGTTTTTGAAAACGGCCGATGCACGTGCCGGGATTCCAAGGCAGGTTCGTAAGAGGCGATTCGCGACAGTTCGGGTCCACACAACCGCAACCTGAGGGGGGGGACCCCATTCAGGTTCAACTCAGCCGGCGCTCGAGCACAGAGCCCGAGCGCTGCGGAACTTCCGGTGCAAAAGGATCCTTGTGCCGGCGACGGTGAGGATGCTCGAGGCGTAGGGGCGGCAGGAAGAAGGGCCTGAGCCTGCATCCGCCGGAGCGTGTTCGGTGGGGACCGTTTGCGGACCGGAGTTCGTTCGAGGTTCGAAGCAACGTGGCCATGAATCGACTGAAGGGTATACGACTTCCGCAGCGGGGAGCGGGTGACCTGGCGCTGGAACCGAAGAGCCTGCCCCTCCCCCCGAGGGTGGTCCTTCCGGTGGAATTCCCTGTGGGCCGGGTGGAACCGGTGGTCAGGCCGGGGGCCTCCGTGCGGGAAGGTCAATGCGTCGCGCGGGACGAGAGAGGCATTTTGCCGGATGTACGGGCCTCCGTGTCGGGAAGGGTTTCGGAGATTCGACCCTGGCCCGGACCGTTCGGGCGGGATGCCCTTTCCGTAGTGATCGAATCCAATGGCTCGGAGAGCGAGCCCGAGCGCCTTTTCGAGGAGGGCCGTCCGCCGAGAGCGATGCAGGACCAACTTCGGCTGATCGCAGAGGCTGGCATTCGGGAAGCGGATGTGTATCCGTGGCCTATCTCCGTGCGAATCGCCCAACCCGCTCTCACGCCTCCGATGCTTTTCCCCTTTGTCCCGGATCTAAGGCGGCCTCTCGACTTCCTGATTCTGAACGCCGTGGACCGACAGCCCGGTGTCTGGTTGCGGAGATGCGCCCTTGACGTCCTGGCCGATGAGATTCTGGAAAGCCTGCCGATTTTAAAGGCCTTGAGCGGTGCGGAGAAGACCCTTCTGGCCGTGACCAAACAGCAGGTCCTGAGTGAATCCCTGGATCGGGGGCTGCGCATGGCCGGTGTCGAGGTGGTACGGTGTCCGGATCGCTATCCGGTTGCCCTGGAGCCGATGCTGGTGCAGCATCTGACCGGCCGCGAAATCCCTCAGCCGAGCGGGGACGCGCGTGCGGTAGGAACGGTTGTCGTGGATGTGATCACAGCGGCCCGTGCAGCACAAACATTGCGGGAAGGGATTCCACCCCGTGAGATTCTCGTCCAGATTTCCTCGCCTTCCCAGTGGATTCAGTCCTTTGTCCGAATGCGGGAGGGAACGCTTCTCAAAGACGCCCTGGAGCAACTCAGTCCGGAACCCAAGAACCCGGCCCGCGTCGTTTGCAGAGGCCCCTTTCTCGGACATGCCATATACGATTTGGAGGTTCCTCTGGCCCAGGAGACCGAGATCGTCCTGTTCCAGGGGGAGGACGACTTCACCCTTTACGAGGACGAGCCCTGCATCAACTGCGGGCGTTGCGTCCAGTCCTGTCCCATGCGTCTTTTCCCCAACGAGCTCAGTCGTTCCTGTGAGTACGGGCGGTTCGAAGAGGCGGAGGAAAACGACCTTTTTCGGTGCATTGAGTGCGGGATCTGTGCCTACGTCTGCCCGGTCAGACGGCCGATGGTCCATCTCATCCGGTTCGGCAAGCACGAGCTGTCGGCTCTGAGGGAGGAACGATGAAACGCCCCGACCTGCACGTTTCCATGTCCCCGTTTGTCCACTCGGGGATCTCCATTCGCAGCATCATGCGCGACAACCTTCTGGCCCTGCTCCCGATCTTTCTGGCCGGCTGGTTCTACTACGGCCTCCCGGCCGTGAGGATCGTGGCGATCTGTGCGTTGACCGCCGTGCTGACGGAACTGCTCTGGCAGAAGGTCATGGGACAACCCATTCGAGTAATGGACGGCAGCGCCCTGTTCGCCGGGATCCTTCTGGGTCTGGTCCTCAGCCCCCTGGTTCCCTGGTGGCTGGCCGTGGCCGGGGCGTTCACGACGATCGTGGTGGGTAAGCACCTGCTCGGGGGCCTTGGAAACCATCCCTTCAATCCGGTCATCGTGGGGTGGACGTTCGTCCAGGTATCCTACGGTGTGAGGATGGCGGATTTTCCCATACCGCACCCACTCTTCGGAATGGAGACCGGCCGATACCTGGCAGATCCCCCGTTGATCGCGGTGGCCGAGGATATGGAAATGGCCTCCTGGGTTCCGTGGAGTGATCTGTTTATAGGGAATGTCCCGGCTGAGATCGGAACGGGGTGCGTACTCGCCGTTCTCCTGGGCGGCCTTTACCTGCTGTTTCGGCGGAACATCACGTGGCACATCCCGGTTGCCTTTCTGGCCTCGGCCTGGGTTTTTGCCATGATTCTCTGGCAGGTCGATCCGAACGTGTATCCGCATCCCACCTATCACGTGCTCTCCGGGTGGATGATGCTGGGAGCCTTCTTTCTGGCCACGGAAAAGGGCACCGCGCCATTGAGCGGGCCCGGCATGCTTCTTTACGGTGTGGGGTGCGGCGTGCTCACCATGATCATCCGCACCTGGGGGACCTACGTGGAAGGCGTTCCATTTGCGATCCTTTTGATGAACGCCCTGACACCGCTTCTGGATCGGGTGAGACCCAGGGCTGTAGGGAGGAACGTAGAAATTGCGTGAACTGGTGAGGATGGTCGTTGTGCTGGCCGCGATATGCGCCTGTTCCGGGCTGGTCCTTTCGTTTACCAACAAGGCCACCCAGGCGCAGAGAGAGAACCAGCTCCTGAAGTTCGTCAAAGGGCCTTCGATCCAGGCCGTTTTGTCCGATTACGATTACGACAACGATCCCATACAGGATCGCATGGCCTTGCCGATGGGCAAGGACAAGGACGGCAACCCCCTGGAGAAAACCATTTTCCTGGCCAAAAAGGACGGTCAGGTGACCGCGGTCGCCTATGCCTCCAGCGGATCCGGGTATGGGGGGGAGATCGAGGTGATGGTGGGTCTATCCTTGGACGGGAAGCTCACCGGAATCAGTGTGATGACCCATTCCGAAACCCCTGGATTGGGGGCGCGTATCACCGAGACGGTCTTTACCGAGCAGTTTCGCGGGTTGCCGCTCGAGGGGGGTGTGCAGCTTTCCAGTGACGGTGGGGCCATTGATGGGGTGAGCGGTGCGAGCTTCTCCAGCAAGGGAGTGATCTCGGCCATCAACGCTGCCATGAAGCTCTTTCCCAAGGTCAAAGAGGAGGTGAGCTAGAGCGATGGGTGCCTTTAACGAATTCACCAAAGGGCTGTGGAAGGAAATTCCGCCGTTCCGACTCGTGCTCGGCCTTTGCCCCACGCTCGCAGTAACCACGGCGGCCAAAAACGGCTTGGGCATGGGTCTGGCAACGACCTTCGTGCTGGTCTGCTCGAACGTGTTGATCAGCCTCCTTCGAAACGTCATCCCGAAGAAGGTACGCATCGCCGCCTTCATCGTGGTCATTGCGTCCTTCGTCGTGATCGTGGAGTTGACCATGCAGGCCTATTTTTATCCGCTTTACAAGATCCTGGGCCTGTTTATTCCACTGATTGTGGTCAACTGCATCATCCTGGGTCGAGCGGAGGCGTTTGCTTCCAAGAACCGTCTCCTGCCCTCCATTGCGGACGGCCTCGGCATGGGGCTGGGGTTCACCCTGTCCCTGACCTTTCTGGGAGCGGTACGGGAGATCATCGGGAACGGGACCCTTTTCGGCATGTCGATCCTTTGGGACTCCTTTGAACCCTTCGCAGTAATGGTCAAGGCGCCGGGCGCGTTCCTGTGCCTGGGTGTGATCCTGGGGCTGATGAACTGGGTCAGCATGCGGCAGCAGAAAAAGAGCTGAAAAGGCATGGAACCGGGCCTTCTCTCGTTTTGTGCAGGCCCGGTCACGAAGAAATGCCTTAATCCGGAGCCTCTTCAGGGGCTTCAGGGGGTGAAGGAACCATGAGCGAATTTTTGCTCCTGTTTGTCAGTGCGGCCTTTGTGAACAATGTCGTCCTGGTCAGGTACCTGGGCCAGTGCCCGTTCATGGGGGTGAGCAACCGGCTGGATACGGCGATCGGGATGAGTATGGCGGTGGTCTTCGTGATCACCCTGGCGAGCGGCGTCACCTGGCTCGTCCAGCACTGGATCCTGAATGTGTACGGGCTCGAGTATCTTCAGACGATTGCCTTCATTCTGGTGATTGCCACCCTGGTCCAACTGGTGGAGATGTTTCTTCAGAAGTCCGTGCCCGCGCTTTACAGGGCACTTGGTATCTTCCTTCCCCTGATCACGACGAACTGTGCGGTCCTGGGTGTGGCCGTGCTTTCCATTCAGAACGAGTACAGCTTCGTAGAGACGTTGGTTTTCGCGTTTTCCTCCAGCGTGGGATACGGTGTGGCCCTGATCCTGATGACAGGCATTCGGGAGCGTCTGGCCACCGCCCCTGTGCAGGTCAACCTGCAAGGCACGCCGGCCGCACTCATCACCGCCTGCATGCTGGCACTGGCGTTTCTGGGCTTTGCGGGAATGGTGCAATAGCGCCCATTCGCTTTTGTGGGGAACATAAATGGTAGTCGCGACACCGCGGCCGGAATAACGATACGATCAACGGAGAGAAACCATGCTCACAGCGCTTCTGGCTATCGGCGGGCTCGGCCTCGTGGCGGGCG